>CANHKG010000011.1 GCA_947460455.1 Rhodospirillales bacterium | reverse complement strand
GCCCTGGAAGGCGCCCAGGCCGTCGCCCGCCGGCACATGGAGATCATGCAGCAAACGATGGCGGAGCTGACCGAAACGCTGAAGGCCCTGGCCGGCGGCGACGGCCCGCAAGACAAGGCCGCCAAGCAGGCCGAGCTGCTGAAGACCACCTATGAGCGCGCGGTGGCCAACACCCGCGAGATGGGCGAGCTGATCCAGAAAGCCAATGGCGAGGCGCTCGGCGCGCTGAACAGTCGCGTGGCCGAGGCGCTCGATGAACTGCGCGACTTGGTGAAGCAGGCCAAAGCCTAGAGCTCAGGCGCGGCGCAGCAGCAGCCGCGTCAGCCCATCCGGCCCGGTTTCTTCCGCGAGCACCTCGTGGCCGTGCTCGCGCGCGCTGCGCGGCACGTTGCGCCGAGGCTCCTCGCCTTTCAGCACCACCAGCAGCGTCTGCCCTGGCGTCATCCGGTCCAGGGCCAGGCGGGTGCGCACGAAGGTCATCGGGCAGAGGTCGCGCGTGATGTCCAGCGTGCGGTCCGCCCCGGTGTTGCCGTCCTCGGCCATGGCCACTCCATCCCATGTTGTCGTGCCGCAAAAACGTCCGTTGCGAAGCGGTGTCGCCCAATTCATATATACGGCAAGTCCAAACCCATGAAAGGGGCCGTGAATGAGCGACGATGCCGGAACTGCCGATGTATTGGCGCTGACAGCGCAGATCGTGTCCGCCCATGTCTCCAAGAACAACGTGGCGCCAGACGCCCTGCCGGCGCTGATCCAGGATGTGTACCGCACCCTGTCCACCGTGGCGCGCGAGCCGGCGCAGGCCGACAAGCCGCAGCCCGCCGTGCCGGTGAAGAAATCCATCTTCCCCCACCACATCATCTGCCTGGAGGACGGCAAGAAGCTCAAGATGCTGAAGCGCCACCTCAAGACCTCCTTCAACCTCACGCCCGACCAGTACCGCGAGCGCTGGGGCCTGCCGGCCGATTACCCCATGGTCGCGCCCGACTATGCCCGCCACCGCTCCTCCCTGGCCAAGAAGATCGGCCTCGGCACCAAGCCGCGCGCCCGTTGAGCACCGCGCAGGGCTGAACGGCGGGGCATCCCGCCCCGCCCCCTGCATGGACACGGCGAGCCCCTATCGGCTACGCAGGTTCTGATACGGCACGGTGGGGCGGCCCACCTGTGCCGTTGGGCGCCGCCATGCCCTGAAGGCATCAATTGGGGGCGTGGGCTACGGTGGGCACGGGAGATCGGATGGAAAGCCGCATCGAACGCCTCTGCGTCGAACGGGGCCTCAAGATGACGGGGCAGCGCCGCGTGATCGCGCGCGTACTGTCAGACGCCGACGACCATCCCGACGTGGAGGAGCTGTACCGCCGCGCGGTGCAGCTGGATGCCCGCATCTCGATTGCCACCGTCTATCGCACCGTGCGCCTGCTGGAGGAGCGCGGCATCCTGGAACGCCGGGATTTCGGCGGCGGCCGCGCCCGCTACGAACCCACCGAGCACGGCCACCACCACCACCTGATCGACGTGGAAACCGGCCGTGTGATCGAATTCGAGGACCCGGAGCACGAGCGCGTGCTGAAGGCCATCGCCACCCGCCTGGGCTTCGACCTCGTCTCCCACCGGCTGGAGCTGTTCGGCCGCCGGCGGGAGGTCCAGCCCACCGAAGCCGCCGCGCCGAAACGCGCGCCGAACGGGACAGGCCGCCGCCAGTGAACGCTCCTACCACGCCCGATGCCCCCGCCGACCCCGATGCCGGCTTCGGCGAGCTGCGCAGCGGCACGCTCGGCGTGCGCATCGCCACCACCGCCGCCGAGATCGATGCCGCCCAGGCGCTGCGCTACCGCATCTTCTATGAGGAAATGGGCGCCCACCCCGATGCAGCCACCCGCGCCACCGGCCGCGACCGCGACCGCTTCGATGCGGTGGCCGACCACCTGCTGGTGGTGGACCACGCCATCGGCCCGGGCCCGGAAGGCGTGGTCGGCACCTATCGCCTGATCCGCAGCCAGGCCGCCCAGAAAGCCGGCGGCTTCTACTCCGCCGACGAGTACGAGCTCGGCGCCGTCATCGCCTTCCCCGGCGAGGTGATGGAACTCGGCCGCTCCTGCGTCGATCTCGCCCACCGCAACCGCGCCGTGATGCAGCTGCTGTGGCGCGGCATCGCCGCCTATGTCTTCCGCCACCGCATCGGCCTGATGTTCGGCTGCGCCAGCCTGCCGGGCACCGACCCCGACGCCCTGGCCACCGAACTCACCTACCTGCACGCCCACCACCTGGCCCCGCCGGAGCTGCGCCCGCGCGCCGTCGCCTCCCGCTACGTGGAGATGCGCCGCCTGGATCCCGCCACGATCGCACCGCTGCGCGCCCTGGCCGCCCTGCCGCCGCTGATCAAGGGCTACCTGCGCCTGGGCGGCTTCGTCGGCGACGGCGCGGTGATCGACAGCCAGTTCAACACCGTGGACGTTGCCATCGTCGTGAAGACCGATCTCATCACCGACAAGTACTTCAAGCACTACGAGCGCACCACACGGGAGCCGGAAGCATGAGCCGGTTCGACGTGATCATGACCTCCCCGCGCCTGGCAGAACCCGCCGTGGCGGTGCTGGAGGCGGCCGGCTGCACCATCCACTACATGCCGCCCTACCCCAGCGCCGAGGCGGTCGCCGCCCTCACGCGGGAGGTCCAGGCACACGCCATCCTCACCCGCCAGGGCCCGGTCACCGCCGCGGCACTGGATGCCTCCGCGCGCCTGTCGATCGTCGCCCGCCACGGCGTGGGCGTGGACGACGTGGACCTGGAAGGCGCCCGCGCCCGCGGCATCATGGTTGCCCGTGCCCCGGGCTCGAACACCCGCGCGGTGGCGGAGCATACGCTGGCCATGATCCTGGCCATGGCCAAGGATTTCCGCGCCCTGGGCGAGACCATTGCCGCCGGCAACTGGCGCGGCGGTGCCACCAAGGTGCGTGACATCCGCGGCCTGCGCCTCGGCCTGCTCGGCTTCGGCGCCATCGCCCGCGACGTGGCCCTGCTCGCCCAGCCCTTCGGCATGCACATCATGGCCCTCGGCCGCCCCGGCGGCACCACCACCCTGCCCGACGGCATCTCCGCCGCGCCAGACCTCCCCACCCTGCTGCGCCACAGCGAGGTGCTGTCGCTGCACTGCCCCTACGCGCCGCAGACCCACCACATCATCAATGCCGCCGCGCTGGCCCAGATGCCCGCCGGCAGCTGGCTGGTGAACACCGCCCGCGGTGGCCTCATCGACGAAGCCGCCCTGCATGCGGCGCTGGACAGCGGCCACATCGCCGGCGCGGCGCTGGATGTGTTCGAAACCGAACCCCCCCCCGCCGACTACGCCCTGCGCACCCACCCCCGCGTGCTCGCCACCCCGCACGTCTCGGGCGTGACCGACGGGTCGCTGGTCAACATGGGCCTCATGGCCGCCGAATGCATCGCCGCCCACCTCACCGGCCAGCCCGTCCCGGCAGAACGCATCGTGGTTCCGGGGAGGTAAGGCCGGGGTTTCACCCCGGACCCCGACCAAGGGCCCTGCCCTTGGATCCCGCTGGGGCCTTAGGCCCCAGACCCCTCCACTTTTCCACCTTCGGCGGGGGAGGGGCCATCCGGGTCTCTCTACCGCCTCGATGGCCCCTCCCCCGCCGAAGGCGGAACAAACTGATGTGGGTCCCGGGACCTCAGGTCCCTGGCGGGGTGCAGGGGCAGCGCCCCTGCCGGGTCCAGGGCGGAGCCCTGGTCTTGCCTCCCCTTAACCAAGGAGATGCGCTTGCTGCGGATGGTGGCCTGGGGTGTGGTGTCGGCGCTGGCGTTGCCGCCGGTGCATCTGGTGCCGGTGTTGTGGTTGGCGGTGCCGGCGTTGCTGCGGGCGATCGGTGGCCAGGCGCGCTGGCGCGGGGCGTGGGCGGCGGGGTTTGCGTTCGGTTTCGGGCATCATGTGGCCGGGCTGTATTGGGTGACCGAGGCGATCCTTTTCGAGGCGGCGCGCTACTGGTGGCTGGTGCCGTTGGCGGTGCCGGCGCTGGCGGCGGGGATGGCGTTGTTCATCGCGGCGGCGACGGCGGTGGCGTGGCGGTTCCCTGCGGGGTGGTCGCGGGTGGCGGCGCTGGTCGGCGCCTGGGGCGTGACGGAGCTGGCGCGGCAGTTCGTTCTGACCGGGTTTCCCTGGAACCCCTGGGGCAGCGTGTGGGCGGTGCCGGGCTGGGCGGGCGACGTGATGCTGCAGCCGGCGGCGTGGATCGGCGTGCATGGGCTGACGTTGGTGACGCTGGCGCTGGCGGCCACGCCGCTGCTGGGGCGGCGGGCGGTGGCGGGTGGGCTGGCGGTGTTGGCGCTGTGGGCCGGGCTAGGCTGGTGGCGGCTGGGGCAGCCGGCGGGGGCGGCGCCGGGGGTCACCGTGATTCTCGTGCAGGGCAACGTGGAACAGGGGCAGAAATGGGATCGCGGCCTGATGGCGGCGATCTTCGATCGGTACCTGGCGCTGACGCGCGAGGCGGTGGTGGGCAGCGAGGGGCCGGCGGTGGTGGTGTGGCCGGAGACGGCGAGCCCCTATTTGCTGGATCGGGACGCCGGCGCCTGGGCGATGATCGCGGCGGCCAGCCGGCGGGCGGATGGCACGGTGGTGCCCTCGCTGGTCGGCACGGTGCGGTTCGACGGGGCGCGGCGGCCCTATAACAGCCTGGTGGCGCTGGCCGGGGCGGGGCCGCCGGTGGCGCTGTACGACAAGTGGCATCTGGTGCCGTTCGGCGAGTACCAGCCCAACTGGCTGCCGCTGCCGGTGGAGTTCGGGCCCTCGGGCTTCCAGCCGGGCCCCGGGCCCGAAACGCTGCGGGTGCCGGGGCTGCCGCCGGTCTCGCCGCTGATCTGCTACGAGGCGATCTTCCCCGGCACGGTGCTGGACCGGTCCGACCGGCCGGACTGGCTGGTGACGGTGACGAACGACGCCTGGTTCGGCAATTCCTCCGGCCCGCGCCAGCACCTCGCCGCCGCCCGGCTGCGCGCGGTGGAGGAGGGGCTGCCGATCATGCGCGCGGCCAATACGGGCATCTCCGCCGGCTACGATGCCTTCGGGCGGGAACTGGGACGGATCGGCATGAACGAAATGGGCACGATTTCGCTGGCGCTGCCGGGGGCGTTGCCGCCGACGCTGTTCGCGCGCTGGGGGTTGGCGGTGCCGGCGTTTCTATCAGTTTTGACGCTTGGGGTAGCGCTGGGTTGCGCCCGTTTGTCACGAATTCTCCACGCACGAGACAAAACAACGAGTGTTTCATAATTCGTTGACGATCTCAGGTTGCAGGGCTATGGTTTGGGGCAACCAGGAACGGGTGGCCCATGCGGGGTTGCGCGTGCTGGGCCGGTTGAGTCCGGGCAGGATGCCCGACAGCAGGATGGGGTAGGCATGTCGGGATCGATCGGTGACGGGGACGAAGAGCCCGGCGCACGCCCTGAGCGGGAATCGCGTTCAAGCCCGATCGACGCCCATGTCGGCTCGCGCATTCGCCTGCGGCGCACGCTGCTGGGCATGTCGCAGGAGCGGCTGGGCGAGGCGCTGGGACTGACCTTCCAGCAGGTTCAGAAATACGAGCGCGGCGTGAACCGGGTGGGGGCTTCCCGCCTGTTCGACCTGTCGCGCGTGCTCGATGTGCCGATCAGCTTCTTCTTCGACGACATGCCCGAGCCGCTGGCGGCCAGCTATGGCGGCCAGGCCGCGGCGCTGGGCGCACGGCGCAGCTTCGGCTTCGCCGACGGGCAGGAAAGCTTCGGCGGCGCTGCGGATGAGGCGATGAACCGGCGCGAGACGCTGGAGCTAGTGCGCGCCTACTACCGCATCACCGATCCGGCGGTGCGCAAGCGGGTGTTCGAGCTGATCAAATCCCTGGTGCCAGAGGGAAGCGAGTAGCTTGGGGGCAGCGAGTAGCGTTCGCTAAGGCTGCGTGGCGGAGAGGGTGTCCGCTAGAAAGTCCATAAAAACAAATATATAATAAGGCATTTGCGCTTTATCCCCTAAACCATCCCCATTACATCAGCAGAAGCTAACGGAGTTTGGACATACGTCAGGGCATTGGCTCTAGTATCGAACCTGCTTAGTATGCTGCGATATCGACCTCGCACCGAATGCGGTTCGCCGCCTTGGAACGGAAAGCGTTATCAATGGCGGCTCAAAGCGTTCTTAAGTCTCGGCGAGGCTAGATGTCGGCAGCTCAAAATGCCACGGTCCCGACAGGGATGCGGACTCCATGGCCGCACGACTTTCCGGACGTATTAATTCATTGCGCATGGAAAGCCGAGGGGCCTTGCCTTCGTAAGCATTCGAAATACTTGCTGGCGAAGAGCGGAGGCAACGCACAAGCTGCCAATGAAATCGTTGAATATTTTCTTGATGAAGAATCAGTCTATAGTATTGGAGATCATGTACAACAAAGTCTTATAAATGAGACTTATGTGGTTGCTCCGGCCCGAACTTACGACAATCCACGCAATGCTCTCCCCCATTCGTTAGCTTTTATCGTTGCGAGCGAATTGGGCCTCAAGGTTTGTATGTCGATATACCAGTATGACGGAATTAGGCGCACACGGAGCGGTTTTTGGCCCCGTCTAGCGAACCCCGTAACGTTTTCTGGCAACATCTTTCCGGGTAATTACATAATCGTGGATGACGTTGTTACGACTGGCGGAACCATGGCTGCGCTGAAGGGATTCATAGAGCGACAAGGTTCGCGTGTCTTATGTATGAGTGGCCTTGCAGCGGCCGAAGGGCGCGACGTAAAATTGGCTCTCGCACCATCCACCCATCAGACGCTAATGTCCGCGCATGGCGGTGCCTTGGCGCCACTGATCACCTTGGAGACGGGCTATGCAATCGAACACCTCACAGACCCAGAAGGAAAGCGGATCGGTCTCTGTTCGTCGCCTCACGTCTTCCGACAGGAAGTCCTTAAAGCGCGCCACAAATGAAGCCTGGGAAAACGCTAAGGAAGCTACCGAAGGCCGGACCCCTCGGTTTGGTTATCGACCGGCCAAAGTCCGCGCCGTTGGGTAGTTGCTCCGACCTAAAGCTTTGACATATAGGGAAATTCGTTAGCTACACACCCCATGCCCGGTTGCCATCGGCAACTGGGCGCGACTGTTTCGTGACAGTAGATTTCGGACTGTGCTCCCGTGCCACTCCCCACCCCGCGCCGTGCGGATGTTCCTCGCGTTCAGCGCCTCGGCGATAGCCCGCACCGTCACCACGCCTGACGCCTGCAACTGCCTTACGATCGGCAGCACGTTGGCCGCGAACTCATCCGCAGCACCCTTGATCGCCGCCACGCCCATAGCCTGAGCTTCCGGCAGGTTCGTCCGGTTGCCCAGCGCTGCCCCCTGAGCCTTCTTGGCTGCCAGCGCCACGCGCGTGCGATCGGCGATCATCGCCCGCTCCTTCTGCGCCAGGGCCGCATAGATATGGATCATGAACGGGTCCGCATCGGCGCCCAACTCCGTCACGATGAACGGTACCCGCTGCGCCATTAGGCCCGCGATGAAAGATACGTCGCGGCTCAACCGGTCCAGCTTCGCTACCACCACGGCTGCCTTCGCCTTGCGCGCGGCTGCCAGCGCAGCCCGCAACATCGGACGGCGGTCCAGGGCATCACACCCCTTGCCGGTTTCGACCTCCACGAACTCGGCCAGCACCTCCAAGCCCTCAGCGGCAGCGAACCGGGTCACCGCCTCGCGCTGCGCCTCGATGCCAAGGCCGCTCTTGCCCTGCCGATCGGTCGAAACCCGGAGATAGGCGACAACCTGGCGCATTGGGACCGTCCTCAACCGTCAATGAACATAATCTATGTGTTCATATTGATTTTGTCCAGTGGTGCCTTCAGTCACATCGCCGCGCCAAGTTTCGAAAAGTGTTCTTGATTCGTTCTCTCTCGACCGCTACCGTTCGCCCATGTTCGATGAACCATCCCTTCAGCAAGTGTCGGATGAGGAGTTAGAAGCCCTCCTCGCAAAGATCATCCGCAATGGTGGAGCGACCTCGCGTCTAGGCGACGTGTACCTCGCGACGCTCAGCGCCGAGCACATCGCAAGCCGACTGGCCTTAGAGGGGCTGTACGTGATGCGACGCAGGAGTGAGCATGGGTAGACCGGCTGGGAAAGCAATCGCCGACCCAGCCATACAGGAAGCCGCCCTTTGGAAGCCCGCCGCCTCAATGCCCAAAAACGAAATTGTTTTGATCTATGTCCCTGCCAGCGCGATCGGTGAGCCACAGGGTTGGATCGGCCAAGCCAATCCGGGCGAGTGGATACGCGACCACGCTACCCACTGGCGGCAGATGCCACACCGACCGTGCTTGTAGTCAGGGAAACTCAAGCCTGAGCCCATGTGTGACGCGTCGCCAATCCCTCACTCCACCAGGCTGGAAGCCGCAACAAGATTCATGTCGCTAAGGGACGCAGGTTCAATGCGATCAAGACTCGCATATTGGAAGCTTTTTGCGCACAGTAGCATATCACCGTACGCTGGATATTAACGTGCGCCACACTCTTGCCGTTGCATTCGTTATCTTGGGTAGCGCCCTAGCGTCTCCCAGTTGGTCCCAGACATCCGTGCCGTGGGGAGATACTGGGATTGCCCAAACTAGCTTAACGAACGGCGACGTACGTTACATCCAGGACGCCCTAGTCTGGAATGAGGTCTACGTTGGCCTAAAGGATGGTGGGTGGGGACCGATGACGCAGTCTGCCGTTGACGCGTGGCGTAAGCGCTATCGGTCCGACAGAACCGGCGGACTGACGCCGCGTGAGATCGCGAGTCTCATGGGATTTGCTTGGAAAGCTAAGGATGAAGTCGGTTGGAAAGTCTGGATTGATCCAAAAACGGGTGCGACAATTGGATATCCAAGCAAATACGTTAGCCCAGAACAACTCCCTGCGGTCGGCGTCGAGGCCTTAAGGACAAAATATATTGGGAACCGTGGAGTTTATTTAATATCAAGCCGAAAACAAGAATCAAATATAGTTCCATTTGTTGAGGGGCTAACTTCAGGTTTCGACGTTAAGTCAATTGATTACCGTCTTTCTCGCCCATTTCGGCAGGTAATTTCATTTACGACAAAAGATGAGATGAAGCTATATATCCGATACGACATCACTCAGGTTGGGTGGAGCGGGTTTTTATTAGGGATGAGGAGCGACGTTCCAAAATATAGTCTCATTGCGACTGCAATCAGCACTGATTTTTCCCCCGATGGTACAAAAGTGCTGCCCGATCCAGACGCTGCACCGACCATAGTGGCGGTCCTCAAATGGGTTGGAAACGATATGCCGAATACGTTGGACGGTGAACCCGTCCAACGCCGCCCTCAAACGCCTAGCCAACCTCCTGTCGCAGAAAGACCAAACGACAAAGAAATCCCTCGAAAGATCGTTGGGGCCGGGACTGCATTTTCGATATCCCCAAACGGGGTATCTGTAACAAACTCTCATGTTATCGATAAATGCAATCTTGTGACTGATTCCGACGGAAAAAACCTGAAAGTAGTATCTATAGATTCTAAAAGAGATTTAGCGTTAATTGATACTGAGTCCAGCACTAGGCCATTTTTGAAACTCCGGCGCGACCAGACAATCGATCTTGGGGAGAATTTGTTTCTTGCCGGTTTTCCTTATTATGGATCGATTTCCACAAGCCTAAATCTCACAAACGGGATTGTTACTTCACTTAAGGGTATCGCAGATACGCCGATGCATTTTCAGCTAAACGCAAGCCTACAACCGGGCAACAGCGGTGGTCCAGTTCTAGACGCTTCCGGCGCCGTCATTGGGGTCGCAGTGGCAAGAGTTAATGATATCAAAGCGTTGCAGAGCACCGGAACAGTACCTCAGTCAATGAATTATGCAATACGTGGATCCGTCTTAGAGGCGTTCTTACTAGAAAACGACATCCTCTTGACCAAAAAATCGGATAGCACCGCTATAAACTCCAAGGACATCGCTAAACTAGCGACAGATAGCGTCTTCCCAATTCTCTGTTGGAGGTAAAAGACAGCGTGCTTTCTTAATAGGGTCCCTGGCGGGGGCGCGTGGAAGCACGGGCTGGATCGCAGTCGCTGATATGTCTGTCATTTCGCGAGGACGTTATCGGTTGCACTCCATGACGCGCCCGCGCGCCCGCGCGCCCGCGCGTATTGCGCGGGAACGCCGGAACCGTCGTCACGCCGTAGTCAGGAATGCCGCACAGCGCCGCTGTTACCAGGAGATAGCGTCACCGCTCCGACTGCGCTTCGCCTCCCTGCCGCGCTGCAACGCTGCAACGCTGCCAGTGCCCGCGCCTTGCCCTCGGCCGTCCTAGGGCCGGTCGACAGCCCGCCGTGATTGGGACAGCGGCGTTTGCCCGGCACCGGCTTGCGGCGGCACTGGTGTCCCGCCCGCGTCATTGCTCCGCACCGTGGCGTGACTCCGTCGCTTCTCACGTGCGGCACTCCATGATGCACGCGCGCGCGGGTTTGCCCTGAAACGCGGTCATCCCGGGTAGAACCTCTTGGGTATGTCGGCGATGGCGGGAGCGCAGGATAGAAACCGCTGCACCGCCGCCGCCATCTCTGCCTTTGACGGCGCGCCAGCCGGAAGCAATTCCAGGCTTTGAAGTGCCCGGACCTCTGTTACCCCGACCTCGATCGGCACCAGCATAAGGCGGTTGCGCTTGCGGCGCCGGTAGGCGGTTTGGCGGTCCTCGCTTTCTACGCTCAAGATGGCCCCCTTGCTAATGTCGCTAATCCGCTAAGCGCCACGCCTCTTGCCGCTTCTTGCCGTCGACCTCGGCGCCGGATCGCATCGGGACTGCATGCCCATGGTTGGCGAGTGCCACGAACGCCGCCCGTGCAGCGTTGGCGCTGCGAAGTGCGTTCGGCCCGAACTGATACGCCCTTGCGAGGTGCATCTCGGCGCAGCCCGTTCCCTGCCACCATTCGAGCAACGCCGCCGCGTGTTGTAGGTCTATGGGTATGTTGGCTGTGCCATTCAGCCGCAGCATTTCGGCGCTGTAGTAGCGCGCCAGCGCGATCCCGCCAGCCATGGACTCCGCCGAGACCTCTACCGCATCCGGGGCCGCATAGAGTTGCAGCACCGCCGCCAGCCGCCCGGCATGCTCCGCGAGCTTTGACGCGAAGGGGTGGATGCTACACAGCGCGCCACCCTCCCGCTGCGCAATCTCAGTCTCGTTATAGAAGGTGATCCAAGCCTTCTCAGCGTCACGGCTCAGAGGGATAGGCTCAGGATCAAGTGCGTCGGCGTTGCCGTCTCGGCTCCGGGGCGTCCGTTCAAGCCACTCCGTCAAGCGCGCGTCGTACTCGTCAAGCACGTCCACTGCGACAGGGTCGGTGGGACGGTGTAGCCGCATGCCCTGCCGCGTCTCCGGATACACGGTCAGTGCCCGGGCTAGCACGCCAATGCCGCTAAGTTCGGCGTCGCCATACAGGCGGGCGGTCAACGTCGGCTGCAACATGATGTGCACGCTGCACCGCCGCCCCGGCAGAAATGCATTCCCGGTCACCACGCGCAAGCGGCGGATTGGTTCGCCGTCCCAAAGGTTGTTGAGAAGTGCACCGGTCCGCAACCGGGTTTCGTCATTGAAGGCAGCGCCGCCGAGAAGTAGTCCGCCTTCGCTGGTGAACACGCCTCCCCATGGACGTCCCGCTAGGTGCAGCACCAGCGCCTCTGGCGTCGGGTCGGATACCAGCAACATCGGGGCGGGGGGCTTTGTAGGTTCCGGGCCTGTAGCGTCTAGCGCTTTCCGTAACGATGCCCGATTGTCTTTGTTGCCCTTCACTGCGGCGGCGCGGGCTGCCTTCCAGGCTTCTAGATCGTTCACGTAATTCGCGAACTGCGGAGGGTAATTTTCGTCCAGGGATTGCTCGAAAGCATACACTGCCCGCAGCGCCAGGCGGTCAACTCCGGTCTTGCGCTCGCCGGACTCCGCCACCGTGAGAAACAGGCCGGTCAACGGTCGGCGCCCAGGACCAGGCAACAGGACGTCGCGGTGCGGCTGAACGGCCAGCGTCACCGCCGCCAGCACCGATTGAGCGCACATGGCGAAGGGCGCTTGCGTCATCGTGTGCACCGCATCCGCCGGTTGCCTGAGAGCGCCTAGTGCATGTGTCGGAAAATCGGGTGCCGCTGGCGGGGAACGGAACAGGGGGCGCTTCTCTGCCACAGGCAGGGAAATGGCTGCCTGCACGAAAGCCGCTGCCGCTGCTTGGGTGTCACCGTCCATGGGTGCCTCCCCATCGCAAGCCAGATGCGACGGTAGCCGCCGCTTCTCGCGGGCTCAGGCCCGCATGCCGGGCTGCCTCCACAAGCACCTCATGCGCAGCACCAGGGGCTAGAACGCCTTCCGCCACCATCTCTGCGCATCGCCGAGAAGCCCAGTACAGCGTGCCGTTGCGTGAACCATCCGGGGCAAGGGCGGCCGCCCTGATTACCGCCTCTAAGCGCCGCTCGGCGCCGTTGTGGCCAGATGCCATAGGGATGTAGCGGGGTGCCTCTCGCCGCGCGGTAAGGCTCGGCTCCAGCGCTTTGGCGACCCAGTCGGGTAAGTCGGGCAATTCGCCTAGAGGCACGTCGACCAGCACGGCACCGCCCGATGCGGCCCACCAAACGATGTATCCGCCGTCGCCTCGTACGTCGACTTGGGGCGCTAGCTTGCTTTGGCTGCACCGGACAGGCCGCGCGGGGTTGTGGCGATAGAACAGGTGCACTCCGCCGCGGCGTGTTTGGCATACGCGCGTGCGGGGTAACTGGCCATCTTGGGTCCACTGGCGCAGCGTGGCACGGCCATCCGAACTTGCCTTTAAATCGCCGTCCAGGACCACGATGCCAGAGGGTTCGCCAGTCGGAACTGCGACAAGTGCCGCAAGTGGCAGCGCGAACATTGCTCGCAATGTTGTCGGGTCAGTTGTCGCGTCCAGGAAACCATGGGGTGTGAGGGGCCGCTTGTCCCGGTCGCATGGGAAAACCGGGATGCAGTCCTTCGCCAAGCTCAATGCGTTGCGTAGGAGGGTAGCCGTTTCCATGGGGCAACCCATCAGCAGCCCTCTCGCAACAGCGTCCGCAGGCTATCGCCGTCGACAAGGGTGCGCCCGCCAACACGGACAAGGCGCAGTTTTCCTTGTCGCGCCAACTCATACAGCTTCGTCTTTCCAGGCCCACCCATCCGGCGGACCTCCGGGATTCGAAAAGCGAGTTGGTTTGGCATTGGTGCGGCAAGGTGCTTTGCCTTACGGCCGGTTCCAATCAACGGGGAGGGGGTATGTCCAGTCATGGTCATCCTCGAACGAGTGAGACCATTTCAATAGGGGCACGGTTAGCGGGAAAGAAAGCAGAATCGCGCCGAGAAATAATTCAATGATTTCATTGTGATGACCTGACTTATACACAGGCCGATCACGTATTGTATCCGTAACTTATTGATTTTTAAGACATTTCACTTGATCTTCAAGACGATGCAGCGTTCCCTTTGCCTGCTATGCAGTAAATGCGATTGCACCGATCACGGGGAGGGGTGCGCCGGCCTATATTTCTGCCCGGAGCGCAGTAACGTTGGGCGTGTCTCTTCGTCCGCTCCGCCCACAATGATCCGCCCAATCGGCCATCAAGGTCCGCCGCTTCTCGAACAAGTCTCCCCGACGGTACGCCGCCTCCGTCTTGTCGCCGACGACATGCGCCAACGCCATTTCGACAACCTCACCGGGATACGCCGTGGTCTCGGCAGCCCAATCGCGGAACGAACTGCGGAAGCCATGCGCCGTGAGGTCGTCCCGCTTCATCCGCCGCAACAGGGTCAGCATCGCCATATTCGACAGCCCCTTATTGGCGACAGCGCCGGGGAACACCGGGGCATCCGGTGCCGCGCTGGTGCGGAGTTTGGCGACAGCCTCAAGCACTTCTAGCACCGGTTCGGACAGCGGCACGCGATGCTCCCGCCCCGCCTTCATCCGCCCCTCAGGGACGATCCAGACACCGGCGGCTAGGTCCATCTCGCCCCAAGTCGCCCCAAGAACCTCGCCCGTCCTCGCTGCGGTCAGGATCGCGAACTTCAGCGCCAGCGCCGCAACGCCCGCTTGGCCGTCCAACGCCTTCATGAAGGCGGCCATATCCTGCCAGGGCAGCGCCGCATGATGAGCAACTTTAGCGACTTTAGCACGGGCAGGCAGTGCGAGTGCGAGGTGGCCGCGCCATGCCGCCGGGTTGTCACCGCTGCGCATTCCCTTCGCCTTCGCCGCATCCAGCACAACCTCGATACGGCCACGCAGGCGGCTCGCCGTCTCCGGCTTGGTTGTCCAGATAGGCTGCAATGCGGCCAGGACGTGAGCCGTAGCCACTGCCGATATCGGCACATCGCCAAGATGCGGGAAGGCGTAGGTTTCCAGCGTGTTGATCCACTGTTGCCGGTGCTTGGGATTACCCCAGGTCGCTTGATGCAGTTTGATGTGGTCCAGCGCCGCAGTCCGGAACGTGGTGGCCTTTATTGCCGCTTCCTGTGCCGCCGCTTTCTTCGCCGCCTCATCCGCGTCGCGCTGGGCAAGAGGGTCTATGCCGTCCCGCAACATCCGGTAGAGAATGCTCGCCTTCTCCCGCGCATCGGCCAGGCTCACTGCGTTGCGATCGATCGGCCCCTTCTCCCGTGGCGTCCCGTCCGCATTCGTCTCCTTGCCGACAGGTGCCCGGCCTAGCCCCATTTCCCGCAGCTTCCCGCCCTTCGGCGTAAAACGGAAAACCCAAAAGCGGGTGCCGTTGTCGCGAACCACAAGGTAAAGCCCGTCGCCGTCGCCGTAGCGTCCGGGCTTCGCGCTCAGCACCTTCGCCGCTGTCAGTCCGGCCGCCCTTCGTGGCATCGCTTGCGCTCCATCCGGGGGATAGACCCCCTTTCCATCCCCTAATTATAGGCGCGAACGGACGCGGTCGCAAGCGAACGGTTGCGGCGCTCAATAGGTGCTAGACCAATGAAAAAGCGCCCTTTTTAGGGGGCGCTTGAACGGTCTAAGACTTCGGCGAACGGGCGGGTGGCGGAGAGGGTGGGATTCGAACCCACGGTACGCTTGCACGTACAACGGTTTTCGAGACCGTCACAATCGGCCACTCTGTCACCTCTCCAGGCCGTGCGGCACGGCGTCCTTATAGGGACGTGATCCGTTCGCTGCAATGCTGGTTGATGCGCGCGGGGCTGGCCGGTGGCCGCGCGCAAGGCATAGCTCAGGCTCCCTTGCGGCGGGCGCCGTTGCGGCGGAGGAGGAACTCCCGGCCGACTTTCACCATCGGCGTGCCGTCGTATTCCACGATGTCGGCGGTGGCGTAGGTTTCGCTCCAGATATCCGGGATGAAGCTGCCGGTGCCCACCACATCGACCGGGGCGCGGCAGTCGGACATCACGCGGCATTTGGCGACGCCGAAGCCGGAGGAGGCGACGAGGCGGACGGCGGGGAAGCCGGCTTCGTTCAGGGCTTCGCGCATGCGCCAGACGGCGGCGGCGGAGACGCCGGTGCCGACGAGGTAGCGGAGTTCCGTCTCGCTGCGGTAGCGGCGGATGGCGCCGGGGGCGTGGCGTTCCAGCACGGCGTAGCTTTCGGCGGGGTCCAGGCCTTCGAGGAAGCGGCCGCCATGGGTATCTAGGCGGAGCGCGAGCTGGCCGGCTGCGGCGAGGTCGGGGAAGCGGCGGCAGACGGCCAGGCCATCCGTGATCTCTCGGCCGTAGTAGTCCACCAGGACGGTGAGCATCTCGTCCGGGAAGGTTTCGTGGAACATCTCGGCGGCGCGGACGGTGCTGCCGGCGTAGCCGATCAGGGCGTGCGGCATGGTGCCGCGGCCGGCGGAATTGCCGAACCAGTGGGCGGTGAAGTCGTTGGCGTTGCCGATGAAGCCCTTCGCCCCTTCCGCCTGGGCGGCGCGGCTGCCGACGGAGGCGGCGTAGGCCATCATCTGCTGCATCTCGGCACCGGCGCAGTGGCGGGCATCCATGGCGAGGAAGCCGACTTCGGGCAGGGCGAGGGCCATCTGGTAGGCGTTGTGGGCGGCGACGCAGGCGGGGCCGAGCTTCTGGAGCAGGATGGTCTCCAGGTCCGCCAGCTTGGCGAAGCTGCCGGCGATGTAGGCCAGCGGTTCGCCGGCACCGGTCCAGGAGCCTTCGGGGTGGGTGACGTCGATGTCGAAGGTGGTGCCGCGTTCGGCGGCCACCTCCGCCAGCCACTCCAGCATCAGGCGCGGGGCGGAGATGACGGGGCGGCGGAGGAAGATGGCGTAGGTGACGCGTTTGTCGCCGAAGCGTTCCACCACGGCGCGGGTGCGGTTGAAGTAGACGTCGGTGCGGCCGGCGATCTCGCGCGCCAGGCCGCCGGGGTCGCCTTCGTTCATCTTACTGGGCGGCGATGGGCTGCAGGGCGGGCTGGGCGCGGCGTTCCTTCAGCTCCTCGGCGACGAGGAAGGCGAGTTCGAGGGACTGGCTGGCGTTGAGGCGGGGGTCGCAGAAGGTTTCGTAGCGGTCGCCGAGATCGGCGGCGGTGAGCTGGTGGGCGCCGCCGATGCACTCGGTGACCTCGCGCCCGGTCATTTCCACATGGACGCCGCCGGCCCAGGTGCCTTCGGCGGCGTGGACATCGAAGAAGCCGCGGACTTCCTGGAGGATGGATTCGAAGTTGCGGGTCTTCACCTTGCTCTCGGTGGAGATGGTGTTGCCGTGCATGGGGTCGCACAGCCAGACCACCTTCTTGCCGGCGCGCTTCACGGCGCGGACCAGGGGGGGCAGCATGCTTTCGACCTTCTCCGCACCCATGCGGCTGATGAGGGTGAGGCGGCCGGGTTCGTTGGCGGGGTTCAGCGTGTCGATCAGGCGCAGCAGGTCGTCCACCGTGGTGGTGGGGCCGACCTTGAGGCCGAGGGGGTTCTTCACGCCGCGGAGGAATTCCACGTGGGCGCCGTCGGGCTGGCGGGTGCGGTCGCCGATCCAGAGGAAATGGGCGGAGCAGGCGTACCAGTCGCCGGAGGTGGAATCGATGCGGGTGAGGGCCTGTTCGTAGGGGAGGAGCAGGGCCTCGTGGCTGGTGTAGAAATCGGTCTCGCGGATCTGCGGGATGCTCGCGCTGGTCATGCCGCAGGCGGACATGAAGGCGAGGGTTTCGTCGATGCGACCGGCGAGTTGCTGGTAGCGCTCGGCGAGCGGGGAGCGGGCGGCGAAATCGAGGTTCCAGCGATGGACTTCGTGCAGGTCGGCATAGCCGCCGGTGGCGAAGGCGCGCAGGAGGTTGAGCGTGCCGGCGGACTGGAAGTAGCCGGTTTCCATGCGGGCGGGATCGGGGATGCGGGCGGCGGCGGTGAATTCGGGGCCGTTGATGATGTCGCCGCGATAGCTGGGCAGGGTTTCGCCGCCGATGGTCTCGTTGTCGCTGCTGCGCGGCTTGGCGAACTGGCCGGCCATGCGGCCCATCTTCACCACGGGCACGCCGGCGCCGAAGGTGAGGACGACGGCCATCTGCAGGATGACGCGGAAGGTGTCGCGGATGATGTTGGCGGTGAAGTCGCCGAAGGATTCGGCGCAGTCGCCGCCTTGCAGCACGAAGGCCTCGCCATTGGCGACGCGGGCCAGGGCAGATTTCAGGTTGCGGGCTTCGCCGGCGAAGACGAGCGGGGGGTAGCGGTGGAGCTTGGCTTCCATCGCCTGGAGGGCTGCCTGGTCGGGGTAGGCAGGGACCTGCTTGATCGGGCGCTGGCGCCAGGAGTCGGGGGTCCAGGTGGTGGTCATCGCAGTCTCGCTCCCGTCGCGCCCCCTGTGGCGAAGGTGGGGGGCGGTATTGGGGGCGGAGTTATCCACATTGGCGGCGGTTTGGCTACTCCGGGAGGGGTGGGTGGGTTTTAATTATGATAACGGAACAATAAGGACGTGCGTTTTCCCGGTCAGTCGCGGCCGTATTTTTTGAGGAAGTAGCGGGCGGCGGCGATCTCGTAGGGGCGCAGGTTCAGTTCGGGGTCGGTGAGTTTCAGGCGGCGGGGTTGGGCCGGCCTGGGCTTGCGCGCGGGTCTGGGGCGTGGGGGGAGCTTCAGCCACGCCGGTTGGTCGACGCCAAGCGCGTGGCAGAGGGGGCGCAGGAGGCGGGCGGCCTGGGGCGCGGCCTGGACGAAATCCTGGGTGTTGGGCTGTTGCAGGAGATCGTGGAGTTGGCCGGCGCTGGGGCCGGCTTCGGGGATGCGCCTGATGACCCAGCCGTGGCCCTGGGGGAGGCGGGTGGGGGCTGCGACGAGGGGCATGCCGGGGGCGGGGAGTTCGGGGATCGGGGGCGGCGTGGGGCGGGGGGTGGTTTTCGGGCGTTGGGTGGGTTTGCGGGGGGTGTGGAGGGTGTTGGTTTGCCAGCGCTCGTAGAGGCGGGTGAGGCGGTTGCTGAGGCGGTGGAGGCGGAGCCAGAGGAGCGTCCAGACGGGGCCGGGGAGGAGGGGGAGGTCGCCATGGGGGGCGATGATCCAGCGGAGCTCGGGCCCGGCCCAGATCGGGCGTGCGGGCGCGCTGACGACAGGGGCTGCGCGCGCGATGACGCGGCGCAGGCCCTGGATCAGGCTGGTGAGGAAGGGGATGAACTGGATCATGGTTAGATAAATAACTAACTATTGGTGGCGGTGCAAGGGGTGGATAGGAATATTTTTTGCGGGTGGGTGGGGGAGATCCCAAGAGCCCCCCTCATTGATCCGCTTCGCGGCTCAATCCCCCGCCAAGTGGCGAGGGGAGAGAAGGAAGTCAGGAAGTAAGGAAGAAAGCGGCCACTAAGACACAAAGGAAGCGGGAAGAGGCTGGGGGTGTGGAGAGATTAAGAAAGAAAGGGGCCACAGAGGCACAGAGACACAGAGGAGCAAGGCAAGGGAGGAGGAAGTAGGTGGCAGAACCGATTCGCAGTTCTGACATCTTCGGGGGGGGGGGGAGGGGGAGAGATATATTGATTCTCCCTTGTCTTGCTTCTTTGTGTCTTAGTGTCCGCTTTCTTGCTTTTTCTCCGCGCGGTGGCGGGCTTGAGCCTGCTCTGCTGCGGAAGAGGGAGCTGGCGGAACCGCTTCGCGTTCCGCCCTGCTCTGGGTGGTGGGGTTTGGTTATTGAAGTCTTTTTGCTTCTTTTTCTTCAGAAAAAGAAGGGCTTGCTTCCTTGCTACGAGACGAGGGCGACGGAGGCTTCGGCGGGGGCGTCGAGGCGGTAGCCGACGCCCCAGACGGTGGAGATGACGTCTCGGCCGCCGGCTTCGGCGAGTTTGCGGCGGAGTTTGCAGACGAAGACGTCGATGATCTTGCCGTCGGGTTCTTCGCTGTCCTGGGCGTAGAGGTGGCTGAGCATGGTTTGCTTACGCACCACGGCGCCGCGGCGGAGCACGAGGAGGCGCAGGACGGCGAATTCGCGGGCGGTGAGGCGGATGGTACGGCCGGCGAGGCGGACTTCGTGGGCTTCGGGGTCCAGCGTGAGGGCACCGGCGACGAGTTCCGGGGAGGTGAAGCCGTGGGCGCGGCGGACCAGGGCCAGGCAGCGCTCGGCACATTCCTCGGGGGTGCAGGGGGCGTTGGCGACGTCGTCGGCGCCGGCGCGGAGCAGGGCGATGGTGTCGAGCAGGGCGATGCCGCCATAGGCGAGGACGGGGATGGCGAGGCCGGCGGCGCGGATGGCGCGCAGGGTGGTGGCGGTGGCCGTGCGGGCGGCGGCGGGCGCATCCTTGGGGGTGGGGGGGTTCACCAGGATGATGACGTTGAAATCCTCATGCCGCGCGAAGGAGGCGACGTCGGAGAGGTCCTCGATCATGGCGATGACGAAGCCGGCCTGCTCCAGCGCGGTGCGCAGGGGGCGGGCGTGGAGGCCATGGGGAAGGGCCAGGAGGGCACGCATGGGCTGTCTCCTTCTATGCGAGGGGTGAAAGGGGGTTCAGGCGTGGGGTTGGCTGGTACCGCAGGTGCAGCACGGGCGGGCATGGGCGGCGATGACGAGGGCGAGCGCGGTGAGCAGGCTGTCCGGGTCATCGGCGGGGCAGTGCCCGGGCCGGTCCAGCTCGGCGCGGATGGCGCGGGCGAGGGCCAGTGCGAGGCTGTTGGGCTGGGCGGGCGGGGGCATCTGCGGGATCTCCTGGCGCCGGGGTGTGTTGTCGTTCGGCGCGGAGACATATTGATCATTTTCGATGAAACATTACGAGACAATTTTCATTGAAAAAAATTCATGTAGGGCGCGCGCCCTTCAGCAGGTCGGCAGGGGGACCAAAGGAAGGCCAGGGCGCTGCCCTGGACCCGCAAAGGGCCGGCGGCCCTTTGATCCCATTACTTTTTAGAAGGATGAGGTCCAGGGGCTCGGCCCGTCGCGCGAAGTCGCGCGCCGGACCAGGCGGGTCTGGGCAGAGCCCAGCCTTACTTGGCGCGCGCAATCAATGACCGGTGCGACGGCGGAGCGAAAGCGCTGGATTGCTTCGCTCCGCTCGCAATGACGGGGGAGTGATGGGTTGGTGGTTGCTATCAGTCTTCGGCGCGGTGGGGTGGGGCCGCTTGGGTGCTGCCGAACCTGCGATGGGTGGCTTCGCGCATGGTCTGGAAGGTGACGTAGAGCATGGGGATGACGAAGATGCCGAGCAGGGTGGCGGCGATCATGCCGGCAAAGACCGGCATGCCGACGGCCTGGCGGGAGAGCATCGCGGCCCCCTTGGCGGTGACCAGCGGCAGCAGGCCGAGGACGAAGGCCAGCGAGGTCATGACCACGGCGCGGAAGCGGGTGCGGGCGCCGAGGATGGCGGCATCCTGGATGGAGCTGCCGGCCTCGCGCCGTTCCTTGGCGAATTCCACGATCAGGATGCCGTTCTTGGCGGCGAGCGCGATGAGCACGACGAGGCCGATCTGGCCGTAGAGATCGAGCGGCATGGAGCGCAGGAACAGGCCGACGAAGGCGCCGAGCACGCCGACGGCGACGGAGAGCAGCACCGGGATGGGGATGACCCAGCTTTCGTAGAGCGCGACCAGGAAGAGGTAGGCGAAGAGCAGGGCCAGGGCGAGGATCGGGCCGGTTTGCCCCGATGAGCGGACCTCCTGGTAGGAGGTGCCGGTCCATTCGAAAGCGTAGCCGGCGGGCAGGGTGCGGGCGGAGACCTGGGCCATGGCGGCCAGTGCGTCGCCCGAGGAGACGCCCGGGGCCGGCGAGCCGCTGACGGTGATGGAGCGGTAGTTGTTGTAGCGGCTGATGGTTTGCGGGCCGAGGACGATGCGGGCATCGGCCAGGGCGCGCAGCGGGACCATGGCGCCGGTGCGGCTGCGGACCTGGATGCGCCAGACGGCCTCCAGGTCGATGCGGTCGGCGGCCTCGCCCTGGATGTTCACCTGCCAGGTGCGGCCGAAGAGGTTGAAGTCGTTGACGTAGATGCCGCCGAGCGTGGCCTGCAGGGTGGAGAAGATGTCGGTGACGGCCACGCCGAGGACCTGGGCCTTGTCGCGGTCGATATCGAGGAACACCGAGGGGGTGCTGGGGCTGAAGGTGGAGAAGACGCGGGCCATGCGGCCATCGGTGTTGGCGGCCCCCAGCAGTGGGCCGAGGGCGGCGGCCATTTCGGCGGGTTCGCGGCCCTCGATGTTCTGCAGCTGGTATTCGAAGCCGCCGGAGGTGGACAGGCCGATGATCGGCGGCAGGTTGAAGGGGAAGACGGCGGCGGTGCGGATGCCCTGGGCGGCGCCGAAGACGCGGCCGATGACGGCCTGGGCGCGATCGGCCGCCGCGGTGCGGTCCTCGAACGGCTTGAGGCGGGCGACCATGAAGGCGGCGTTCGATTGGGCCGAGCCATCGAGCAGGGAGAAGCCGACGATGGCCAGGGTGTTTTCCACCTGCGGCAGGGAGCGCAGCACGCCCTCGACCTGGCCGACGACGGCGCGGGTGCGTTCGACGCTCGCACCTTCGGGGAGCTGGACGGCGATGAAGAAGGCGCCCTGGTCTTCCTCCGGCAGGAAGCCGGTGGGGACGTATTTGCTGATGCTGAAGATGCCGAAGCCGGTGGCGGCGACGAGGACGAGGCCGAGGATGGAGAGGCGGACGAGGCGGCGGACGATGGCGGCGTAGCCGTCGCGCATGTGGTCGATGCCGCGCAGGACGCGGAACATGATGCCGCGCTTGCGGTGGGTGTGGCGCAGGAAGACGCCGCAGAGGGCGGGCGAGAGGGTGAGGGCGACGATGGCCGAGATCAGCATGGCGACGCTGATGGTGACGGCGAACTGGCGGAAGAGCTGGCCGGAGACGCCGGGGATGAAGGCGATCGGCACGAAGACCGAGAGCAGCACCAGCGAGATGGCGATGATGGGCCCGGTGATCTGGGCCATCGCCTTCTTGGTGGCTTCCTTGGGGGTGAGGTGGGGTTCCTCCTCCATCACGCGTTCGACGTTTTCCACCACCACGATGGCGTCATCCACCACGATGCCGACGGCCAGCACGAGGGCGAGGAGGGAGACGGTGTTGGCGGAGAAGCCGAGCACGAGCAGCACGGCGATGGTGCCGATGACGCTGACCGGCACGGCGACGGCGGGGATGATGGTGGCGCGGAAATTGCCGAGGAAGACGAAGACGACGAGCACGACGAGGACGAAGGCCTCGACCAGGGTTTTCATGACCTCGCCGATCGTATCCGCCACGAAGATCGAGCTGTCGTAGAAGACGATCTTCTTCATGCCGGACGGGAAGCGGCCTTCCTGCGCATTGAGGGCTTCGCGCACGCGCCTTGACGTATCCACCGCGTTGGCGCCGGGGGCGAGGTAGATGCCGATGGAGACGGCGGGCTGGCCGTTGAGGCGTGATTCCGTATCCTGCGTGGCGGCGCCCAGTTCGACGCGGGCGACATCGCGCAGGCGCAGGACGGAGCCATCCGGGTTGGCGCGGATGACGATGGCGCCGAATTCCTCCGCGGTGGCGCGGCGGCCGGAGGCCTGGAGGTTCATCTGGACGGCGTTGCCTTCCAGCGTGGGGCGGGCGCCGATGCGGCCGACCGCGCCCTGGGTGTTCTGCTGCTGGAGGGCGGTGATGATGTCTGACGGGGCGAGGTTGAGATCGGCGAGGCGGGCGGTTTGGAACCAGATTCGCATCGAGTAGTCGAGCGCGCCGAAGACGAAGGCCTGGCCGACGCCGGAGACGCGGGCGATGGAATCGAGGACGTTGATGGTGACGTAGTTGGAGACGACGAGCGGGGTGAGGGCGGGGTCTTCGGCGTAGAACTGGGCGAACATGAGGATCGCCGAGCTTTGCTTGTTGACGGTGATGCCCTGGCGCTGGACCTCCGCCGGCATGCGCGAGAGGGCGGCCTGGACGCGGTTGTTGACGTTGACGGTGTTGATGTCCGGGTTGGTGCCGAGGTCGAAGGTGACGGTGAGGGTGTAGGAGCCGTCGTTGCTGCTGTTGGACTTCATGAACAGCATGCGGTCGACGCCGTTGATGGCGGCTTCGAGCGGCTGGGCGACGGTGGATTCGACGACGGCGGCCGAGGCGCCGGGGAAGCGGGTGGTGACGCGGACCTGGGGGGGCACGATGTCTGGGAACTGCGAGACGGGGATGCGGTTCCAGGCGATGATGCCGGCCAGGGTGAGGATGATGGAGATGACGACCGCGAGGCGGGGGCGGTCGACGAAGATGGCGGAGAGCATGGCTCAGCCCCTTGGTGCGGCGGGGGGGGCGCCGGCGGGCGGGGTGGCCGGGACGGGGTTGACGGGGATGCCGGGGCGCAGGCGCTGCAGGCCATCCACCGCGATGGTTTCGCCTTCCTGCAGGCCGGTGGTGACGATGGCCAGGCCCGGGGGGGAGGCGCCGAGGGTGATGCGGCGCTGCTGGGTCTTCTTCTCCGCGTCGATCACGTAGACGAAGTTGCCCTGGGGATCCGACAGGACGGCGGAGCGGGGGATGGCGAGTGCCTGCACCGGCTCGATGCCTTCCAGGAAGACGGAGACGAAGGCGCCATCGAGCAGCTCGCGGTTGCCTGGCTCGCCGGGGCGGGCGCCGGCGCGCACGGGGTTGGGGATGGTGGCGCGCAGGGTGAGGCTGTCGGTGCTGGGGGCGACGGAGGGGTCGGCGTAATCGAGCTTGCCGGGCTGGGTGTAGAGCCGGCCATCGGGCAGGCGGACGCGGACGCGCAGGGCCGCGAAGCCGCCGCGGTCGGCGTAGCGGTTGCGCAGTTCGAGCGCCTGGCGGACCGGGACGGGGAAGGTGACGTACATCGGGTCCTGGCTGACGATGGTGACCAGGGGGCCGGAGGCGGGGGTGACGACGTTGCCGGCGGACAGCGCGGCGCGGCCGACGCGGCCGGAAATGGGGGCGGTGACCTCGGTGTAGCCGAGGTTGATCTGGGACGCGCGGAGCTGGGCCTGGGCGCCCTGGAGCTGGGCGGCGAGGCTGGCCTGCTGGGCGCGGGCGTCGTCCACCGAGGAGGCTTTTCCGGCGCCGGAGCCGATCAGGGCCTGGGCGCGGCTGAGGGTGAGGGTGGCGTTGCGCAGCAGGGCGGTGGTTTGGGCGACCGTGGCCTCCCGCGCGGCGACTTCGGCCTGGAAGGTGGCGGGGTCGAGCCGGAAGAGGAGCTCGCCTTCCTGGACCTCGCCGCCTTCGGTGAAGAGGCGGGATTCGATGAAGGCGGTGACGCGGGCGACGACATCGACGCGGGCGGCGGCGGAGATGCGGCCGGAGAACTCGCTGCTTTCGGTGACGGCGCGCTTCTGGGCGGCGACGGTGCCGATGGTGGGCGGGCCCGGGGGGCCCATCTGGGCCTGGGCGGGCGTGGCAAGCAGGGCCGCAACGGCGAGCGCCGCCAGGCCATGGGCGCGGAGGGAATGCATCAGGTTCGGCCCCGGGATATCTCGTTGCAGCGCAGCATGGCACAGGGAGGGGGTGGCTTGCGAACCCTGGCGTGGCGGGCCACGGTTACATGGTTGCAAGGGAGAGTTGCGCCATGGCCGAGACGGTCACGATTTGCGAAGTGGGGCCGCGGGACGGGCTGCAGATTGCCAAGGGGCGGATGCCCACTTCGGTGAAGCAGCGCTGGGTGGCGGCGATGGCGGGTTCGGGGCTGCCGCAGATCGAGGTGGGGAGCTTCGTCTCGCCCAAGCTGATTCCGCAGATGGCCGATACCGGGGAGATTGTGCGGGCGGCGCGGGCGTTGGCGATCCCGGGGTTCACGGTGGTGGCGCTGGCGCCGAACCTGCGCGGGACGGAGGCGGCGCTGGCGGCGGGGGCGCAGCGGATCACGGTGCCGATTTCGGTGACGATGGGGCATAGCCGGGCCAATCTGAACCGGACGCCGGAGGAGCAGATCGCCGAGATCGGGCGGATGGTGGCCTGCGTGCGGGCGCATGAGGCGGCGCAGGGCGGGCATATCCCGGTGGAGGTGACGCTTTCGACGGCGTTCGGGTGTTCGTTCGACGGGGTGGTGCCGGTGGGCGACGTGGTGGCCGTGGCCGAAGGGGTGGCGAAGGCGGGGGCGGATGCGATCTCGCTGGCGGACACCGTGGGGTATGGGCACCCGGATGATGTCCGGGCCAAGGTTCGGGCGACGCGCTCGGCGATCGGGGCGGTGCTGGTGGGGTTGCACCTGCACGACACGATGGGGCTGGGGCTGGCCAATGCGCTGGCCGGGCTGGAGGAGGGGATCCGCAAGTATGACAGCGCGCTGGCCGGGTTGGGCGGGTGCCCGTTCGCGCCGGGGGCTTCGGGGAACATCGTGACGGAGGATCTGGTGTTCCTGCTGGAGAGCCAGGGTTTCTCGACCGGGGTGGATCTGGAGGCGCTGATCGCGGCGCGGGCGGTGCTGCGCGAGGGGCTGCCGGACGAGGCGCTGCACGGGCAGGTGCCGCGGGCGGGGATTCCGAAGACCTTCCGCAGGGCCGCGTAGGGCGGCGGCGTCAACCTGGCGTTCATCCCGCTGCTTCAGGCTGGCGGGATGGTGAAGCATGTGACCCGGGTGATGGCGCTGGTGTTGCCGCTGGTGCTGGGTGGGTGCCTGGAGACGGCGGCGACGGTGGGCGCGGTGAGCGTGGCGGCGGTGCCGCTGATCGGGCGGACGCTGCCGGATGCGGTGATCTCGACCGTGGCGGGGAAGGATTGCTCGCTGGTGCGGCTGGATGCGGGCAAGAGCTATTGCGCGCCGGAGGAGAAGCCGCCGGAGCAGCCGGTGGTGTGCACGCGCAGCCTGGGCGTGGTGGATTGCTGGCGGAACCCGAAGGACCTGGGCACTGCCTATACCGAGGTGGCGGACGGGCCGCGGGCGCTGACGCCGGCGCAGGAGGCGCACCGGACGCGGAACTGGCACGGGCTCTGGTAACCGCGAATTGCTGGGCTGCCCTGGCCGGGGTGGCTGGGGGGCGTGCGGTCGCGGCATAGTGGCAACGTCATACCAGCGTGGATGCTCCTGATGCAGAAAGCCGTTGCCGAAGCGCCTGCGCCCGTCGCGGCCGCAGCGACCCCTGTTGCCTCGGCCGCCGCGACGGCGATGCCGGTGCTGGTGGCGCTGAGTTTCTGCCACATGCTGAACGACATGATGCAGTCGTTGATTCCTTCGCTGTATCCGCTGCTGAAGGACGAGTTCGACCTGAACTACACGCAGATCGGGCTGATCGCGCTGGCGTTCCAGCTGACCGCCTCCATGCTGCAGCCGGTGGTGGGGTTCGTGACCGACAAGCGTTCCATGCCGTGGTCCCTGCCGATCGGGATGGGGGCGACGCTGGTGGGGCTGCTGATGCTCTCCCAGGCGCACAGCTATGCGATGCTGGTGGGCTCCGCGATGCTGGTGGGGGTGGGCTCGGCGGTGTTCCATCCCGAAAGCTCGCGGGTGGCGCGCATGGCCTCTGGCGGGCGGTACGGGTTCGCGCAATCGCTGTTCCAGGTGGGCGGCAATTCCGGGGGCGCGATCGGGCCGTTGCTGGCGGCGCTGATCGTGTTGCCGCGCGGGCAGTGGTCGGTGGCGTATTTCGCCTCGGCGGCGCTGCTGGCGATGCTGGTGCTGGCCTGGGTGTCGCGCTGGTATGCGGCGAACAACCGGGCGGCGCGGGCGCGGGCGGCGGCGGCCAAGGCGGGGGGGCTGACGCTGGCGCCGGGCAAGGTCGCGTTCGCCATCACGATCCTGCTGGCGCTGATGTTCAGCAAGAGCGTGTACGGGGCGAGCCTGGGCAGCTACTACACCTTCTATCTGATCGAGCGCTTTGGCATGACGATGAGTGCCGCGCAGGTGCTGCTGTTCGTTTACCTGGCGGCCAATGCGCTGGGCACGCTGCTGGGCGGGCCGATCGCGGACCGGCTGGGCACGCGGGCGGTGATGTGGGTTTCGATCCTGGGGGTGCTGCCGTTCACGCTGGTGCTGCCCTATGCCAACCTGCCGATGACGATCGTGCTGACCATCCTGATCGGGCTGGTGATGTCGTCTGCCTTTTCGGCCATCGTGGTGTATGCGCAGGAGCTGCTGCCCGGGCGGGTGGGGCTGGTGGCGGGGATCTTCTTCGGCTTCGCCTTCGGGCTGGGTGGGCTGGGGGCGGCGGGGATGGGCCGCTTGGCAGACGCCACGAGCATCGAATTCGTGTATCAGGTGTCTGCGTTCCTTCCGGCGATCGGGTTGTTAATCGCCTTGTTGCCGCGGCTGGAGCACGGGGTGGCGCGGCGGTGACCGTGCCGCCTTCTGGCTGATTGTTGATCTTGATCGGAGCATTTCATGGCCGACCCGTCCGACACGCCGCCGCCCGATGCTGATGATGCCGGCCTGCCGGCCGACCCGCTGACGGCGCTGGAGCTGAGCGAGGCGCTGGATCTGCAGGGCGCTGGGCGCATGGGTGAGTCGATCGAAGTGCTGGAGCGGGTGCTGACGCGCGAGCCGGAAAACCCGGATGCGCTGCATCTGCTGGGGGTGGCGCGCTTCACCCAGGGGCGCCGCGAGGAGGGCGTGGCCCTGGTGGAGCGGGCGGTCAAGGGGGCGCCGGAGTTCGGCGCCGCGGTGACCAATCTTGGCCGGATGCTGCAGCTGGTGAACCGCGCCGGCGAGGCGCTGGGGCTGCTGCGCCGGCATGCCGAGCTACAGCCGCAGGATTCGCAGGCACTCCGCGCACTGGGCAAGGCGCTGATGGACCAGGGAGATCTGGCCGGGGCGGCGACGCAGATGGCCATGGCCGTACAGCTCGATCCCGAGGATGCGGCGGCGCATGCCGCGCTGGCCGTGGTGCGGCTTCGGCAGAAGCGGTTCCACGAGGCGGAGGCCAGCCTGCGGCAGGCGCTGGGTCTGCAGCCCGCGGAGGCGGACCTGCACATGAACCTGGGCGTGGTGCTGCGCATGCTGGGCAAGGCTGACGAGGCGATCGGCAGCCTGCGTGTGGCGCTGCTGCTGCGGCCGGCCTTTGTCGAGGCGCGGGTGAACCTGGCCGTGACGCTGCTGGAGCGGGGCCGCACCGAGGAGGCGGAGGAAAACCTGCGCCAGGCGCTGGTGGCCAATCCGCGACACGGCGAAGCGCAGCTGCTGATGGGTTTCATCCTGCTCAATCGCGGCGAGACCGGCACGGCGATCGCAGCGTTGATGCAGGCGATGGAAACACTGGAGAACCCGGCCCCGGCCTATGGGCTGCTGGCCCCCAGGCTGGCGGGCGCGGAGCATGCCGCCGAGCTGGCGGCCCTGGAGCGGCTGATGGTGGCCCGCGCGCCTGGCGAGGTGCGGCCGCGGCTGCGGCTGGTACGGGCCCTGGCGCGGGCGGGGCGGCTGGACGAGGCGGCGGAGGCCGGCGAACGGGCGCTGGCGGTCGAGCCGGGCTCGCTGGACGTGATCCGCGCCATCGCGGGAATCCACTTCGCCCAGGGCCGCATGGACGAGGCGCGGCAGCGCTACGAGATGGCGTTGACGCTTGCACCCGGCGATGCGGTGGCGCGGGCGGCGCTTGCGATGATGCAGCTTGCCGAGGGCAATTTCGCGGACGGGCTGCCGGGGTTCGAGGCGCGGCTGGAGACCCCGGACCTGGCGGCCTTCAACCCGGTGGGAACGCGGCTGCCGCCGCTGGCGCTGGCAGGGTCGCTGGCCGGCAAGCGCGTGCTGCTGGCCGCCGAGCAGGGCCAGGGGGACACGCTGCAGTTCGTGCGCTATGCGCGCCTTCTGGCGGACCAGGGCGCGAGCGTGCTGGTGGAAGCGCAGGCGCCGCTGGTGCCCTTGCTGCAGGGCATGACAGGCGTTTCCGCCGTGTCGGCCCAGGGCGCGGCGGTGCCAGAGGCCGATTTCGTCTGCCCCATGATGAGCCTGCCGCTGGTGTTCGGCACGAGGGTGGACACGATTCCGGCGCGGGTGCCCTACCTTGCCGCACCCGGTGACCGGCGCGCGGCCTGGTCGGCGCGGCTGGGGCCGGCCACGCCGGGGCGGCGGCGCGTGGCGCTGTGCTGGGCCGGCAATGCCGCCTATGCCACGGACATGCTTCGCTCCGTGCCGCTTTCGCTGCTGCAGCCGCTGCTGTCTGAGCCGGAGCTGGAGGTCTTTCTGGTGCAGACCGACATCCGTGCCGGCGACGATGCGGTGGTGGCCTCCCACCCCGGGGTGCGGGACCTGCGGCGCGACCTGCAGGACTTCGCCGATACCGCGGCGGTACTGGAGCGGATGGACCTTGTGATCTCCGTCGATACTGCGGTGGCGCACCTGGCCGGGGCGCTGGCACGGCCGCTTTGGGTGATGCTGCCGTTTGCGGCCGACTGGCGTTGGCTGGAGGACCGGACCGACAGTCCCTGGTACCCGACCGCGCGGCTGTTCCGGCAGCCCGCCTTTGGCGACTGGGGCGCGGTGACCGGGGCGGTTCTGGCGGCCTTGCGCGCCGGCTGAGGCGATGCCGGGGGCCCAGGGCCAGGGCGGGGACGCGGCGGACGCGACGCTGGCGGCGCTGTTGACGCAGGCGCGGGCCGACTATGCGGCGGGCCGGATTTCGACGGCTGAAGTATTGGCACGGGCGGCGCTGGCACTGGCGCCAGGGTCTGCCGGGGCGCGCCATGTTCTGGCGGCATGCCACGTTGCCGCGGGTGCACTGGCGGAGGCCGCGGACGAGTTGGCGGCGGTGCTGGCGGCCATGCCGGGCTCCGTGGAGGTGCGGCTTGATTTGGCCCAGGTGCTGGCCCTGCTGGGGCGCCACCGGGAGATCGTGTCGTTGCTGGAGGAGGCGGTTGCCGCGCAGCCCGGGTGGGTGGCGGCCTTGCGCCCGCTCGCCGCGGCCCAGTGGGAAACCGGGGCGCGGGACGCAGCGATCGCCACATGGCGCCGGCTGGTGGGGCTGCAGCCGCAGGACGGTTCGGCAGTGGCGGCGCTGGGCCAGGCGCTGCGCCAGACCGGAGACCGCCACGGGGCGAAGATCACGCTGGAGCAGGCGGTGGCACTGCTGGCGTCGCAGCCCCGCGATGCCGCGGCGCCGGCACCGGCGCTGGCGGAGGCACGGATCGGCCTGGCGGAGGTGTTGATCGAGATCGGGCTGGAGACGCCGCCGGGGAATGAGTTTGTGGCCGAGGCCGTGGCGCTGGTGCTTCGCGCGCGCGCCGAGGCGCCGGGCTCGGCGGCGTTGATTCTGCGGTGCGGCGCCTTGCTGCATCGCGCCAGCGCCTATGAGTCGGCACTGGCGTGCTACGCCGCCGCGCTGGCGCTGGAGCCTGGCCTGCACGAGGCGCGGCTGTATGGCGCCATGCTGCGGCTGCTGCACGGCGACCTTGCGGGAGGGTGGCACGACTACGAGGCGCGCCGGCATGCGCTGAGCGCTCTTGGACCCTTGCGCACGCCGCCGCCGACGCCCTGGCAGGTGCCGGAGCAACTGCATGGGCAGACTGTGCGCGTGGCGCTGGAGCAGGGCGCGGGGGATGGCTTCCAGTTCGTGCGCTACCTGCCGATGCTGGCCGCGCGGGGCGCGCGCGTGGAAGTGGTGGCGGCGGAGGGCTCTGCGCTTGTGCCGCTGCTGGAGGCGATGCCGGCCGTGTCTGCCATCGTCGGGCAGGTGGACGCAGTGCCGGCGGCGGCGGTGACGGTTCCGCTGCTGAGCCTGCCGCTGGCCTTCGGAACCGAGCTGGACACCGTGCCGGCGCAGATCCCCTACCTGGCCGCGCCGGCGCAGCGGATGGCGGCCTGGCACGCCCGGCTGGCCCAGGACGGCGACGGGCGGCCGCGGGTGGGGGTGGCGTGGTGGGGGAACACGGCGTTCGTGAACGACCGGCAGCGGTCCATCCCGATGGCGCGCTTCGCCGCGGTGCTGCAGCGTCGCGATGTCGCCTTCCATGTGCTGGCGCCCGGGCTGCGCGAGGGCGAGGCGGTGGGGCCGCTGGCCACCGTGCATGACGGGATTCGCGACTATGCCGATACCGCCGCGCTGACGACGCTGATGGACCTGGTGATCAGCGTTGATACCTCGGTCGCGCACCTGGCGGGGGCGTTGGGCCGGCCGGTTTGGCTGCTGCTGCCGTACGATCCCGATTGGCGGTGGCTGCTGGGCCGCCAGGACAGCCCGTGGTATCCCACCGCGCGCCTGTTCCGGCAGCCGGTGCGTGGCGACTGGGAGAGTGTTCTGGCGCGCGTTGGGGAGGCCTTGGATGCCCGCTTTGGCTGATGATCCGGCTGCGGGTGGGGCCGCTGCGGCCACCAGTGCTGCCACGGATGCCGGGTTGCTGGAGCAGGTGATGACGGCCATCCGGCAGGACCGCCACGAGGAGGCGGCCGGGCTGCTGGAGCAGATCGGCCCGGGGGTGCGCCACTTGTGCCAATACTGGCAATCGGTGGCGGCGGTGGCGGCCGGGCGGGGGGAGCACAGCGCGGCGGCGGCGGCGCAAGCGCGCGCCAGCACGCTGTATCGCGAGCTGAACGGCACGGAATCTCCGACAATCCTGCTGGACCTGGCCAGACTGGGCATTGCGGCGAAGCAGGGCGAGGTGGCCCGGGAGGCGCGGGACCGGGCAGCTGCGGCCATCGCCAGCCTGAAGATGCCCGATCGCAGCAAGGCGGCTGAATGGGCCAAGATACTCGATGCCCTGGACCAGGGACTTGCCGCATTGCTGTGGCAGGAGGGGCAGCATGACGCGGCGATTGCCGCGCAGGTGCGGCACGCGGCAACGGCGCCGGACGACCTGACCACGCTGCGGCAGCTGCGCCGCGCGTTGGCGACGCAGGATCGGCTGCTGGAGGCCCTGCTGGTGCAGATGCGCGTTGCATTGCTTGTGCCGGACGTGGCCGGGCCGGCGCGCGACATGGGGCAGATCCTGCGCGCGCTGGGCGCCGAGACCGCGGCGCGGAGCTGGTTTCGGCGCGCACTGGCACTGCAACCGGACGATGCGTTGGCGCAAACCCTGCTGGACCAGGGGGAAGACGCAGCCAGCGGCGTGGCCGATCCGTTGTTTCAGCGCCTGGCAAGGCCGATCGAGGGCCTGGGTGGCGCGGCGGGCGACCCGGTCTGGCCCATGGCGATTGCGCGGGTGCTGACAACGACGCAACTGGCCGTGCCGACGACGGCGGTGGCGGCAGACTGGACGCTTCTGGTGCGCGATGCGGCGGTGGCGGCGCTGCGGCGCGTGCTGGCGCTGCGGCCCAACCATGCGGAGGCGGCTGCGGCGCTGGCCGAGCTTCTGCAACAGAAGAGCGACGACACGGCGCCGGCAGCACTGCGCGGGGCGCTGAAGCTTGCGCCGCGGAATGCCGAGCTGCATGTGCGGCTCGGCTTCGAGCTGTTCCAGCGCGGCCAGATGCAGGAGGCGCAGCGCAGCTTCCGCACCGCGCTTTCGTTGGACCCGGACCAGCCTATGGCAATGCTTGGCTTGGCCGGTGCCCTGCACGGCGTGGGGCCGAGCGAGGAAGCGCTGGGGCTGATCCGGCGGGTGCAGGCCCTGGACCCCACGGTGCAGCCGATCTGGGCGCGGCTGGGTCTGGCCCTGGCGCTGCATTCGCTGTGCCGGATGGAGGAGGCAAAGGCGGCCTACCAGGCCGTGCTGGACACCGCGCCCGACAATACGGGGGCGCAGTTCGGCCTCGGCCTGGCCCGGCTGGCGATGGGCCAGTTGGAGGAGGGATGGGCCGGCTACGCATGGCGGTGGCGCGCCAATCCGGTGATGCAGTCGGCGCGGGCACCGCATGATCCGCTGCAGCGGCCCGATCCCGCGGCATGGAAAGGCCGCACGGTGCTGCTGTATGCCGAACAGGCCTTGGGCGACACGATCCAGTTCCTGCGCTATGCGCGCATCGTGGCAGCCACCGGGGCACGGGTGCTGCTGGAGGTGCACCGGCCGCTGAAGCGCCTGGCCGAGACGATACCGGACCTGGCCGGGGTGTATGCCCGCGAGGACCTGATGCCGCCGTTCGATGTGGCCGTGCCGCTGCTGCAACTGCCTTGGGCCTTCGGGACCACGCTGGAGACGATCCCATCCGCCGTGCCCTACCTGCGCGGGGACCTTACCCGCGCTGCGGGATTCCGGCGGCGGCTGGCCGGGCTCCCGGGGCTCAAGGTCGGGCTGGTTTGGGCTGGGGAACCCCGGCCTGACCAGCCGGAGCAGGCCTCGATGGATGCGCGCCGCTCGGTGAAGCTGAAGGACCTTGCGCCGCTGGCGAAGGTTCCCGGGGTGGTGTTCGTTTCGCTGCAGAAGGGCGTGCCTGCGGCGCAGGCGGCTGATCCGCCGACGGGGATGGTGCTGCACGACTGGACCGAGGAGCTGGCGGATTTCACCGACACGGCGGCGCTGATGACGGCGCTGGACCTGGTTATTGCCGTGGACACGGCGCCGGCGCACCTGGCCGGGGCGCTGGCGCGGCCGGTGTGGCTGCTGAACCGGTTCGACACCGATTTCCGCTGGCTGCTCGATCGTGACGACAGCCCCTGGTACCCGACGCTGCGGCAGTTCCGGCAGGTACGGCCCGGGGCGTGGGACGAGGTGATCGAACGCGTGGCGGTGGCGTTGCGCGAGCGGGTGGGCCGTGGTGCCTGAGCCGCGGCCGGGCACGGCCGAGGAGGCGGCGCGGCTGTGGGCGCTGGGGCGGCGGGACGAGGCGATCGTGCTGTTCGGCGCGCTGCAGGCGCAGCATCCCGATAACCCCGGGCTGGCGTTGCGCCTGGGCATGGCGCTGCTGGTTGCCGGACGGCTGGGAGAGGCGCTGCCGCTGCTGGAACATGCCGCGGCGCTGGCGCCGGGGGATGCCACGGCGCTGGCTTGGCTGGATCGCGCGCTGGGCGCGGTGCATGGGCAGGGCGCCATGGCCGGGGCGGTGCCGGCGCTGCAGGCGCGGCTGGCGGAGGAGCCCGACAATCTCAACCGCCGTGTTCGCCTGGCATCGACGCTGCTGGCCAATGGGCGGTTCGAGGAAGGCTGGCCGCATTATGCCTGGCGGTGGAAGGGCATGGCGGAGGAATGGCGCCAGCCGGCCGATCCGCTGGTGCGGCCCGACCCCGCTGCGTGGCGCGGGCGGCGGGTGCTGCTGTTCGCGGAGCAGGGGTTCGGCGATTCGCTGCAGTTCCTGCGCTACGTGCGGCCGGTGCAGGCGATCGCCGCGGAGGTGATGGTGGAGGTGCAGCCGGCGCTGAAGCGGTTGGCCGCCTCGCTGCCCGGCCAGCCGGCGGTGCTGGGCCAGGGCGAGACGGTGCCGGCGCATGACGTGGCGGTGCCGCTGCTGCACCTGCCCTGGGCGTTCGGGACGGTGCCGGCCACGATCCCGGCGGAGGTGCCTTACCTCGCGGCCGATGCCGACGCCGTGGCAGGCTGGCGGGCGCGGCTGGCCGGGTTGCCGGGGCTGAAAGTGGGGCTGGCCTGGGCCGGCGATCCGCGGCCACAGGACCGGGCGGCGCATCGGGTGGACCGGCGGCGGTCGGTGGCGCTTGCGGCGCTGGCGCCGCTGGGCGGGGTGCGCGGGGTGAGCTTCGTTTCCCTGCAGACAGGAGAGGCCGCGCGGCAGGCGGCCGGGATGATGCTGCATGATTGGACGGCGGAGCTGGGCGATTTCGCCGATACCGCGGCGTTGATGCAGGCGCTGGACCTGGTGATCACGGTGGATACCGCCTGTGTGCATCTGGCCGGGGCGCTGGGGCGGCCGGTGTGGATGCTGAACCGCTTTGATTCCTGCTGGCGCTGGCTGCGCGACCGAGACGACAGCCCGTGGTACCCGACATTGCGGCAGTTCCGGCAGGCAGCGCCGGGGGACTGGAGCGGCGTGGTGCAGCGCGTGGCCGCGGCGCTGGCAGAGCGGGTGGGGTGACGGAGGCGCTGTACGACGCCGTGCTGCAGCTGGCGCAGGATATGGGCGCGGCAGGGCTGCCGGCCGGGGCGATGACGGCGATCCTTTCCCGCACCGTGGCCGCCCGCCCCGGCGAGGATGCGGCGCGTGCGATGCTGGCGGGCTGCCTGTGGGAGGAGGGCGCGCGGGACGCGGCGATCGCGCAGATGGGCGATGTGGCACAGCGACGGGCCGAGCCGGAGGCCCGGCACGCGCTGGCGCAGATGCTGCTGGCACGCGGGGCGCGGGCGGAGGGGGAGGCCGTGCTGGCCTGGCTGGGCGCGCGGATGCCGGCCAATGCCAACCTGTATGCGGCGCGCGCCGGCATTCTGCTGCGGATCGTGGCGACCACGGCTGATCCGCAGGCCCTGGCGGCGGCGCGGACGCTGGGCGACGCGGCGATCGGGGCACGGCTGCTCCGGTCGCGCGAATACCTCCTGGATGGCGAGCTGGAGGCGGGATGGGCGGACATGGCCTGGCGGCTGCGCGATCCCGGCCAGCCCGGCATCGGGGCGCGGCAGCCGCATGGCCCGGTGGAACGGCCGGACCCCGCCGACTGGCGCGGCAGAACGGTGCTGTTCCATGGCGAGGCGGGGCATGGCGACATGATCCAGTGCCTGCGCTACGTGCCGATGGCGCGCGCGGCCGGGGCGGAGGTGGTGCTGGAGGTGCAGCCCGGGCTGGTACGGCTGGCGCGGTCCGTGCCCGGCGTGGGTGCGGTGGTGGGCTGGGGCGAGGCGGTGCCGGCGCATGACGTGGCGCTGCCGATGTTCCACCTGCCCTGGGCGTTCCGGACCGTGCTGGGCGCCATCCCCTATGTGGCGGCCGATCCGGCGGCGGTGGCGGCGTGGCGGGCACGGCTGAATGGGTTGCCGGGGCTGAAGGTGGGCCTGGCCTGGGCCGGGGACAGGCGGGCGGGGACGGTGTTCGAGGGGATGGACGCGGCCCGGTCCGTGCCGCTGTCGGCGTTGGCACCGTTGGGGGGCGTGCCCGGGATTTCGCTGGTGTCGTTGCAGCTGGGCGAGGCTGCGGCGCAGGCGCGGCCGGAGGGGATGGTGCTGCATGACTGGACGGGGGAACTGCGCGACTTCGCCGATACCGCGGCGCTGATGCAGGCCTTGGACCTGGTGATCACGGTGGATACCGCCTGCGTGCATCTGGCCGGGGCGCTGGGGCGGCCGGTGTGGCTGCTGAACCGGCACGACACGTGCTGGCGCTGGCTGCGCGAGCGGGCGGATAGCCCCTGGTACCCCTCGCTGCGGATTTTCCGGCAGGACGCGCCGGGGGAGTGGGGGGCGGTGGTGGAGGAAGTCAGAAAGGAAGTTGTTCTTTTTTGAAAAAAAGAACCAAAAAACTTTTTCACGTTTGATGCGGAAAGGCCCGGCCTTTCCGCATCAAACAAATGAAGTTTTTTTGCTTCTTTTTGTTCACAAAAAGAAGACTCTTACGCGAACCTCACCAGCTTGCCCCGAGGGGTCCCGAGCACTTCGTCTTCGCGCATCACGGCCGTGCCACGGATGATGGTGGCGACGGGCCAGCCGGTGATGTTCATGCCGGCGAAGGGGGTCCAGCCGCAGGGGGAGACGATCCAGCTGTTTTCGATGGTGCGCTGGCGGCGCATGTCCACCAGGGTGAAGTCGGCGTCGTAGCCGGCGGCGAGGCGGCCCTTGCCGACGGCGCCGTAGACGCGGGCGGGGCCGGCGCACATCAGGTCCACCAGGCGCGGCAGCGAGAGGCGGCCGGCGTTGACGTGGTTGAGCATGACCGGGACCAGGGTTTGCACGCCGGTGAGGCCGGCGGGGCAGTCGGGCCAGGGCTTGAGCTTGGCGGCGTGGGGGTGGGGGGCGTGGTCGGAGCCGACCGTGTCCACCGTGCCGTCGCGGATGGCGCGCCAGGCGGCTTCCATGTGCTCGGGCCCGCGAATGGGCGGGTTCATGACGCCGAAGCCCTTGAGGTTGTCGTAGACCTCCGGCGCGGACTGGGTGAGGTGGTTGACCAGGACCTCCACCGTGGCGATGTCCCGGTAGTCTTTCAGGTAGTCCAGCTCCTGCAGGGTGGAGACGTGCAGGATGTGGGCGGGCCGCCCCGTGCGCGTGGCGAGCGCCATCAGGCGGCGGGTGCCGAGGAAGGCGCATTCCTCGTCGCGCCAGACCATGTGGTTGGAATACGGGTCGCCGGACTTGAACATCGGCTTGCGGGCCTGGAGGCGGTATTCGTCTTCGCTGTGGTAGCTGATGCGGCGGCGGCCGGCGCGCATGACGCGTTCCAGGCTTTCGTCGTCTTCGACCATGAGGTCGCCGGTGGAGGAGCCGGCGAAGATCTTGATGCCGCAGACGCCGCGGCCGGTTTCCAGCTCTGCCAGTTCCGCGATGTTGGTGCGGGTGCCGCCGACATAGAGCCCCATGTCGCACCAGGCGGCTTGTTCCGCGTAGCCCTGCTTCCAGGCCAGCGTTTCGGCGTTGGTGATGGAGGGGTTGGTGTTCGGCATGTCGAACACGGCGGTGAGGCCGCCGAGGATGGCGGCCTTGGTGCCGGTGGGGATGCTCTCCACGCTGGCGTCGCCGGGGTCGCGCAGATGCACGTGCGGGTCGATCAGGCCGGGCAGGACGTGCAGGCCGGTGGCGTCGATCACTTCATCCGCCGTGGCATCCGCGCCGACGCCGAGGGCGGCGATGCGGCCGTGGCGGACGCCGACGCTGGTCTGCTCCATGCCCCAGGGGAGCACGCAGGTGCCGCCTGTGATCAGCAGGTCGAAATGGGGCATGGGATCCTCCGCTCGGTGCTGGGTGCGTTTCGGGCAGGTGCGGGCGGGATGCAAGCCCCTCTTGTTGCGGGGAGCGGGTGCAACCACCTGCGGGGGATGACAAAAGTCGCGCATTTGCCCGATCGCGCCGTGGTGGCGGTGGACGGGCCGGACCGGGTGGCCTTTCTGCAGGGCCTGGTTTCCAACGACGTGGCGCTGGCCGCGCCGGGGCAGGCGGTGTGGGCGGCGCTGCTTTCGCCGCAGGGCAAGTGGCTGGCCGACTTCTTCATCTTGGCGGATGGCGAGCGGTTGCTGCTGGATGTGGAGCAGGGCCAGGCGGCGATGCTGGCGCAGAAGCTTTCCCGGTTCCGGCTGCGCTCCAAGGTGACGGTTGCGGTGCTGGAGGGCTGGCAGGTTCACGTGGCCTGGGGCGGAGTGCCTGAGGTGCCCGCCGGCGCGGTGGTGGCGCCCGATCCGCGGTTGGCGGAGGCGGGGTGGCGGGTGCTGGCGCCGGAGGCCTTGGCGGCGGATGCCTCGGCCGAGGCGTGGGATGCGCATCGGCTGGCGCTGGGGCTGCCGGAGGGGTCGCGCGATCTGGAGGCGGACAAGACGGTGCTGCTGGAGGCGGGGTTCGACGAGCTTTCGGGCGTGTCCTGGACCAAGGGCTGCTACATGGGCCAGGAGCTGACGGCGCGGACCAAGTATCGCGGGCTGATCAAGCGGCGCCTGGTGCCGGTGGAGGTGCAGGGCACGCTGCCCGCGCCGGGCACGCCGGTGCGGCGCGGCGAGGCGGAGGTGGGCACGCTGCGCTCCGGCCGCGGGGCGCGGGCACTGGCGACACTGCGGCTGGAGGCGCTGGAGGGTGCGCTTTCCTGCGGCGAGGCGGTGCTGCTGCCGCGCCCGCCGCCGTGGATGAAGCTGCCCGACGGGGCTGCCTGACCGCGTTCAGTGCAAGCGGACCGAGTGCAGCTTGCCTTCGGTCTCGCGTCTCCAGAAATCGAGGAACTTGTGCCGCTCGGGGTAGGCCGGGGCGATGCCCAGCGCCTGCCAGCTGTCGCTTTGCGGCACGGCCGGGTGGTCTGGCAGGTGGATCTGCAGGTGCATGGATGCCTCCGTTCGGGGCGGTCTGCTCCTTTGGGGCCGTGCGGTTGACGGTGGTTCCCCGGGGCTTTTGGGGCCCGCATGGCCGCGGCTGTGGCACGGCGAGGGGACGGATGGCATCGGGCTTGTGGCGGGTTACCAGAAATTTATGTGTTTTGTCAGTATTTTAGCACTCGCGGCCATAGAGTGCTGGCGATGCCTTGACTCCGTTCGGGCAAGAGCCTAGATCGCTGGCACTCTCCGATGGAGAGTGCTAACAACTGGTCGTCCCTCTGGCTTCCGCCCTCACGGGCACCCAGTTGAGCGACCCCCAAATATCCAGGAGCGATCCGCATGAAGTTCCGTCCCCTGCACGACCGGGTCGTGGTCCGGCGGCTGACTGCCGAGGAAAAGACCAAGGGCGGCATCATCATTCCCGACACGGCTCAGGAGAAGCCGATGGAGGGCGAGGTGATCGCCGTTGGCGCCGGTGCGCGCAATGAGGCTGGCGCCATCGTGGCGCTGGATGTGAAGGCTGGTGACCGCGTGCTGTTCGGCAAGTGGTCGGGCACCGAGGTCAAGATCGACGGGGAAGACCTGTTGATCATGAAGGAGTCCGACATCATGGGCATCATCGAGGGCACCGCCTCGACCGGCAAGAAGAAGGCGTCCTGATCCCGGCATGGCGCCGGTGCGGCAGGCTTGCCGCACCCGCCATCGGATCGCGCCTGACCCGACCTAGGAAGGAACACTGAATATGGCTGCCAAGGAAGTCCGTTTCGGCGGTGACGCCCGTGCCCGCATGCTGCGTGGCGTCGACATTCTCGCCGATGCCGTGAAGGTGACGCTGGGCCCGAAGGGCCGCAACGTGGTGATCGACAAGAGCTTCGGCGCACCGCGCATCACCAAGGACGGCGTGACCGTTGCGAAGGAGATCGAGCTCTCCGACAAGTTCGAGAACATGGGCGCCCAGATGGTGCGCGAAGTGGCCTCGAAGACCAACGACCTGGCCGGCGACGGCACCACCACCGCGACCGTGCTGGCCCAGGCCATCGTGCGCGAGGGTTCCAAGAGCGTGGCCGCGGGCATGAACCCGATGGACCTGAAGCGCGGCATCGACAAGGCCGTGGTTGCGCTGGTGGAAGAGCTGAAGAAGCGCAGCAAGAAGATCACCAGCCCGGCCGAGACGGCCCAGGTTGGCACGATCTCTGCCAATGGCGAATCCGACATCGGCAAGATGATCGCGGAAGCCATGCAGAAGGTTGGCAACGAGGGCGTGATCACGGTTGAGGAAGCCAAGGGCATCCAGACCGAGCTCGACGTTGTCGAGGGCATGCAGTTCGACCGCGGCTACATCTCTCCGTACTTCATCACCAATGCGGAGAAGATGATCACCGACCTGGATCAGCCCTACATCCTGATCCACGAGAAGAAGCTGTCTGGCCTGCAGCCGATGCTGCCGCTGCTGGAAAGCATCGTGCAGTCGGGCCGTCCGCTGCTGATCATCGCCGAGGACATCGAGGGCGAAGCCCTTGCCACCCTGGTGGTGAACAAGCTGCGCGGCGGGCTGAAGGTTGCCGCCGTGAAGGCGCCGGGCTTCGGCGATCGCCGCAAGGCGATGCTGGAAGACCTCGCGATCCTGACCGGTGGCCAGGTGATCAGCGAAGACCTCGGCATCAAGCTTGAGACCGTGACGCTCGCCATGCTCGGCAAGGCCAAGAAGGTCGTGATCGAGAAGGAGAACACCACGATCGTCGAGGGCGCCGGCAAGAAGGCCGACATCACCGGCCGCTGCAACCAGATCCGCGCGCAGGTGGAGGAGACCACCTCCGACTACGACCGCGAGAAGCTGCAGGAGCGCCTGGCGAAGCTGGCTGGCGGCGTGGCCGTTATCCGCGTCGGTGGCGCCACCGAGGTTGAGGTGAAGGAGCGCAAGGATCGCGTGGACGACGCCCTGCACGCCACCCGCGCGGCGGTTGAGGAAGGCATTGTTCCGGGCGGCGGCGTTGCCCTGGCCCGTGCGTCCCTCGTGCTTGCCAAGCTGAAGGCTGACAACGACGACCAGCGCGTGGGCATCGACATCGTGCGCCGCGCGGTGCTGACCCCGCTGCGCCAGATCGCCGAGAACGCCGGTGAAGACGGTGCGGTGATCTCCGGCAAGGTGCTGGACAAGGACGACTACAACTGGGGCTTCGACGCGCAGAGCGGCGAGTTCAAGGACATGGTCAAGGCCGGCATCATCGACCCGACCAAGGTTGTGCGCACTGCCCTGCAGGACGCGGCCTCGATCGCCGGCCTGCTGGTGACCACCGAAGCCATGATCGCCGAGAAGCCGGAGCGTAAGGCCGCTGCCGGTGGGCCTCCGGGCGGCGGCATGGGCGGCATGGGCGACATGGACTTCTAAGTCCTGGTCCCCCTGCCTGGGAAACCGGGCAGGGAGGCAGCCTTGCCGACACGAGATGGAACCGGCCCCGGTGGCAACACCGGGGCCGTTTTTCGTTGTGCCGCATACGCCATGCGCGCATGCCTTGGGTGCCTTGCGGAGGGCCCGTTTGCAGCCTTGCGCACGCCATGGGATACAGCCGATGCGGTAATGTTTGACTCTCGCGGCTGTTTCTGCGCCAGATTACTGCCGCAATCGCATTCTGGTGACGATCGCGCGACGACGGGCGAGGAAATCCGGGCAGGAATCAACCGATTCCGCGGGTGCGCCGGTTCCGGTCCGCTCTCCTGAATGCCGGTTGTCACCCCAAGCTGTGCACTGGTTGCACAGTGACTTACGGAGTTCGACCGAGTTATGGCTATCGGTACTGTGAAGTGGTTCAACACCACGAAGGGCTTTGGTTTCATCATGCCCCAGGATGGCGGCAAGGATGTGTTCGTGCACATCACCGCGGTTCAGGCGGCCGGACTGCGTGGCCTGACCGAGGGGCAGAAGGTCAGCTACGAGGTGGCCATGGAGCGCGGCAAGGCCGCAGCCACCAACCTCAAGCTGGCCTGAGGCACCCTCTCCGCCTCGCCACCCGTCAGCGACGGAATTGTTCTTGTCCGTGTCGTTTCGACCGGCAAGAAGCCCAGGGCGCAGACCGTGCCCGGGTGGCGCGGCGCGCGTACTGCCACGGCATCGCCTGATCAACCATCGGCGACCCCTGCAGACCAATCGCGCCGTGCGCCGGAGCTGTCCGGCCGCGGCGTCCCGCAACCTTTCAACCCACGCAACAAAAGCAGCCGCGCTGGCGCACGGCTGAACGCAGGAGTCTACGATCATGGCTATGGGCACCGTGAAGTGGTTCAACGCCACCAAGGGCTACGGCTTCATCATGCCGTCTGACGGCGGCAAGGATGTGTTCGTGCACATCACCGCCGTGCAGGCCGCGGGCCTGAAGGGCCTGAACGACGGCCAGAAGGTCAGCTACGACGTGGCGATGGAGCGCGGCAAGGCTGCCGCCACCAACCTCAAGCTGGTCTGACGGCGCAGCCCTTCCGGGGCTATGCTGATCGGGGCCGTCGCGGTAAGCCGCGACGGCCCCTTTTCGTTGATGGAGCCGCCCATGTTCTCGATGCAGGAGCTGGAAGCCGCGCTGGCGCTGGTGCACGGCGCCTTCGGGCCCACGCCTTCCTATCGCTGGCCGCTGCTGGCGGCGCGGGCGGGGTGCGAGCTGTGGGTGAAGCACGAGAACCACACCCCCACCGGTGCCTTCAAGGTGCGCGGCGGGATCACCTATTTCGACCGGCTGGCGCAGCGCGGCACGCAGGTGCGCGGCGTGATTTCCGCCACGCGTGGCAATCACGGCCAGTCCTTGGCCTATGCCGGGCAGCGTGCGGGCGTGCCGGTGACGATCCTGGTGCCGCGGGGCAATTCCACCGAGAAGAACGCGGCCATGCAGGCCTTCGGCGCGCGGCTGATCGAGCATGGCGCCGATTTCGACGAGGCCCGAGCGGAGGCCAAGCGGCTGGCGGAGCAGGAGGGGCTGCTGTTCGCGCCCAGCTTCCATGCCGACCTGGTGGTGGGGGTGGCGACCTGGGCGCTGGAGCTGTTCCGGACGGCACCGACGCTGGATGCGCTGTATGTGCCGATCGGGCTCGGCTCCGGCATTTGCGGGGCGATCCGCACGCGCGACCTGCTGGGGCTTTCCACCGAGATCATCGGCGTGCAGAGCACTGAAGCGCCGGCCTATGCGCTGTCCTTCGCGGCCGGGCATGTGGTGGAGACCAACAGCGCGAATACGATGGCCGACGGCATGGCCACGCGGCAGCCGGATGCGGAAGCGCTGGCGATCATCCGCGCCGGAGCTTCCCGCGTGGTGACGGTGAGCGATGACGAGGTGGCCGAGGCCATCCGCGCCTACTGGACCGACACGCACAACCTGGCCGAGGGCGCCGGGGCCGCGCCGCTGGCGGCCCTGCTGCAGGAGCGCGCGCGCTGGGCGGGCAAGCGCGTGGGCGTGGTGCTGTGCGGCGGCAATATTGATCTCGCGCTGTTCCGCAGCTGGGTGCTGGGTATCAACAACACCTGAGCCGTCTGGCCTTCGGTGGCGCGGCTGGGCACACTGTAGCCATGTCGCGACGCAGCATGGAGATCACGCCCGAACTGCTGGTGCGGGCCTATCGCGCCGGGTTCTTCCCGATGGCCGAAACGCGCGAGGCGGACCGGCTGTACTGGCTCGACCCCGAGCAACGCGGGATCCTGCCGCTGGATGGATTCCACCTGCCGCGCCGGCTGCTGCGCACGGTGGAATCCGGCGGCTTCACCGTGACAGTGGACCGGGATTTCGCCGCCGTGATCGGCGGTTGCGCGGAGCCGGCGCCGGGGCGGGAGGATACCTGGATCAACCCGATGATCGAAGGCCTGTTCACCGAGCTGCACCGGCGCGGCGTGGCCCATTCGGTGGAAAGCTGGCACGAGGGCGCGCTGGTGGGCGGGCTCTATGGCGTGGCGCTGGGCGGCGCGTTCTTCGGCGAGAGCATGTTCAGCCGGGCCACCGAT
>CANHKG010000010.1 GCA_947460455.1 Rhodospirillales bacterium | reverse complement strand
GGTCCATGGTGCGAATGGGGCCGCGCTTCTCCACGGCACCCGCTCTCGCGACACGGCCGCAGGACGACCTCGATCGGTCGTGGCACCCCAGGCCGGCTGCGCGCCACGCCGATCGGCGCGCCACGCAAGGCGAAACATCGGTCACATCCGCCGATCCGTCCAGGGCACGAACCGGAAAAAATCGCGCGACCGCACTTTCCGGCTGACGCCCAGGCCCCGGCAATGGCACAAATGCCGCACCGCACAACGCCACGGAGGCACCGCAGGTGAAGCTGGTTATCGCCGTCATCAAGCCGCACAAGCTGGAAGATGTCCGCGACGCCCTCGCCCCGCTCGGCCTCTCCGGCATGACCGTGACGGAAGCCCGTGGCTATGGCCGCCAGAAAGGCCAGGCCGAAATCTACCGCGGCGCCGAATACACCACCAACCTGCTGCCCAAGACCAAGCTCGAAATCATGGTGGACGACACCCAGGTGGACCAGGTGGTGGACGCCATCCAACGCGGCGCCCATACCGGCCGCATCGGCGACGGCAAAATCTTCGTCACCGACCTCGGCCGCGCCATCCGCATCCGAACCGGCGAAACCCAGGCGGACGCGCTGTAAAGGGGAGCAAGGCCAGGGGCTTTGCCCCTGGACCCCACTGGGGCCTTAGGCCCCAGACCCCTCGACCTTTTCCGCCTTCGGCGGGGAGGGGCCGCCCGGGTCTCTCCACCGCCTCGACGGCCCCTCCCCGCCGAAGGCGGAACAAAACATGTGGGTCCAGGGACCTCAGGTCCCTGGCGGGTCCAGGGCAGGGCCCTGGCCTTCCTTCCCCTCCGCACCACGTTCCGCTAGATCGTCGCGGGTTCGCGGGTGCACGGATGTTCATCGAGCTTGGTCATTTCGCGTTGGCGTTGGCGCTTTGCCTGGCGCTCGTCCAATCCATCGTGCCGCTGGCCGGTGCGGCCCGCCGCTTGTCCGGTTGGATGGCGGTGGGGCGCAGTGCGGCGTTGGGCCAATTTGCCATGGTGGCGCTGTCCTTCGCCGCGCTGACCCACGCTTATGTGACCAGCGATTTCAGCGTGAGCAACGTGGTGGAGAACAGCCACTCCGCGAAGCCCATGCTCTACAAGATCAGCGGCGTTTGGGGGAACCATGAGGGTTCGATGCTCCTCTGGGTGCTCATCCTCTCGCTCTGCGGCGCGGCGGTGGCGAGCTTCGGGGGCAACCTGCCGCGGGAATTGCGCGCCCGCGTGCTGGCGGTGCAGGGCATGGTGGCCACGGGGTTCCTGCTGTTCATCCTGGCGACATCGAACCCCTTCACTCGCGTCATTCCCGCGCCGGCGGACGGGCACGGGCTCAACCCGGTGCTGCAGGACCCCGGATTGGCGTTCCATCCCCCGTTTCTGTACCTCGGCTATGTCGGCTCCTCGGTGGCGTTTGCGTTCGCCGTCGCGGCATTGATCGAGGGCCGCGTCGATGCCGCCTGGGCGCGCTGGGTGCGGCCCTGGGCGCTGGTGTCGTGGTGCGCGCTGACGGTCGGCATCGCGCTTGGCTCCTGGTGGGCGTACTACACGCTGGGCTGGGGCGGCTGGTGGTTCTGGGACCCGGTGGAGAACGCCTCCCTGCTGCCCTGGCTTTCCGGCACCGCGCTGATCCATTCGGCCATCGTGGTGGAACGGCGGGACACGATGAAGAGCTGGACCATCCTGCTCGCCCTGCTCACCTTCGGCCTCGCCTTGGTCGGTACCTTCCTGGTGCGCTCCGGCGTGCTCAGCTCCGTGCATGCCTTCGCGGTGGACCCAGCGCGTGGCGTGTTCATCCTCGGCCTGCTCATCATCGCCATCGGCGGCTCCTTCACCCTCTACGCCTGGCGCGCGCCGGCGCTGCAGGGCGGCGGGTTGTTCGCGCCGATCTCGCGCGAGGGCGCGCTTGTGCTGAACAACCTCCTGCTCGCCACCGCCACCGGCACGGTGCTGCTGGGCACGCTGTATCCGCTGTTCATGGACGCGTTCGGGCTGAAGATCTCCGTCGGCCCGCCGTTCTACAACCGCACCTTCCTCCCGCTGATGACCCCGCTGCTGGTGGCGATGGCCGTTGGCCCGCTGCTGGCCTGGAAGCGCGGGGATCTCACCGCCGCGCTGCAGCGCCTCTGGGTGGCCTTCGGCTTCGCGCTGCTCGTGGTGCTGGTGGGCCTGTATCTCTCGGGCTTCCATGCCGTGCTCGCCATCCTCGGCCTCGGGCTGGCCGCCTGGATCGCCGCTGGCGTGCTGGCGGAATGGGGCGAGCGCATCCGCCTGTTCCGCGCACCGCTGCGCGACTCCTGGCGCCGCGCCGCCGGCCTGCCGCGCGCCGCCTATGGCATGTCGCTGGCGCATTTCGGCATGGCCGTGCTGGTGGCCGGCGTCTCCGCCTCCGCCTTCGAGCAGGAGCGCATCGAGGCCCTGCGCCCCGGCGACCACATCGACATTGCCGGCTACACCCTCACCCTGCGCGAGGTTCGCCGGGTTCCCGGCCCCAACTACGTGGCCGACGAAGCCGTGATCGAGGTGAAGCGCGGCGGCACCGTGATCGACGAGATGCACCCCCAGCGCCGCACCTTCACCGTGCAGCGCCAGACCACCGCGCTGACCGCCATCCGCACCGGCCTCTCCGCCGATCTCTATCTGGCGCTGGGTGAAGGCGACGCCCAGGTCGGCTGGATCGTGCGTGCCTGGCACAAGCCCATCGTCTCCTGGATCTGGCTCGGCGCGCTGGTGATGGCTTTGGGCGGCGTGGTCAGCCTCACGGACCGGCGCTGGCGCGTCGGCGTCGCCGCCCGCAAGCCCGCCGCCCTGCCGGCCGCCGCGGAATAGCGCATGCGCCGCATTGCTTTCCTCGCCCCGCTCGTCTTGTTCCTCGGCCTCGCCGGCTGGTTCGCCGCCGCCTTGTTCTCGGGGCGGGATCCGCGCGAACTGCCCTCCGCGCTGATCGACAAGCCCGCCCCGGAGTTCGACCTGCCCAGCCTTGCAGTTGGGGACCTCGCCGATGGCCGCCTGTCCTCCGCCTCCCTGCGCGGGCAGGTCACGGTGGTGAACTTCTTCGCCTCCTGGTGCGCGCCCTGCCGCGTGGAACATCCGGTCCTGCTGCGGATGGCCCGGCAGGAGAAAATCCGCGTCATCGGCATCGCCTACAAGGACCGCCCGGAGGATTCCCGCCGCTTCCTCGCCGAACTCGGCGACCCCTTCCTCACCACCGGCATCGACCGCGATGGCCGCACCGGCATCGATTTCGGCCTGTACGGCGTGCCCGAGACCTACGTGATCGACAAGCTGGGCCGCATCCGCAAGCGCATTGTCGGCCCCGTCACGCCGGCCCTGCTGGACCGCGAACTGCTGCCGCTGCTGCGCGCATTGGAACGCTCGTGAGGCTGCTCTTCGCCCTGTTCCTGCTCGCCGCCCCCGCTTGGGCCGTGCAGCCGGACGAACGCCTGGCCGACCCGGCGCTGGAAGCCCGCGCCCGCGCCCTATCGAAGGAGCTGCGCTGCGTCGTCTGCCACAACGAATCGATCGACGACAGCAACGCCACCCTGGCGCGGGACATCCGCATCGTGCTGCGCGAACGCCTCGCCGCCGGTGATAGCGATGGGCAGGCGAAGGCCTTCCTTGTGGCCCGCTACGGCGATTTCGTGCTGCTGCGCCCGCCGGTGCGCGCCGACACCTACCTGCTCTGGTTCGGCCCCTTCGCCCTGCTGGCCCTCGGCGGCGCCGTGGCATTCGCCGCGCAGCGCCGCCGCACGCCCGCCGCCCCCGCGCCGCTCACGCCCGAGGAACAGGCGCGGCTCGCCGCCCTGCTGCGCGAGGAGCCGAAGTGATCGCCTTCGCCATCGCCGCCACCCTGCTTGCCCTGCTGGTGCTGGCCGTCGTGCTGCTGCCCCTGCTGCGCGGCGGCGCCAGCGCTCCCTCCCGCGAACTCTTCGACCGCGCTGTCTATCGCGACCAGATCGCCGAGCTGGAGCGGGAGCAGGCCCGCGGCCTGATCGCCCCCACGGAAGCCGATGCCGCCCGGCTGGAAATCCAGCGCCGCCTGCTGCGCGCCGAGGGCGGCCCGGCCGAGGCCCGCGCCGGCCGCAACCCCGCGCTCGCCCTCGTCCTCGCCCTGCTCGCCGCCAGCGGTGCCGGGCTGATCTACCTTTCCACCGGCACCCCGGGCCTGCCCGCCCAGCCCTTCGCCCAGCGCACCCCGGACCCGGAGGAGCAAGCGCTGCGCCAGGGCCTCGCCCAGCTCGAACGCCGGGTGCAGGAAGCGCCGCAGGATGGCGACGCATGGCTGCTGCTCGCCCGCACCCGCGGCGCCCTGGCCCAGTGGCGCGCCGCCGACGAGGCCTGGCGCCGCGCCCTCACCCTGGTGCCCATCACGCCAGACCTGCGCGCCGCCGCCCTGGAAGCCAGCGTGCTCGCCGCCGAGGGCACCATCTCGCCCGCCGCCACCGAAGGCTTCGCCCGCGTGCTGGCCGAGGAGCCGGACAACCCCATCGCCCGCTTCTACCTCGCTGCCGCCGCCGCCCAGGATGGCCGCCAGCAGGAAGCCATCACCGCCTGGCTCGCCCTCGCCGCCGACCTGCCGGCGGGGCTGACGATCCGCGACGAGATCGCCCGCCGCGTTGCCATCGCCGCCCGTGCCGCCGGCATCGCCACCCCCGCCCTGCCGCCACCGGCCGAGCCGCCGGATGCGCAGGCCCGGCAGGAGATGATCCGCGGCATGGTCGATCGCCTGGCCGCCAGGCTGGAGGCGGAGCCGAACGACGCCGATGGCTGGCAGCGGCTCGGCCGCGCCTGGGGCGTGCTGGGCGAGCGCGAGAAATCCATCGCCGCCTACGCCCGCGCCGGCGCCCTGCGCCCGGACGACACGGCCATCGCCCTGGCCGAGGCCCTGGCCCTGCTGGAAGGCCTGCCGCCCACCGCGCCCTTCCCGCCGCGCGCGCTCGAACTGCTCAAGCGCGTCAACGCCGCCGAGCCCAGGCAGCCCGCCGCGCTCTGGCACCTCGGCGTGGAAGCCGCCAAGCGTGGGGCGATGGAGGAGGCGGTTGGCTTGTGGGAACGCCTGCTGGCGGTGCTGCCGGGCGACGCCGAGGATGCAAAGCTGGTGCGGGCGGCGATTGAGGCGGTGAAGCGAAGGTAAGCGTTGTTCTTTTTTGAAAAAAGAACCAAAAAACTTTTATTTATTTGAGCCTCGCCTTCTTGATCGGGCTCAGGTCATAAATGTCTTTTTGCTTCTTTTTCTTCAGAAAAAGAAGACCCTTGCTTCCTTCCCTCTCCGCCTCCACGATATCCGAAACGAACGGGAGGGCCACCATGGCGCTGCATGTGGACTACTACGCCTCGCTGAACTCGCCCTGGACCCATCTGGGGGCTGCGCGGATCGAGGCGATGTGCGCGCAGCATGGCGCCTCGCTGCGCATCTGGCCGGTTGATTTCGGCACCATCTTCGCCAATTCCGGCGGCCTGCCCTTGCCCAAGCGTTCGCCGCAGCGCCAGGCCTACCGCATGCAGGAACTGCCCCGCTGGCGCGATTTCCTCGGCATCCCGATCAATCTCCAGCCCAAGCACTTCCCCACCTCGGAGGCGCTGTCCTCGGCCTGCTGCATCGCCCTGCGGGAGACGATGGGCGATGCCCCGGCCATTCGGCTTGCCCACCGCGTGCTGAAGGCGATCTGGGAGGAGGAGCTGAACCCGGCCGACGAGGCGGTGCTCGCGAAGCTGATCGGCGAATGCGGGCTGGATGCCGCGCAGGTGATGGCGCTGGGCGCCGAGCCGCGCTGGACGGATCGCAAGGCGGCGGACACCCAGGCGGCGCTGGCCCGCGGCGTGTTCGGCGCGCCGAGCTATGTGATCGGCGAGGAGATCTTCTGGGGCCAGGACCGGCTGGATTTCGTGCAGCGGCGCCTGGCGCGCGGGTAGCGCATCAGCGGCGATGCCCTTTGCGCCAGTCTGACGGCATCACGAATGTGCCGCTCCAGAGCCCGCGCCGGGCTGCGCGGGCCTGGTCTTCCTCTGGCACATAGGCCTCCGAGAATTGCCGGTAGGCGACGGCCCAGCCTTGGGCGACCATCCAGCGGTTGATCTCCTCTCCGCCCAGGTAGCAGAGGGCGATCTCGCGGCGGTACCGATCATGCTCCAACGTGCGGCAGGTGACGGTGTTTCGGCCGATCAGCCGGCCCAGCGCCTGGGTGGCCTCCGCGCCGCATTCCCAGCTGCGGCGGTCGCGCCGGCAGGTCTGGTCGCCTTCGGGCGCGTCGATGCCCCAAAGCCGGAACTGCCGGCCGTCGATGATGATGGTATCGGCATCCTTCATTGTGGCCCGGCCGGTGGTTGCCTGTTGGGCTGAGGCGGGCAGGCTGGCCAGGAGTACCAGGATGAGGGCGAGGGCCACCACGGCCTTGCCCCTCCACGCGCATTTTGTCATCGCCAGCTCCCGGTTGCCCTTTACTTGGCGCGGCGGCGGGCCAATGCCATACCCTGCGATATAGATGCTTCCTGGCAACGGACTGCCTGGCGTGGCCTGCTACGATGTATTGCCAGATGGTTACAGGCTCTGTTAGGCGTCGGGTCTGGTGCACGCCATCGCGTGCGCGAGGGAACGTGCCGCATGCCGCAGCTCAGCCTGGCCTTCTTCGCCTCGGGCTTTGCGGCCCTGCTGTGCCAGGTGGTCTGGCAGCGCATGCTGGGGCTGTTCGCGGGGTCCGACACCGTCTCGGCGGCGCTGGTGGTGGGGGCGTTCCTGACCGGGCTCGGCATCGGCACCATCCTGGCAGCCCGGGTGGCGGATCGGTTGAGCCGGGCGCAGGCGATCATTGCCTTCGCGCTCTGCGAGGCCGGGGTGGCGGTGTTCGCGCTGGTCTCCAAGCTGTTCCTGTACGACTGGCTGGCGCTGGAGATGGCCGGGCGGATCGACGGCATGCTGGGCATCTTCGCGCTGTGCTTCATGGGGCTGGTGCTGCCCACCACGCTGATGGGCGCCTCCCTGCCGCTGCTGTCCCGCGCGGTGGCCATCTCTGTCGATGGGCTCGCGGCACGTATTGCGCTGCTGTACGGGCTCAATACCGTCGGCGCCGGGTTGGGCGCGTTGCTGGGCGGGTGGGTGATCCTGGGAACGCTGGGGTTCGAGCGGGCGCTTTACGTGGCGGCGCTGCTGGAGGTGCTGGCGGCGTTGCTGGCGTTGACGCTGGTGCCCACGATGCGGCGCATGCCGGATCCGGCGGATGCGCCGGCGGAAGCGCGGGAGGTGGCGGTGCCGGCGGGCATTGGCACCGTGCCGCTGTGGTGCCTGTTGGCCTTCGCCTCCGGCTTCGTGATCGTGGCGCTGGAGATCGTGTGGGTGCGGGTGATCGGGCAGTTCGGCCAGTACCACGCCTACATGTTCTCCACCCTGCTCGGCGTGTTCCTGCTGGCCGATGGCCTCGGCATGGCGGTGGGCGGGCGGCTGGTGGAGCGGGCACGCGATCCGCGGCCGGGCTTCTTCCTGGCGCAGGGGGCGGGGTTCGTGCTGGCGCTGGGGCTGCTGCTGGGGTTGTGGTGGGGGCTGCCATACGTGCCTTCGGGCGTGCTGCCGACGTGGCTGGACGTTTCGCGGCTGCGGGGTGGGGATTTCTGGACCGGGATCGTGGTGACGGTGGTGCTGGTGGCGCCGCCTTCGTTCCTGATCGGGCTGACCTTCCCGTTCATCCAGCGGGCGGTGCAGCGCGATCTGGCCATGGTCGGCGTGCGGGTGGGCTGGGTGCAGCTGGCGAATATTCTCGGCAATGCGGCGGGCTCGCTCGGCACCGGGCTGGTGGCGCTGCATCTGCTGGGCACGGCGGGCACGCTGCTGCTGCTGGCGGCGGTGACGGCGGGGCTGTTGCTGCTGTGGCTGCTGCAGAGCGGGCGGGCCAGCCGGGCGGGCTGGGCGGTGCTGGCGCTGGTGGTGGCGGGCATGGCGGTGATGCCGGGCAACGATGCCTGGTGGCGGCGGATGCATGTGGAGAAGCCGGGCCAGATGGTGGTGTGGGCGGAGGATCGCTCGGGCGTGGCGTTCTTCCGTGAGGATCGCGGCGTGGCCGGGCGGGAGCGGACGGAGGGGTGGCACCGCGATACGTCGCCGTTCTTCATCCAGGGCTTTTCGCAGGGGACGATCCCGTTCCTGCCGGTGCATCTGCTGCTGGGGGCGGTGGGGCCGCTGGTGCATCCGGCGCCGCGCGAGGTGCTGGCGATCGGGGTGGGCTCCGGCGGCACGCCATGGGCGGCGGGGGTGAATCCGGTGAGCCGGGAGATCCGCTCGGTGGAGCTGGTGGCGCCGGTGCTGACGGTGCTGGAGGAGGTGGGCAAGCGCTACCCGGGCAGCCCGATGCATACGCTGTTCAACGATCCCCGCTGGAAGATCGAGTATGGCGATGGGCGGCGGGTGGTGACGCATGACCATCGGACGTACGACGTGATCGAGGCGGATGCGATCCTGCCCGAGGCATCCCAATCCGGCGTGCTGTATTCGGCGGAGTTCATGCAGGCGCTGCGGGCGCGGCTGGCGCCGGGGGGCCTTTATGTGCAGTGGGCGCCTTCACCGCGGGTGGTGGACACGTTTGCTTCGGTGTTCCCGCATGTGGTGCTGCTGCGGCCGATCTCGATCCTGATCGGGTCGAACGATCCGATCCCGTATGACCGGGAGGCGCTGCTGGCGCGGCTGGCCAGCCCGGAGGTGGCGGCGCATCTGGCGCGTGGGCGGGCGGGGTGCTGCGACTGGAAGTCGATGCTGTTCGAGCCGGAGCGCCGCTGGACGCCCGGCATGCCGCGCGGGGCGGCGCCGCTGACCGATTTGTTCCCGCGCGACGAGTTCTACCTGAACTAGCCCAGGAAGCCCGTGGCGAAGCGGGCGGCTTGGTACAGCAGGATCCAGCCGGCGGCCGAGAGCGCGATGATGAATGCGGCCGCGACCGGGACGGGCCAGCGGTCCTGACCGTGGTCGGCGCGGCGGCCGAAGCCCGGGGCGAGGAGCCGGTCGGTGGCGGGTTCAGTACGGGCGACGGAGGGCGGCATCGGGACACCTGTTGACGGAAGGCCGCGGAGACGGCGTGCCCTACAATCCCGCTATTTTATTAACGGAATGCTAGCGCCGTTGCGTAAATTGAGACGGAAGCCCGTGATGCCGGGGGGTGGCTTTGCGAGGGCTGGGGGCCGGGGTAGCATCGTGCCACCAACAGGAGGAGGAACGGCCAATGGCCATTCGATTCGATAACCGCGTGGCGATCGTGACCGGTGCCGGCGCGGGCTTGGGCGAGCAGCATGCCAAGCTGCTGGCCAGCCGGGGTGCCAAGGTGGTGGTGAACGATCCCGGTGGGGCCGTGGACGGGCGCGGCACCGCCGCTTCGCCGGCTGACCGGGTGGTGAGCGAGATCAAGGCGGCGGGCGGCGAGGCCGTGGCCAACTATGATTCCGTGGCGACCTGGGCCGGCGCGCAGAACATCGTGAAGACCGCGATGGACACCTGGGGCAAGCTGGACATCCTGGTGAACAACGCCGGTATCCTGCGCGACAAGTCTTTCAACAACATGGATATGGAAGACTTCGAAGTTGTGATGCAGGTGCACCTGATGGGCACCGTGTACTGCACCAAGGCGGCGTGGCAGATCATGCGCAGCCAGCGCTACGGGCGCATTGTTGTGACCACGTCTGGCTCCGGCACGGTGGGCAATTTCGGCCAGGCCAACTATGGCGCGGCGAAGATGGCGGTGAACGGGTTCATCAACGTGCTGCGGCACGAGGGGCAGAACTACAACATCAAGCTGAATGCGATCTCGCCTTCGGCCCGCACCCGCATGACGGAAAACCTGATTCCGCCGGAAGTGGCGGAGTGGATGAAGCCGGAGCTGGTCTCCCCGATCGTGGCCTATATGTGCTCTGAGCAGTGCGAGTTCTCGGGCGAGATCCTGGGGGCGAATGCCGGGCACTTCCGGCGCGTGAAGTATATCGAGAGCGAAGGCGTTTATTTCGACCCCGCGGAGCCGGTGACGCTGGACATGGTGGGCGACCGGATTTCGGAGATCATGGATCTTTCGAAGTCGATCGAGCACGGCATGTCCTCCCGCCGGCTGCGCGAGCGGCTGGTGGCGATGGGGCGTATTCCGGCCTGAGGCTGGAGGCTTTGGCGGCGGCGAGGGGGCGGGAAACCGCCCCCTTGTTGTTTCTGGCCCCCTGTTTCGCATGGGGGAGAGAAGTAAGTCAGGAAGTAAATAAGAAAGTGGCCACAGAGGCACAGAGGCACAGAGGCACAGAGGCACAGAGACACAGAGGAGCAAGGCAAGGGAGGAGGAAGGCGGCGGAACCGCTTTGCGTTCCGCCCTACTCTGGATGGTTGGGTGCGTTCTATCTTACGGTGTTGAAGAAGGTTTGGATGTCTTGGGCCAGGAGGGTGGGTTGTTCCATGGCGGCGAAGTGGCCGCCTTTGGGCATTTCGGTCCAGTGGGTGACGTTGTAGAGGCGTTCGGCCCATTCGCGGGGCGGGAGGAAGATCTCCTTGGGGAAGCGGGCGTGGCCCATGGGGGTGGCCAGGCGTTCGCCGGGGGCGAATTGGGGGGTGGAGAGGGCGCGTTCCTTGTAGATGCGCAGGGATGAGGTGATGGCGCCGGTGAACCAGTAGAGGCTGATGTTGGTGAGCAGCTCATCCTTGGTGAGGATGTTGAGCGGGTCGCCGTGGCAGTCGGTCCAGACGCGGAATTTCTCGGTGATCCAGGCGGCGAGGCCAGTGGGGGAATCGGTGAGGGCGTAGCCGAGGGTTTGCGGCCTGGTGCCCTGGATGTGGCTGTAGCCGCCTTCGGCGCTGGTCCAGGCGTCCAGGTCCTTGAGGTATCGCTGCTCGGCTTCGCTGAGGCCGTTCGTCGGCGGGGCGGCGAGCAAGCGGATGATAAGGTTGAGGTGGATGCCGGCGACGTTGGCTGGTGCTGCCTGGGCGACCGCGGTGGCGATGGCGGAGCCCCAGTCGCCGCCCTGGGCGCCATAGCGCTCGTAGCCGAGGCCGGCCATGAGCTTGGCGAAGAGGCGGCCGATGGCGACCGGGGTCATGCCGCGCCCGGTGGGGCGGGCGGAGAAGCCGAAGCCGGGGAGGGAGGGGATGATGAGGCTGCAGGCGTTCGGACCGTGGGTGAGTTGGGGGATGATCTTCTCGAACTCCACCACGCTGCCGGGCCAGCCATGGATCAGCAGGAGGGGGAAGGGGTTCTCGCCCTCCCCTTTGATGTGGATGAAGTGGATGTCCTGGCCGTCGATCGTGGCCATGAACTGGGGCAGGGCGTTCAGCCGGGCCTCATGCGCGCGCCAGTCGTATTCGTGGCGCCAGTGATGGACCAGCGCCTGGAGCCAGGGGAGCGGGGTGCCCCAGCCCCAGGATTCGTCATTGATTTCATCCGGCCAGCGGGTGCGATCCAGCCTGTGGTGCAGGTCGGCGATGTCGCCCTGCGGTATGGCGATGCGGAAGGGGCGGAGGTTCATCGTGGCGCTCCCGGGTTGGGGGCGGCATCAGGCCGGGGCGCGCGGGGGATGGCAAGGGGTGGGTGTGCGAGGCCGCCTCCCCCTGTTCAGGGGCGGGGGGAGCGTTGCCAGGCTTGAGGGGAGGGGCCTTGGCTAGCGCCCCATGTCCCTCAGGAAATCGATCTGCCAGCGCATCTCGTCGATGGCGAGCGGGAAGCCGCCGCCGGGGGCGGGGCGGAGGATGGCGCTGGGGTTGAGGCGGGCGAGCAGGGTTTGCAGCGGGACGGCGACCTGCATGGAGAAGCCGGCCTTCCAGACCAGGCTGATGAGGCCCTTGGCGCTGCGCAGGGTGGCGGCGCGATCGACGACGGAGGCCGGGAAATCGGCGGCCAGGGCCAGGATGGCGGTGGCCATGCGGGCTTCGCCGCGCTGGATGGCGCCGAGCAGGGCGGCTTCATCCAGTTTGCCTTCGGCGTGGAGGCGGCGGGCTTCCTGCATCGCCTCGTCGATGTCCGGATCGCGGTTTTTGGCGTTGGGGGTGGGGTTGAGGCGGGCCTCCAGGCGCTGGCGGAGGTCGCGGGCGACGGCGGGGGGGAGGTCGGCGCGGCCGGACAGGGTTTGCAGCAGGTGGGTGGCGACGTAGTCCGACATGGCGCGGGCGGCGCGGGCGGAGAGGCGGGGGCGGGCGACGAGGGGCTCGTGCCAGGTTTCGTGCGGGGCGCCGGCGGCGGCGAGGCGATCCAGCGTGGCTTCGCGGATGGCGGCGGTGCTGTTGGCGAGCAGGGCGGCGATGGCGCGCGTGTTGCTGGTGGCGGCGACCGCATCGGCCACCTGTTCGGCCAGGCCGGGGCGGGAGGCGACGGCGGTGGCGATGGTGCCCCCGTTGGCATGGATGGGCGCGGCGGCGAGGAGGGCGAGCAGGTCGTCTGACGTGAGCAGGGGGGAGAGGCGGATGACGGGGTCGTGGACCTCGGCGGCGGCATCCTGGGCGAGCTGGAGGACGAGGCTGCGCGGGGCGTCTGGCATGTCTTTCAGGACATCGGCGATGGTTTCGCGGACGCGCACGGCTTCGTCGCTGACGAGGCGGTGGAGGGTTTCCATGACCTGGCTGCGCAGGGTGTCGCGCTCGGCGGCGGCGATGTTGGGGACGAGGGTGGCGAGCTTGCGGGCCAGGAGGGTGCGGATCCGCTCGTCCTGGTCCTGGGCCAGGAGGTGGTCGGCATCCCCGGCGGCGGGGTTCATGGCGACGGCGGCGCGGACGGTGACGGAGGGGTCGCGCGCCAGGGTGCGCAGGATGTCGGGCGCGGTATCGGGGGCGGCGCCGAGGCGGACGCGGGCAGCCTCGGAGGTGCCGGCGGGCGCGAGGAGATCGGCGATAGGTGCGTTCATGTCGCCTCCGGCTTTGAGGGAGCGTTCATGCAGCCTCGGCCCGCCAGGCGCGCCACTGGCCGCGGCCGGCGCGCTTGGCCTGGTACATGGCCTGGTCGGCGCGCTGGAGGATTTCCTCCATGCCCTCGCGCGCGGAGGGCCAGCGTGTGGCGATGCCGATGGACATGCCGAGCGTGATGGGCAGGCCGGTGGCGAGTTCGCGCAGCAGGCGGGGGGTGGCGATGGTGAGGTGCTCGGCGCGTTCGGCGGCGGTGAGGTCGTCCGCCCCGTCCATCCAGATGGCGAATTCGTCGCCGCCGAGGCGGGCGACGAGATCCGACGGGCGGACGGTGTCGCGCAGGAGATCGGCGACGAGGCAGAGGGCTTCGTCGCCCACGTCGTGGCCGCGCTGGTCGTTGAGCTGCTTGAAGCCGTCGAGGTCGACGTAGAGGACGGTGCCGGGCTGGCCTTCGCGGGTGAGGCGGTCGATCCGGCGGGTCATTTCGTCGAGGAAGGCGCGGCGGTTGAGGAGGCCGGTGAGGGAATCGGTGCGGGCCTGCTCGGTGATGTCGCGCTGCATCGCCTCGTGCTGGAGGATGACGCGGATGATGCTGTTGACGGAGCCGGCGAGCATCCGGTCGTCCTGGTCCCAGGGGCGGCTGCCGAGGGGGCGCCAGAGGGCAAGGGCGGCGGCCTGGGTGCCGCTGGCCTGGGCGGGGCAGACGAGGGTCCATCGGCCATCGTTGGCCATGGCGTCTCCGACCTGTTCGGGGTTGGATTCGAGCAGGGTCATGGCGGTGTGCAGGACGGCGGGCGGGGGGTTGTTGACCTGGTGGAGATGGGCGGCGCTGACGCCATCGCCCAGCAGGTCGATGACGACGCAGCCTTCGGCGCCGATGGCGGTGACGAGGGCGCCGAGGGCGGCGCGCATCATGCGGGTGGCCTGCACCTCCTGGCGCATGCAGGCGAGGATGTGTTCGACGAGCTGGGAGCGGCGCAGGGAGGCGGCGAGCTGGGCCTCATGCACGTCTTGTTCGGTGATGTCCTGGGCGACGCCGCGGGCGCCGATGATCTGGCCCTGGGCATCGAGGATGGGGGCGGTGCTGAAGATGAGGCAGGCGGCGCTGCCATCGGGGCGCTTGAGCCAGGCGCGGCGGCCGCGGGTGCGGGTGGTGGGGTGGAACGGGTCGAACCCGGTGAGCCCCGCGGAATCGGCGAGCAAGAGGGTGGAGGGCTGGCCGACGAGGAGGCTGGCGGACCAGCCGAGGGCGGTTTCCGGCGAGATGAAGGTGAAGCGGCCCTGGACGTCGGTTTCGAAGGCGAGGTCGGCGCTGAGGGAGACGAGCTCGCGCCAGCGCTGCCGGCTTTCCACGAGGGCGGCGTGCAGGGCGGCTTCCGCTCCCGGCGGAGGGGTGTGGGGCGGGGTGCCGGAGGAGCCCGGCGGGAGCGGATCGGCGAGGGACATTGGCGCGGTTCCTGGTGTGGGACCAGAAAGCGTGAGAGAGGTAAAGATGGGGTTAGCAAAGGGGAATGAGGTGGTGGTTACGGCGCGATGGACAGAGCCGGCGGGGGTGAATTGACAGGTTCGGCGGTGCCTGCGCATGGTCCGCGCGATTGGCGAGGAGGCCTGCCCCGATGAGCGATCTTTCCCTGCAATCAACGGTCGAGGGGCTCTGGGAGCGCCGCGATGGCCTGAACGCGCAGACCAAGGGCGCGGACCGGGATGCGGTGTTGACCGCGCTGGAAGGGCTGGAGGCCGGAACCTACCGGACCGCCGAGAAGATCGGCGGCGAGTGGGTGGTGAACGAGTGGCTGAAGAAGGCGGTGCTGCTTTCCTTCCGGCTGTTCGATTCGCAGATCATGGAAGGCAATGGCGGCGCCCCGGTGTGGGACAAGGTGGCGATGAAGTTCGCCGGCTGGGATGCCGAGCGCTTCAAGGCCGGCGGGTTCCGCGCGGTGCCGGGGGCGATCGTGCGGCGCAGCGCGTATATCGCGCCGGACGTGGTGCTGATGCCGAGCTTCGTGAACGTGGGCGCGCATGTGGGTGCGCGGACCATGGTGGATACCTGGGCGACGGTGGGGAGCTGCGCGCAGATTGGCGCCAACTGCCATCTTTCGGGTGGCGTGGGGATCGGCGGCGTGCTGGAGCCGCTGCAGGCGACGCCGGTGATCATCGAGGATGACTGCTTCATCGGGGCGCGTTCCGAGGTGGTGGAAGGCGTGATCGTGGAGCAGGGCGCTGTGCTGGCGATGGGGGTGTTCCTTTCCGCCACGACCAAGATCATCAACCGCGAGACCGGCGAAGTGCATGTGGGGCGGGTGCCGCCCTATTCCGTGGTGGTGCCGGGCGCGATGCCGGGGCCGGTGGGTACGCCTTCTCTCTACTGCGCGGTGATCGTGAAGCAGGTGGACGCGCGGACGCGGGCCAAGACCGCGATCAACGAGCTGCTGCGCTACTGAACCACCCATGAGCGGCAACCAGGCGACCGATCCGCTCGGGCTGGCGCAGGCGCTGATCCGCTGCGCTTCCGTGACCCCGGCCGATGCCGGGGCGCAGGGGGTGCTGGCGGAGGCGCTGGAGGCGCTGGGCTTCACGGTGACGAAGCTGCGCTACGGCGAGATCGAGAACCTGTTCGCGCGCATTGGGACCGGTGGGCCGCATATCTGCTTTGCCGGGCATACCGATGTGGTGCCGGAGGGCAATGGCAGCTGGAGCAGCGGGCCGTTCGGCGGCGAGGTGCGCGACGGCGTGCTGTTCGGGCGCGGGGCCTGCGACATGAAGGGGGCGATTGCTTCCTTCGTGGCGGCGGCGGCGGATCACCTCAAGGGTGGCGCGCCGAAGGGCTCCATTTCCCTGCTGATCACCGGGGATGAGGAAGGCCCGGCGGTGGACGGCACGGTGAAGGTGCTGGAGTGGATGCAGGCGAACGGCCAGGTGCCGGATTTCTGCATCGTGGGTGAGCCGACCAATCCGAACCAGCTTGGCGACATGATCAAGGTGGGCCGGCGCGGCAGCGTGAACATGACGCTGACGGTGCATGGCATTCAGGGGCACGTGGCCTATCCGCACCGGGTGGATAATCCGGTGCACCGGCTGGTGCGGATTGCGGCGGCGCTGACGGCGGCGCCGATCGATGCCGGGAGCGAATTCTTCGAGCCGACCAGCATCCAGGTGACCAGCATCGATGTGGGCAACGCGGCGACCAATGTGGTGCCGGCGAGTGCGAAGCTGATGCTGAACATCCGGTTCAATGAGCGGCATAGCGGTGCCTCGCTCGCGGCCTGGGTTCGGGCGACGGCGGAGCGGTATGCGGAGCGGTTCGACCTGGATGTTTCCATCAGCGGCGAAAGTTTCCTGACGCCGGTGGGGCCGGAGATCGAGGCGTTGGCGGGTGCGGTGGCCGCGGCGACCGGGCGGACGCCGAAGCTGGATACGGGGGGCGGGACATCGGACGCTCGGTTCATCGCGCAGTACTGCCCGGTGGCTGAGTTCGGGCTGGTGGGGCAGACGATGCACCAGGTGGATGAGCGCGTGCCGGTGGATGATCTGCGCGAGCTGGCGCGGATCTACCGCGAAGTGCTCGACCGGCTGCTGCGATGAACGAGGCGCCGCCGCGCCGCAGCGTGATCCGTGGCATCTACCGGCTGGCGCGACTGCGGCCGGAGGGGTTTGCCGAGTTCGAGGGGACCAGGCAGGGGTTTCTCAATTCCCTGGCGCCGCCCTTGGGGCTGATGCTGGTGGCCTGCGCGCTGCTGGCGGTGCAGTACGGCCTGCTGGGCGGGCTGCAGATGATGCTGATGTTCGTGGTGGCGTTGCTGGGCCCGCTGGTGGTGGGCGAGGCGGTGGCGACGCGGATGGGGCGTGGCGAGCATTGGCTGCGCTATGTGACGGCGTTCAACTGGTGCCAGTGGGCGATCCCGGTGGTGGGGCTGCTGGCGGTGTTGGGTGCCGGGATGATGGCGGTGGGCGGGGCGCCGGAGGGCTTCGTGCGGCAGGTGCTGCGCGTGGCGATCCTGGGCTACGTGCTGGTGCTGTACGTGTTCCTGGCCCGGCACGGGCTGGGGTTGGGCTGGGGGCCGGCGCTGGCTTTCGTGGTGGCGATGCACCTGGGCGGCGGGCTGCTGCTGGTGGTGCCGGACCTGCTGGTGCAGGTATTGTCATGACGCTGCCGCCGCGCGCGGCATGTCCTTAACGCTGGGGTTGCGGGCCGCGCTGCTGCTGGCGCGCGGGCGCGTGGACGGGCTGGACCTGGTGGCCGCGGGCGGGCCAGAGGAACACCTGCAGCGGGCGCGGCAGAGTTTTGTGGCGCTGCTGCTGTGCCTGCCGATTTTCCTGGTGGTGCAGGAACTCGGCCGGGCGCCGGAGGGGGCTTCGCTGCTGCGCGAGCTGGCGGGGCTCCTGCTGAGCTGGCTGGGCTATGCCGTGCTCTCCCACCGCCTGGCGGCCCAGATGGGGCGGGGCGTGCTGTGGCCGCGGTTCATCACGCTGTGGAACTGGTGCAACCTGGTGCAATACCTGCTGCTGGCCGGTGCCATGGTGCCGCCACTGCTGGGGGCGCCCATGGTGGTGACGCAGACATTGTGGGTGGTGGCGATGGGCTGGGCGCTGTGGCTGCAATGGTCGGCGACGCGGCTGGGGCTGGGGCTCTCCGGCGGCCGGGCTGCGCTGATGGTGGCGGTGGATATGGGGCTGGGCCTGGTGGTGCTGCGGGTGGTGGGGGCCTGAACTGACCCCCGAACGCAGGATACGACCGCAGACTGGGCGTTGCGCGGTTCATGATCTAAAGGTAACGTTTCCATTGCACTGTCGGGAGGCAATGGGATGGGCCGGCCGTATGCGATGCGCCTGATGGCGGCCTTGGCGTTGCTGTCGCTTGCGGCCTGCGTCGGACCGATCGAGCAATCGAAACTGGCGTCGATCCGTACGATCGGGGTCGCATCGGTGTGCGGCAAGGACATCACGCGTGCCGCGATGGGCGCCTTCTCGTTTCAGAACGAAATCACCCGCGGCGACATCTCGGACTGGGGGCTGGATGACGAGGCCGTTGCGGTTGTCGCTTCCGCCCTCAAGGGCCGGTTCGACGTCGCGAAGGCTGACATTGATCCCGCGATCCTCCGGGAGATCCGGCAGAAGAGTATCCTTGCGGAGTACGACGACGCCCCGATCCGGGCCGTGCGGCGCGATCCAAAGTTCGATGCCTATCTGGTCATCTGGCCGACAAAGAGCGGTACCATGGCCATGCGGGGCATGGGGATCTTCACCGGGAGCCGGCATCCGGAGCAGACATCGGCGTGGCTCCACACCATCTGCTTCGCCAGCCTCTATGACCGCGCCGGTGATGTTCGTCTCGGCACAGGGCGGGCCGAGGAGACGCGCTACATGGTGGTGGGGCCTCGCCAGGATACGTGGAACGAGTACAGCGCGGCCGAGCGCGAGCGGGTGCGTGAGATACTCCGGGAGCTTCAGGCCAGGGCGCTGACGGATGCGGTTGCGACCATGAATCTCTCCCCTCGCAGGTAGAGCGCGCACGCGAGCAACGGCCGACCTCGTCCGTTGCTCGCGTGCGAGGGAAGAGGACGTTTTGGGTTCCTTATTTCAGGAAGGAACCCCTGTCCTACGGGAACGGGTCCATTGGATAGGTGACGCCGACCAGCGTGAGCCCCTCCGGCGGCGCGGTTGGCCCGGCGGCCGAGCGATGGCGGGCGGCCAGGGCCTTGGCGACGCGGGTGGGGGGCCAGGTGCCGTCGCCGACCAGCTTGAGGGTGCCGGCGATGTTGCGGACCATGTGGTGCAGGAAGCTGCGGGCGGCGGTTTCGATCACGATGAGGTCGCCGTCGCGGCGGACGTCCAGCCTATCGAGCGTGCGCAGGGGGGATTTGGCCTGGCAGGCGGTGGCGCGGAAGGAGGTGAAATCATGCCGGCCGAGGAGGAACTGCGCGCCCTGCTGCATGGCTTCGGCATCGAGCGGGTTCTGGACGTGCCAGACGCGGCCTTCATCCAGTGCGGGGCGGACGCGGCGGTTGAGGATGACGTAGCGGTAGGCGCGGCCGATGGCGGAGAAGCGGGGGTTCCAGCCTTCCGGGGCGAGGGCGGCGCGCAGCACGGCGATGCGGTGGGGGCGCATGTGGAAGTTCAGCGCGTCGCGCAGCTTGTCGGGCGTGATGTCCCGGTCGAGGTCGATGCTGGCGACCTGGCCGGAGGCGTGGACGCCGGCATCGGTGCGGCCGGCGGTGATGCTGGGGACGTGGGCGCCGCCGACGAGATGGCTGGCTGCTTCCTCCAGGATCTGCTGCACGGAGAGGCCGACGGCCTGGCGCTGCCAGCCGACGAAGGCGCCGCCGTGGTATTCGAGCGCCAGGGCGTAGCGCGGCATCAGCCGAGGCGGGTGCCGGGGGGGATGGGGCGGCCGCGCAGGAAGGCCTCGGCGGGCATGGCGGCGCGGCCGGGGGCCTGGATGCGGGTGAGACGGAGCGCGCCTTGGCCGGTGGCGACGAGGAGGTTTGCGTCCAGCACCGTGCCGGGGGCGCCGGTGCCAGGTTCCGGCGTGGCGGCGAGGATCTTGAGGGTTTCGCCTTCCAGCGTGGTGAAGGTGCCGGGCCAGGGGTTCAGCGCGCGCACCTGGCGATCCAGGGCGGCGGCGGTGTGGGACCAATCGAGCTTGCCGTCGTCGCGGGTGAGCTTGGGGGCGTAGGTGGCGCCTTCCTCCGGCTGGGGGGTGGCGGGCGGGGCTTCGGCCAGGGCGCGCAGGGCGAGGCGGGCGCCGATGGCGGCCAGGGCGTCGTGCAGGGTGCTGGCGGTGGTGGTGGGGGTGAGGGGGATGGCTTCGCGCAGGAGCATGGCGCCGGTGTCGAGGCCGGCATCCATCTGCATCAGGGTGATGCCGGTTTCGGCGTCGCCGGCGAGGATGGCGGCCTGGATGGGGGCGGCGCCGCGCCAGCGCGGCAGCAGGCTGGCGTGGATGTTGAGGCAGCCGCGGCGCGGGGCATCGAGCATGGCCTGGGGCAGGATGAGGCCGTAGGCGGCGACGATGGCGGCATCCAGATCGAGGGCGCGGAAGGCTTCGTGTTCGGCTTCGTCGCGCTTCAGGCGGGCGGGGGTGCGGACTGGCAGGCCGAGGGCCAGGGCGGCGGCGTGGACGGGGCAGGGGCGCACGGCCTGGCCCCGCCCGGCGGGGCGCGGCGGCTGGCAGTAGACGGCGGCGATGTCGTGGCCGGCCTGGTGCAGGGCGTGCAGGGCGGGGACGGAGAAATCCGGGCTGCCCATGAAGGCGAGGCGAAGGCCCGGCATCAGCGCTCCTTGTTCTTCTGTTCCTTGGCCAGCTTGCGCATGATCATGTTGCGCTTTAGGGCCGAGAGGTGGTCGACGAAGAGGACGCCGTTGAGGTGGTCCAGCTCGTGCTGCAGGCAGGCGGCGAGCAGGCCGTCGCCCTCGATCTCCTTCTTGGCGCCGGTGAGGTCGTGGTAGCGGACCTTGACGCGGGCGGGGCGGGTGACCTCTGCGAACATCTGGGGCAGGGAGAGGCAGCCTTCCTCCCGCGTGGCCAGTTCCGTGCTGGCGGCCACGATCTCCGGGTTCACCAGGACATGCGGCGTGCGCTTGTCGTTCGGGGCGAGGTCGACGATGGCGAGGCGCAGGGCGGTGCCGACCTGGGGGGCGGCGAGGCCAATGCCAGGGGCATGGTACATGGCGGCGAACATGCGCGGCACCAGGTCGCGCACGGCATCGGCGTCGGCCGGGCCGATCGGGCGGCAGCGCAGCTTCAGCGTGGGGTGCGGCGCAACCAGGATGGGCAGCAGGGCGGCCAGCTCGGCTTCGGTGAGGGGGGCGGCCTCGTCGGCCGCGGGGTTCTCGGCGTTCATGGCAGGGATGTAGCGGTGCGGCCCGCCGCGATCAACGGCGCGTGGCCTTGCAACGGCGTGCGGGGGTGCCCAATTATGTGGCTGTCGGGCTGCTTTCGGGGGCTTGGCATTCGCTTCGCTCGCAGGAGGAGGCCTTATTGAACACCCGCGTTTTCACGTCGCCGCTGTTTCTGGGCTTCGACCATCTTGAGCAGATGCTCGAGCGGGCCGCGAAGAATTCGGATGGCTACCCCCCTTACAATATCGAGCAGATCGGCCCGACCGGGCTGCGCATCACGCTCGCGGTGGCCGGCTTCACCATGGACGACCTGCAGATCACGCAGGAGGACAACCAGCTGGTGATCCGCGGCCGGCAGGCCGATGACGGGCAGGGGCGGGTGTTCCTGCATCGCGGGATCGCCGCCCGGCAGTTCCAGCGTGCCTTCGTGATGGCCGAGGGGATCGAGGTGGGTGGCGCGTGGCTCGATAACGGGCTGCTGCATATCGACCTGGCGCGGCCGCAGCCGGAGGCGCGGGTGAAGACGATCCGCATCAGCAAGAAGACCACGGGCGCGGTGGGAACCGCCCCGGTGGTGGATGGTTCGACCGACTGAGCGGGTTTTCGGCGCGCGCAGCGGGAACGGAAGGGCCGGGGGCCATGGCGGCACCGGCACAGGCAAGGAGATCTGCCATGCCCAGCAAGACCCAGGACGAAACCAGGACCGTGGTTCTGGATGTGCGCAACCTTTCGCCGGCGGATCTGGGCCGGCTGGGGGTGCAGCAATTGGCCTATGTGAAGCCGGTGATGGTGAACGGCGCGCATGCCTTTGCCATCCATGCCGCGGACGGCACGCCGATGCGGTGGCGCAGGACCGTAGCCACGCGATCGCGGCGATCCACCAGCATGAGATGGTGGCGGCGCAGGTGCATTGAGGAAGGAAGCGGTTCTTTTTTGAAAAAAAGAACCAAAAAACTTTCATAACTTTGGTGCGGAGAGGCTGAGCCTCTCCGCGTCAAGCTTACAAAAGTCTTTTTGCTTCTTTTTCTTCAGAAAAAGAAGAGTCCTTAGCTTACTCCATTCGGGTCGATCCAGCCGATGTTGCCGTCGCTGCGGCGGTAGACAACGTTGAGAATGCCGGTGGCGCTGTTGCGGAACATCATCACCGGCTGGTCCGCGAGATCCATGCGCATGACGGCGTCGCTGACCGTGAGCAGGGCGATCTCGGTGGGGGTTTCGGCGACCACGGTGGCGTAGGTGGCGGCCTGGACCTCTCCGTTCCCCGGCGTGTCCTCCTCCTGTTGCAGGACGTACTGGCGGGCGGCTTGCGGGCGTTCGCGGTGGGCGAGGTCGCGGGCGTGGTCGTTCACCCGGCGGCGGTAGCGGCGCAGGCGCTTGGCGATGTGCTCGGCGGCATCGTCGAAGGCGGCGTTGGCATCCGCCGCCTCCCCCTCGCCGCGGAGCATGAGGCCGGGGCCGGCATGGACGTTGATGTCGCAGGTGAAGAAGCTGCGCGCCCGGCTGAAGGTGACGTGGGCTTCGAGCGCGTGGTCGAAGTATTTGGCGGTGATGGTGTCCAGCCCGAGCTCCACGCGCGTGCGCAGCGCTTCGGACAGTTCCACCTGCTTGCCTGAGACCGTGATCCGCATGGCCGTTCCCGTGGCCTCCCCCCGTGCCCGATCGTTCGGGACCGCCTGCCGGCATATTGGCGTTGCCGGCCTGCCGGACGGAGCTGCGAAGGCTCAGGCCGGCACGGCCTTCTCCCGTTTGCGCTGCACCGAGCTGGGTATGCGCAGCGCTTCCCGGTATTTGGCCACGGTCCGGCGGGCAATGTCCACGCCTTCGCTGCGCAGGGCCGCCACGATGGCGTCATCCGAGAGGATGTCATTGGCGGATTCCGCGTCGATCATGGCCTTGATGCGGAACCTTATCGATTCCGCGCTGTGGGATTCGCCGCCGCCAGTGGCGCCGATGGCGGTGGTGAAGAAATATTTCAGCTCGTAGGTGCCGCGCGGGGTGGCGATGTATTTGCTGCTGGTGACGCGGCTGATGGTGCTTTCGTGCAGCTCCGTCGCCTCTGCGATGTCGCGCAGGATGAGCGGGCGGAGATGGGCGACGCCGAGGCGGAAGAAGCCATCCTGGCGGCGGACGATCTCGCTGGCGACCTTGAGGATGGTTTGCGCGCGCTGCTGCAGGGATTTCACCAGCCAGGAGGCGGTTTGCAGCTTGTCGGCGATGAAGGCGCGGTCGTCCTTGGTGGCGTTGGCCATGATGCGGGCGGTGAAGCTCTGGTTCACCAGGACGCGGGGCATGGTTTCGGGGTTCAGCTCCAGCAGCCAGCCGCCATCCTGGGCGCGGCGCATGATGATATCCGGCACCACGGGGGCGGGCGGCGTGGCATCCCAGGTGGCGCCGGGCTTGGGATCCAGCGCGCGGATTTCCGCGATCATGTCGGTGAGGTCTGCGGCATCGACCTCGCAGAGTTGCATCAGGCGCTTGTGGTCGCGGCGGGCCAGCACTTCCAGGTTGTCGAGCAGGGCCTGCATGGCGGGGTCGAGGCGGTTTTTCTCGGCGAGCTGGACGGCGAGACATTCGGCCAGCGAGGTGGCGAACATGCCGGTGGGGTCCAGGCGCATCATGCGGGCGCGGACGGATTCCACCCGGGCGAGATCGGTGCCCATGGCATCGGCCAGGGCCTGGGGGCTGGCGGAGAGGCGGCCGGAGGGCTCCAGGAGGGCGATGAGGTAGGCGCCGATCAGGCGGTCTGCGGCGTCGTGGAAGGTGAGGCGCATCTGCTCGCCGAGATGCTCTCGCAGGGTGGGGCCGGCATTGGCCAGGTCGTCCAGCCCGCGCTCGTCGTCGTCGAAGGTGGTGTTGCCGCCGCTGCCGGTGCGCACGCCGTCGCCGGCGCCGCCGGGGTCGTAGCTGTTGCTGTCGTCGATTTCGAGCGGGGCGGAATCAGGGGCGGGGAGCTCGCCGGCGGAGGCCGCGGTGGCGGAATCGGCGGGGCCGGTGCCGGGGGGGCCGACGACGAGGGCCTGGTCTGGCGCCGGGCGGCTGGTATCGGGCAGTTCCGGGGTTTCATCGCGTTCGAGGAGGGGGTTGCGTTCCAGCTCCTGCTCGACGAAGGCGGCGGCTTCCAGGTTGTTGAACTGCAGCAGCTGGATGGCCTGACGCAGCTGGGGCGTCATGACCAGGGACTGCGATTGGCGCAGGTCGAGGCGGGGGCCGATGGCCATCAGGCGGCGACCCGGGGGCAAATAGCTGCGGGCGGCGCGGAGGGGGGCGCCGTGGGTGGGTCAGTGCAAGAAGCATGCTCAGCAAGGGGCATGCCAACGACCTTACAGGGAAAACCTTTCACCCAGGTAGACACGACGCACATCCTCGTGTGCGACAACTTCCTGCGGGTCGCCCTCCATCAGCACCTGGCCGTCGTGGAGGATGTAAGCGCGGTCAATGATCTCAAGGGTTTCGCGCACATTGTGGTCGGTGATCAAAACTCCGATACCGCGATCCTTGAGATGGGAGACGAGATCGCGGATTTCGCCGACGGCGATCGGGTCGATGCCGGCGAGGGGTTCGTCGAGCAGAACATAGCTGGGTTGCGTTGCCAACGCGCGGGCGATCTCCACGCGGCGGCGTTCGCCGCCGGAGAGTGCCAGGGCGGGGGTGCGGCGGAGATGGCCGATGCCGAATTCGGCCAGCAGCTCCTCCAGCATGTGTTCGCGGCGCTCGCGGTCTGGCTCCACCACTTCCAGCGCGGCCATGACGTTCTGCTCCACGTTGAGGCCGCGGAAGACGCTGGCCTCCTGCGGCAGGTAGCCGATGCCGAGGCGGGCGCGGCGGTACATGGGCAGGGTGGTGATGTCGTGGCCGTCGAGGCTGATGGTGCCGGTGTCGGGCTGAACCAGGCCGACGATCATGTAGAAGGTAGTGGTTTTGCCGGCGCCGTTGGGGCCGAGCAGGCCGACCGCCTCGCCGCGCTTGAGGCTGAGGGAGACGTTCCGGACGACCGGGCGCTTCTTGTAGGTCTTGCCGACGCCGGTGGCGGCGAGGCCGATGCTGGCGGGCAGGGGCTGGGGGGCTTCCGGCGCGCCTGGAGCGGCGTTGCCGGGCGGGACGACGCGCAGCGGGGCGTTCATCGGCGGGGGGCCGGCTGGGGTGCGGGCGTGGCGCCTGGGGGTGTGGTGCCTGGGGTGATGACGCCTTGGACGCGGCCGCCGGGGTCGGCCAGCATGCGGGCGACGCCAGTGCGCATGTTCACGTCTGCCGCCGGGCCGTTGATCTGGTTCTGGCCGCTGGTGACGCGGACATTGCCGATGACGCGGGCGATTCCGGTTTCCGGGAGGTAGAGGGCGCGGTCGCCGCGGATGACGTCCGTTTGGGTGCGGGCTTCCACGTTGCCGTAGGCCTCCAGGCGCTTGAGCTTGCTGCCGGCGCCGGGGGGTTGCTGGCCACCGGGGGCGGGGGCCGGGGTGGGGCGGGGGGCGTTGTCGTCCTCGATGTAGGCCACCAGCGTATCCGCAGCGAGGCGGCGGGCATCGGTGGTGACGGCAACCGCGTTGCCGCGCCCGACGGCCATGCGCTTCTGGGCCCAGTATTCCAGGCTGTCGCGCGCGGTGAGGACCTGGGAGGGGGTGGTGAGGCGCAGGGTGCGGCCGGTCATGACCATGACGGCCTGGTCGATGTCGTACACGGCGCGGTCGCCCACCGCTTCGTCGGTCGCGGTGAAGATGCGGACATTGCCTTCCGCCTCCAGCCGGTAGATCTCGTTGCCGCCCTCGCCGCCGCCGGGAAGAACGGAGCGGGGGGCGCCGGGGGCGGGGGCCGGGGCATCGGCCTTGCGGCGGTAGCGGGCGATGAGGCGGTCGGCGATGACGGTGACGTTGTCGCGCACGGCGCGGGCGTCGCCGGAGGCAATGACCATCTGGTCTGCCTCGCGCCATTCGAAGCCGTCGCGCGCGGTGATGGCGACGGGGCCGCCGCTGGAGAGGTCGATCTGCTGGGCGGCCGCGGGCAGGGCGAGGGAGGCCAGCAGGGCGGCAAGAAGGATGCGGCGATTCACTTGCGGTCCCCGTTCAGCACCAGTCGGGCGGGGCCGGTGAACTGCACCACCGCGCCGCGGTCGAGCACGGTGAAGCCCTGGGCATCCAGCACGCCGAAGGGGCCTTCCACGTGCACCATGTCATGCCCGGCGGCGGCGTTGGCGCGCATGTCCAGGCTGGCGGATTCGGTGACCAGCACGGTGCCGTCATCCCGGTAGAGGGTGACGTCGCCGGCGAGGTCGAGGCGGTTGGCCTTCTGTTCGTAGATGCCGCGTTTGGCCTGGACCATGAGCCATTCGCCGGATTGCAACTGCATGTCGGCCTTCGGTGCCTCCAGGTCGGTACGTTCCGGGCCGACCTGGCGGACGCGGGTGGCGGTGACGGTGTAGGGGCGGCCATTGTCATCGACGCCCTGGTAATGGGCATCGGTGAGCTGGCCGCCTTCGGGCGTGATGTCGATGCGGCGGTAGCTGATGCGGTTGCGGTCCCCGGTGCCCTGGATTTCCGGCCAGAAGGCGACCAGCAGGAGAAGGGCGAGGGCGAAGAGGGGCAGGACGCGCTTGGCGAGGGTGACGAGCCAGCGGCGCTGCGTGCTGGCCAGGCGGGCGGGGCGGCGGTCTTCGCCCAGGTGCCGGTGCAGCGGGCGGGTGGGGCCGCGCGGCGCGGGGCGCAGGCCGGAGGGCAGGGGGGTGATGCTCATCAGGCCACGCCCGCGCGCAGCAGGTCGTGGATGTGCAGGATGCCGAGCGGGCGCTGGGCGGCATCGACCACGAACAGCGCGGTGATCGGGCGTTCCGGCGCGTTCATGATGTGCAGCGCCTCGGCGGCCAGGAAATCTGGGCCGATGGTGCGGGGGGCCGCGGTCATCACGTCGCCGAGGCGGCGGGCGAGCAAAGTGGGGCCGATGGCGCGGCGGAGGTCGCCGTCGGTGAAGATGCCGCAGAGGCGGCCCTGGTCATCGGTAACGCCGAGGCAGCCGAAGCGCTTGCCGGTCATGAGCAGGAGGGCCTGGTCCATCAGCATGTCGGGCGTGGCGAGCGGCAGGGCCTCGCCGGTGTGCATCAGCTCACGCACGCGGCGCAGGCGGGCGCCGAGCTTGCCGCCGGGGTGGAACTGGCGGAACTCGGCCGCGCCGAAGCCGCGGCGGGTGAGGAGGGCGACGGCGAGCGCGTCGCCCAGGGCCATCTGCATGGTGGTGGAGGTGGTGGGGGCGAGGCCCATCGGGCAGGCCTCCCGCGCCGCGGGCAGGAGAAGGGCCACATCGGCCGCAGTGGCGAGCGCGCTGCCGGCGCGGGCGGTGATGGCGACGAGCGGCAGGCCGAAGCGGCGCGAATGGGCGATGAGGTCGGCCAGCTCCGGGGTTTCGCCGGAATTGGACAGGGCGAGCACGGCATCGCCCGGCACGATCATGCCGAGGTCGCCGTGGCTGGCCTCGGCGGGGTGCACGAACAGGGCGGGCGCGCCGGTGGAGGCCAGGGTGGCGGCGATCTTGCGGGCGACGTGGCCGGACTTGCCCATGCCGGAGACGACGATGCGGCCGGTGGCGGCGGCGAGGAGATCGACGGCGCGGGCGAAACCCGCGTCCAGCCCGGCGGCAAGCGCCTGCAGCCCAGCCGCTTCGGTGGCGAGCACGTCTCGGGCGACATCGAGGTCGCTCGCCAGGGTTGCGACAGCGGCGGTCATCGGCGGTGCATATCCAGCCAGGAGGTGCGGCGGGACATGGTGCCGCACGGCAGCGAAGCTAGGGTTGAGTTACGGTCCGCGCGCCCTGCGGGTCAAGCGGCCTGACATGCGCGGGGGGCGCACGAGCGCGTTAGGCCCAGTTCAGTGGGCGAAGATGTCCGGCGCTTCCCAGCCCAGCACATCCAGCTGGCCGCGGGCGGGCAGGAAATCGAAGCAGGCATCGGCCAGGGCCCGGCGGCCTTCGCGTTCCAGCAGGCCTTCAAGCTTGGCCCAGAGGGCGTGCAGGTGCAGCACGTCGGACGCGGCGTAGGCGAGCTGTTCCGGGGAGAGTTCGGCGGCACCCCAATCGGAGGTTTGCTGCTGCTTGGACAGCTCCACGCCGAGCAGGTCGCGGCAGAGATCCTTCAGGCCGTGGCGGTCGGTGTAGGTGCGCACCAGCTTGGCGGCGATCTTGGTGCAGCGCACGGGGGCAACGCGGATGCCGAGCGCGTGCTGGAGCAGCGCGACATCAAACCGGGCGAAGTGCATGAGCTTCACCACGGCGGGGTCGGAGAGCAGGCGCTTGAGGTTGGGGCAATCGGCGCCGCGGCCGCCAAGCTGGGGCGGGATGATCTGGACGAGATGGACGATGCCGTCGCCGGCGGACATCTGCACGAGGCAGAGGCGGTCACGGCGGGAATCGAGGCCCATCGCCTCGGTATCGACGGCCAGGACGGGGCCGAGGGTGACGCCCTCCGGCAGGTCGTGCTTGTGCAGGTGAATCGTGGCGTTGGCCATGAATTGTATGGTTCCCGCCATCAGGGTGCCCCCGGCGGGGTGAACCGCCTTTTCATCCGATTGGTGCCCAGGAAAGGACTCGAACCTTCACGACCTTGCGGTCACTGGCACCTGAAGCCAGCGCGTCTACCAATTCCGCCACCTGGGCATTTCGGCACCCATCCGCGGGGCGGTGCGGGGGGTGGGCGCGCCGTTTAGCCCCCGCTCGCGCTGGCGTCAACTGGCTGCGGACGAAGTAGGGCGAGAAAGAATCGATTGCAGGGGTGGGACGGCATGGCGCTTGAGGCGGCGGGTTCGGGCCCATATCAAGGGCGGGCGTATTCGGGAGCGTATCATGAGCGTTGGCGGCAGGGATGTTCGGCAGATCGCCACGGTGTTCGGGGGCACCGGGTTCATCGGGCGGCATGTGGTGAAGCGGCTGGTGGATGCCGGCTGCGAGGTGCGGGTGGCGGTGCGGGATGCCGAGGCGGTGGCCGTGCTGCGGCCGCTGGGGGCGGTGGGGCAGGTGGTGCCGCTGCATGCCCCGCTGGGCGACGCGGCGGCGGTGGCGCGGGCGGTGGAGGGCGCCAGCTATGTGGTGAACCTGGTGGGCATCCTGGCCGAGCGCCGGCCCGGGGATTTCGACCGGGTGCAGCATCTGGGCGCGGCGGCGGTGGCGCAGGCGGCCGCGGCGGCGGGGGTGGAGCGGCTGGTGCAGGTTTCCGCACTGGGCGCCGATGCGGCGAGCCCGAGCCTGTATGCCCGCAGCAAGGCGGCCGGCGAGGTGGCCGTGCTGGCGGCGTTTCCGCGCGCGGTGATCCTGCGGCCTTCGGTGGTATTCGGGCCGGAGGACCAGTTCTTCAATCGGTTCGCGCAGCTGGTGCAGATGCTGCCGGTGATGCCGGTGTTCGAGGGCGCGACGAAGTTCCAGCCGGTGCATGTGGGCGATGTGGCCGATGCGGTTATTGCAGGGCTGACCCGCGCGGATGTGGCGGGGCAGATCTTCGAGCTGGGCGGGCCGAAGGTGTGGACGATGCGGGAGCTGCTGGCCTGGATCGTGGCGCAGACCGGGCGGCGGCGGATGCTGGTGGATGTGCCGGGCGCGGTGGCGCAGTTGCAGGCGCGGGTGCTGGAGTGCCTGCCGGGCAAGCTGCTGACTCGCGACCAGCTGATTTTGCTGCGCCGCGACAATGTCGTAGCGCCGGGAGCGGCTGGGCTGGAGGCGCTGGGGATCGCGCCGCTGGCGGTGGAGCAGGTGGTGCCGGCCTACCTGGCGCGCTACCGGGCGGGCGCTGAACCGACGGAGCGTTGATGGGTCCGAGTTGGACCTTTTATGTGTGTCGGTTTTGGGTGGTCGTTGGGTGTGGCGCCTGACGGTCGATATATTGGGCATCAATGCTGACGTAAGTTGACTCGCCTGCGCGGCGGGGATCGTGTAGCACCGGAATTGGAACTCCGCCGGGAGCTGAACGATGCCCGACCGCATGCTGCAGTTCGTTGCCATTCCCCAGCAGACGCCGGACAAGCGCGCGCCGGAGCTGCGCCGACAGGATTTCGAGGAAATCTACGCCGAATATGCGCCGGCGCAGGCCGCGACGCAGGCGAGCCGGTGCAGCCAGTGCGGCGTGCCGTTCTGCCAGGTGCATTGCCCGCTTTCGAACAACATCCCGGATTGGCTGAAGCTGGCCGCCGAGCAGCGGCTGGAGGAGGCGTATGAGCTCAGCTCCGCCACCAACAACTTCCCGGAGATTTGTGGCCGCATCTGCCCGCAGGACCGGCTGTGCGAAGGCAATTGCGTGATCGAGAAGGGCTTCGAGAGCGTGACGATCGGGGCGGTGGAGCGGTTCATCACCGATACCGCGTTCCAGGAAGGCTGGGTGAAGCCGGTGCGGCCGCGGCGGGAGCGGGCGGAGAGCGTGGGGATCGTCGGCGCCGGGCCGGCGGGGCTGGCGGCGGCGGAGCAGCTGCGCAAGCTCGGCTACCAGGTGCATGTGTACGACCGCTACGACCGGGTCGGCGGGCTGATGATCTACGGGATTCCCGGCTTCAAGCTGGAGAAGCCCGTGGTGCTGCGGCGGTGGAAGCTGCTGGAGGAGGGCGGGGTGCGGTTTCACCTGGACTGCGCCATCGGCCGGGACATCACGCTGCAGGAATTGCGCGCGCGGCACGGCGCGGTGCTGATCGCCACCGGGGTGTACAAGCCGCGCGATATCGGCGGGCCGGGCGCGGGGCTTGCGGGGATTGTGCCGGCGCTGGACTACCTGACCGCTTCCAACCGCCATGGGTTGGGCGACGACGTGCCGGAATTCGCCGACGGCACGCTGGATGCGCGCGGCAAGCGCGTGGTGGTGGTGGGTGGCGGCGACACGGCGATGGATTGCGTGCGCACCGCGGTGCGCCAGGGTGCGGCGAGCGTGACGTGCCTGTATCGGCGCGACCGGGCGAACATGCCGGGCTCGCTGCGTGAGGTGAAGAACGCGGAGGAAGAGGGCGTGCAGTTCCAATGGCTGGCCGCGCCCGAGGCATTCCTGGGGGATGGCGCCGTGAGCGGCGTTCGCGCGGTGCGGATGCATCTGGGGCTGCCGGATGCCTCCGGTCGCCAGGCGGTGGAGCCGGTGGCGGGCAGCCATTTCACCGTGCCGGCGGAGCTGGTGATCAAGGCGCTGGGCTTTGACCCCGAGGACCTGCCGGGGGCATTCGGGGAGAAGGCGCTGAAGGTATCGCGCTGGGGGACGTTGACAGTGGATCGGCACAGTTTCGAGACGAGCCTGCCGGGCGTGTTCGCGGCGGGGGATATCGTGCGCGGCGCCTCGCTGGTGGTGTGGGCAATCCGCGATGGGCGGGATGCGGCGGCGGCAATGCACACGCATCTGCAGCGCGCCGCGCAACCGGTGGCGGCGGAATGATGCGCGCGGCGGCATGGCTGGCCAGCCTGGTGGCCGCGGCGCTGGCCGGGGCGGCGCTGGCGCAGGGAACGCGCCCGGGGGCGGCGCCGGGGATCGACGAGAACCGGCGCGAGGTGCGGCAGATGATGGAGGTGTTCGACATCATCCGCCATGCCGAGGGGATGTTGGGCACGATGCGCAGCGAGATGATCCGCGCCACGATGCGCGCCAGCGAGATGCCAGAGCTGGCGGCGACGGCCGTGGTGGACGAGATCCTGATGCCGAATTTCCGCGCCCGCAGCGGCGAGCTGGTGGCGGAGATGATGGAACCCTATGTGCTGAACTTCACCATTTCCGACCTGAAGGCGCTGCGGGCGTTCTTCAGCTCCCCGCTGGGGCAGAAATGGCTGCGCACAATTCCGGTAGCGCGTACGCAGGGCGAGCAGGCGGGGCTGGCGTGGGGCCAGCGGGTGTTCCAGGATTCGGTGGACCGCCACGCGGATGAGCTGCGTGCCCGCGGACTGAAATTCTGAAGGGGTCGATCGCATGAAAAACACCACACGGATTGTTGCCGGTGCGCTGCTTATCGGCATGGCGGCCACGAGCGGCGCCTGGGCGCAGGGCGCGCCCGCACCCACCCAGCCGGCCGCCCCGGCGCCGGTTGTGACCGAGGCAAGCCGGCGCGAGGCGCGGGCCCTGGGCGAGAAGCTGGGCTGGGAATCCCAGGTGCGCGGCATCATCAACACGCTGCGCACGGCGATCATCGTCAATGTCGCGCAGGTGAACGGCAAGCAGCCGCAGGAAATGATCGCGGTGGTGGACGACCTGCTGATGCCGGATTTCGTGGGCGATGCCGGGACGTTGCAGGGCATGATCGTGGAGGCCTGGGCCGGCGCGTTCACCGCCGACGAACTGGGCCGCCTGCGCACGTTCTACAACACGCCGCTGGGCGACAAGCTGCTGCGCACCATTCCGCAGCTGAACAACGTGATCAACCAGGCCGGCCAGAGCTGGGCACAGAAGGTCTACCAGCAAAGCCAGCAGAAGCATGCCGAGGAATTCGCCAAGCGCGGGTTCAAGTTCGCGCCCTAGCGCAGTCTCCGCGCCGACGCAGGTGCGGATGATGCGCCAGGGTCTTTGTTTGGTTGCGTGATTCCCGTCTTCGGCGAGTCCGCCTTGGACGGTCACGCTCTCGTTCCGTAGGAGCCGAGACCATGTCCCAGCCCGCCGCCCCGGTTGAGCCCGGCCACGCCTTCGTGCGTGCGTGGGCGGAGAATGCCAAACGCCTGGCAGCCACCTACGATGCGTCGCAGGAGCATGATGCCTGCGGCGTGGGGCTGGTGGCGGCGCTGGACGGGCGGGCGCGGCGGGATGTGGTGCAGGCGGGCATCGATGCGCTGAAGGCCGTGTGGCACCGCGGCGCGGTGGATGCGGATGGCAAGACCGGCGATGGCGCGGGCATCCATGTGGAGATCCCGCAGGATTTCTTCGCCGATGCCGTGCGCCGCGGCGGTGACCGGCTGCGGCCGGGGCCGATCGCGGTGGGGCAGGTGTTCCTGCCCAAGACCGACCTGGGCGCGCAGGAGCGCTGCCGGCAGATCGTGGAGAGCGAGATCATCGCCTTCGGCTACGGCATTTATGGCTGGCGCCAGGTGCCGATCGATACGGCGGTGATCGGCGACAAGGCCAACGCGACGCGGCCGGAGATCGAGCAGATCATGATCTTCTCGCCCCGATTCGCCTCCTTGGGGGGTGAGGCGACGGATGTGGCGGAGTTCGAGCGCGACCTGTTCGTGATCCGCCGGCGGATCGAGAAGCAGGCGATCGCGGCACAGATCCCGGAACTGTATTTCTGTTCGCTGTCGTGCCGGTCGATCATCTACAAGGGCATGTTCCTGGCCGAGGCGCTGTCGGAGTTCTATCCGGACCTGCAGGATGAGCGCTTCGTTTCGCGTTTCGCGATCTACCACCAGCGCTATTCCACCAACACGTTTCCCACCTGGCGGCTGGCGCAGCCGTTCCGGGCGCTGGCGCATAACGGCGAGATCAACACGCTTTCCGGCAACGTGAACTGGATGAAGAGCCACGAGACGCGGCTTTCGGCGCCGCAGCTTGATGCGTTCATGGACGATATCAAGCCGGTGATCCAGGCTGGCGGTTCCGATACCGCAACGCTGGACAACGTGTTCGAGGTGCTGCTGCGCGCTGGGCGCGATGCGCCGATGGCCAAGGCGCTGATGATCCCGGCCAGCATCGGCAACGACGCCACCATGAAGCAGGCGTACAAGGACATGTTCCTGTACTGCAACAGCGTGATGGAGCCGTGGGACGGGCCGGCAGCGCTGGCGGCGACGGACGGGCGCTGGGTGATCGCGGGGCTGGACCGCAACGGGCTGCGGCCGCTGCGCTACACGATCGCGCGCAACGCGCTGCTGATCGTCGGTTCCGAAGCCGGAATGGTGAAGCTGGACGAGAGCGAGATCGTGGAGAAGGGCCGCGTGGGGCCCGGGCAGACGATCGGCGTGGATCTCGATACCGCCACCTTCTATGGCGACGAGACGATGAAGGACATGCTGGCGGCGCGGCAGCCCTTCGGCGAATGGGCCAAGCGTATCCGCGAGATCGACCACATCGTGAAGACCGACGCGCCGGAGCCGGTGCTGTTCGAACGCGAGGAGCTGCGCCGGCGACAGCTGGCCGTGGGCGCCACGCTGGAAGACCTGGAGATGATCCTGCACCCGATGGTGGAGGACGCTCAGGAGGCGGTGGGCAGCATGGGCGACGACACGCCGCTGGCCGTGCTGTCCGACACGTATCGCGGGTTGCACCACTACTTCCGCCAGGGCTTCAGCCAGGTGACGAACCCGCCGATCGACAGCCTGCGCGAGACGCGGGTGATGACGCTGAAGACGCGGCTGGGCAACCTCGGCAACGTGATGGACGAGGACAGCAGCCAGTTCGATCTGTTGCAGCTGGAAAGCCCGGTTCTTTCGACCGCCGAGTTCGCGGCGATGCGCGGAACGATGGGGCGCAGTGCCTGCGTGGTGGACTGCACCTTCCCGGTGGCCGACGGCGAGGCGGGACTGCGCGCGGCGCTGGAGCGCATCCGGCGCGAGGCGGAGGAGGGCGTGCGCGCCGGCTGCACGCATGTGGTGCTGACCGACGAGGCGATGGGGCCGGAGCGGGTGGCGATCCCGATGATTTTGGCCACGGGCGGGGTGCACACGCATCTGGTGCGGTCTTCGCTGCGGACCTTCACCAGCCTGAACGTACGCGCGGCGGAGTGCCTCGACGTGCACACTTTCGCGGTGCTGATCGGCGTGGGGGCGACCACGATCAATGCCTATCTGGCGCAGGAGGGCATTGCGGACCGGCACCGGCGCGGGCTGTTCGGAGCCATTTCGCTGAAGGAGGCGGTGCAGCGCTACAAGAAGGCGGTGGATAAGGGGCTGCTGAAGATCATGTCCAAGATGGGGATCTCGGTGATCTCCTCCTACCGCGGTGGCTACAATTTCGAGGCGATCGGGCTTTCGCGGCAGTTGGTGGGCGAGTTCTTCCCGGGAATGCAAAGCCGCATTTCCGGCATCGGGCTCTCCGGCATCGCGCGCAAGATCCTGGCGCTGCACGAGGGGGCATGGGATGCCGAGATGCCGGCGCTGCCGGTGGGGGGCATCTACAAGCTGCGGCAGCGCGGCGAGACGCATGCCTTCGACGGCACGCTGATCCACATGCTGCAGGAGGCGGTGGCGACGGACAGCTTCCAGCTGTATCGCCGCTATGCCGAGGCAGTGCGGAAGATGCCGCCGGTGGCGCTGCGCGACCTGCTGGATTTCCGCCCCGGCGGGCGCAAGCCGATTGCGGTGGACGAGGTTGAGAGCATCACCGAAATCCGCAAGCGGCTGCTGGCGCCTGGCATTTCGCTGGGCGCGCTGAGCCCGGAGGCGCACGAGACGCTGTCGATCGCGATGAACCGGATCGGTGCGCGCAGCGACAGCGGCGAGGGTGGCGAGGACCCGGCGCGGGCCAAGCCGCGGGCGAACGGGGACAATGCGAACTCGGCGATCAAGCAGATTGCGTCCGGGCGGTTCGGGGTGACGGCGGAGTACCTCAACAACTGCCGCGAGATCGAGATCAAGGTGGCCCAAGGCGCCAAGCCCGGTGAGGGTGGGCAGCTGCCGGGGTTCAAAGTGACCGGTCTGATCGCGAAGCTGCGGCATTCCACGCCGGGGGTGATGTTGATCTCGCCGCCGCCGCACCACGACATCTACTCGATCGAAGACCTTGCCCAGCTGATCTACGATTTGAAGCAGATCAACCCCGCGGCGACGGTGTGCGTGAAGCTGGTGGCGCGCAGTGGCATCGGCACGATCGCGGCCGGCGTGGCCAAGGCGAAGGCGGATGCGATCCTGATCAGCGGCCATTCCGGCGGCACCGGGGCGAGCCCGCAGACCTCGGTGAAGTATGCCGGGCTGCCGTGGGAGATGGGGCTTTCGGAAACGCACCAGGTGCTGATGCTGAACCGGCTGCGGCACCGGGTGAAGCTGCGCACCGATGGCGGCATCAAGACCGGGCGCGACGTGGTGATCGCGGCGATGCTGGGGGCCGAGGAATTCGGCATTGGTACCGCCAGCCTCGTGGCGATGGGCTGCATCATGGTGCGGCAGTGCCACAGCAATACCTGCCCTGTGGGCGTGTGTTCGCAGGACGAGAAGCTGCGGGCGAAGTTTGAAGGCACGCCGGAGAAGGTGATCAACCTGTTCAGCTTCGTTGCCGATGATGTGCGCCACATCCTGGCCGGGCTGGGCTTCCGCACGCTGGCCGAGGTGATCGGGCGGACGGATTTGCTGCACCAGGTGAGCCGTGGTTCGGAGATGCTGGACGACCTGGATCTCAACCCGCTGCTGGTGCAGGCCGATCCCGGGCCCTATGCGCGCTACTGCACGCTGGAGGGGCGCAACGAGGTGCCGGAGACGCTGGATGCGCAGATGATCGCCGATGCGCGCGCGTTCTTCGAACATGGCGAGAAGATGCAGCTGGAATACAACATCCGGAACACCCAGCGCGCCATCGGCACCAAGTTCTCCCACCGCATCGTGAAGAAGTTCGGCATGACCGGGCTGCCTCCGAACCATGCCACGGTGCGGCTGCGCGGCTCGGCCGGGCAATCGCTCGGCGCCTTCGCGGTGCAGGGGCTGAAGCTGGAAGTGTTCGGAGATGCGAACGATTATGTGGGCAAGGGGTTGTCGGGTGCCACGATCGTGGTGCGGCCGGCGCCGTCCTCCACGCTGCAGAGCCACCTGAACACGATCATCGGCAACACGGTGCTGTATGGCGCCACGGCCGGGCATTTGTTCGCGGCGGGGCAGGCGGGGGAGCGCTTCGCGGTGCGCAACTCCGGCGCCACCGCGGTGGTGGAGGGCATCGGCTCCAATGGCTGCGAGTATATGACCGGGGGCACGGTGGCGATCCTGGGGGCGGTGGGCGACAATTTCGGTGCCGGATTCACCGGCGGCATGGCCTTCGTGTTGGATCCCGACGACATGTTCCGGCTGCGTGTGAACCGGGAGACGCTGGTGTGGCAGCGCGTGGCGACCAGCCATTGGGCGGGCGTGCTGCGCGAGTTGGTTGCCACCCATGCGCGCGAGACCAGCAGCAGCTACGCCACCCGCCTGCTGCATGATTGGGAGCGCGTGCTGCCGCAGTTCTGGCAGGTGGTGCCGCGCGACTACGTTCGCTACCTGCCGCAGCCGCTTGGGGAGCCGGTGGAGGCATTGCGCGCCTGAGGTTGCGTCCGCGGGCCTTCCGGTGGAGGCTCGCGGAAACACGCTTCGGGGAGGGTGCGATGCTGCGCCGCTTTGTGCTGCTGCTGGGAGGGCTGCTCGCCGCCATGTCGATCACCATGGCCGATGCGGCCGAATATCCGGCGCCGAAGACCGCGGTGTGGGAGGCGAAGGATTTCCGCTTCCATTCCGGCGAGACGCTGCCTGCCGTGAAGCTGGCCTACACCACCATCGGCGAGCCGACCGGCCAGCCGGTGCTGATCCTGCATGGCACCGCGGGCTCGGCGGCGAACATGCTGACCCAGGCCTTCGCCGGCGCGCTGTTCGGGCCCGGCCAGCCGCTGGATGCCACGAAATACTACATCATCCTGCCGGACGCGCTGGGGGCGGGGAAATCCACCAAGCCTTCCGACGGGATGCGCGCGAAGTTCCCGCGCTACAACTACGACGACATGGTGCTGGCGCAGTACCGGCTGGTGACGGAGCATCTGGGCATCAAGCGGCTGCGGCTGGTGATGGGCAATTCCATGGGCGGCATGCACGCCTGGATCTGGGGCACCACCTACCCCGAGATGATGGATGCGCTGGTGCCGATGGCATCGCAGCCCACGGAGATGTCCAGCCGCAACTGGATGATGCGGCGGCTGATGATCGATGCCGTGCGCAATGATCCCGATTGGAAGGGCGGCGACTACACCACCCAGCCCAAGGCGATCCAGGTGGCCAACGTGTTCTATGGCATCGCCACCAATGGCGGCACGCTGGCCTATCAGCAACAGGCGCCAACGCGCGAGGCGGCGGACAAGCTGCTGGATGGGCGGCTGGCGGCGCCGTTCCCGGCGGATGCCAATGATTTCCTGTACCAGTGGGACAGCTCGCGCGACTACAACCCGGCGCCCCGGCTGGAGCGGATGAAGGCGGCGTTGCTGGTGATCAACTCCGCCGATGACGAGCGCAACCCGCCGGAGACCGGGCTGATGGATGCGGCGCTGAAGCGCGTGCCGGGGGCGGCGTATCACCTGATCCCGGCCAGTGCGGAGACGCGCGGGCATGGCACGACAGGGATGGCGAAGTTCTATGTGAATGAGCTGGAGGCGTTGTTGCGCCGCGCGCCGCGCGGGGGGATGTAGCGGCGCCATCACCCGACGGTCTGCCCAGATGCCACCATCGCCAGCCAGTTTCATGCCCGTGCTGCTGGGTATCGCCAGTGCGCAGGTGGCGCAGGGCATTCTTGGCCCGCTGATCCCGCTGCTGCTGGTGGAGCAGCATGTTTCCACCTCTTCCATCGGCATGGTGGCCTCGGCGCATTCGGCTGGGTTCCTGCTGGGCTCCATCTTCTGCCAGCGGATCATCCCGCGGCTGGGGCATGGGCGGGCCTTCGTGGTGTTCGCGGTGCTGGCGGCGGATGCGATCCTGCTGATGGCGCTGTGGCAATCCGCCCTCGGCTGGGCGGTGCTGCGCGCCTGCCAGGGGGCGGCCTATGCCGGGTTGTGCATCATTGCCGAGAGCTGGCTGAACGCGCGGGCGGACAATGCCAGCCGGGGGCGGGTGTTCGCGCTATACATGATCGCCAGTTGGGGCGGGGGGATGCTGGGGCCGGTGGTGCTGAGCCTGGTGCCACCCTCTGTGCTGCTGATCGTCGGCGCCGGCATGGCCTATGCCACCGCGCTGTTGCCGGTGGCGCTGGTGCAGCCGCCCAGCCCGCAATCCAACGCGCATGCGCGCATGGGGCTGCTGGCGTTGCTGCGGGTTTCGCCGGTGGGGTGGGCCTGCGGGATTTCGGCGGGGCTGGCGAATTCGTCGTTCCATGCGCTGACGCCGGTGTATTTGCAGAATCTTGGGCACAGTGCGGCCGCTGTGGGGCTGTTCGCGGTGGGGGCGAACCTGGCGGGGCTGCTGATCCAGATGCCGGCGGGCATGCTTTCGGACCGGATCGGGCGGCGGCCGGTGGCGCTGATGTCCTTGCTGAGCGCGGGTGCGATGGCGGTGGGGTTCCTGGTGGCCGGGGCCGCGCCGTTGCCGGTGCTGCTGGTGCTTGGGGCGGCGCTTTCGGGGTTGGCGGCGCCGCTGTACGGGCTGGGTGCCGGGCTGACCAACGACCGGCTGGACAGCGGCGATGCGGTGGCGGCGGCCGGGGCGCTGCTGATCGCCTGGTCGGTGGGGGCCACGATCGGGCCGGCCATTGCCGGGGTGGCGATGGAGCGGTTGGGGCCGGCCGGCCTGTTCATGTATCTCGTGGCGATCTTTGCCGGCATGGCGCTTTTCACCGCTTGGCGCATGATGCTGCGCGGCGAGCCACCGCGTGAGCGCCGTACCGCCTTCGTGCCGGCGCCCACGCCGCCGGCGCGCCTGCCTGGCAACACTGACGCCTGAGGACCCAACATGAGCACTCTCCCTCTCGCCCGCTTCAAGGTTTTGGACCTCACCCGCGTGCGCGCCGGGCCCACCTGCGTGCGGCAGCTGGCCGACTGGGGGGCGGAGGTGATCAAGATCGAGGCGCCGGAGGGTGATGCGGGCCTGGGTGGCGCGCGGCACGGGCCGGATTTCTGGAACCTGCACCGCAACAAGCGCAGCCTGACGCTGGACCTGAAGGCGGCGGAGGGGCGGGAGATTTTCTACAAGCTGGTGGCCGCATCCGATGTGGTGGTGGAGAACTACCGGCCGGATGTGAAGGACAGGCTGAAGATCGACTATGCGACGCTGGCGGAGATCAACCCGCGCATTGTTTACGCCTCGATCTCCGGCTTCGGGCAGGATGGGCCGTATCGGGATCGGCCGGGCTTTGACCAGATCGCGCAGGGGATGGGCGGGCTGATGTCCATCACCGGGCTGCCGGGGCAGGGGCCGGTGCGGGTGGGGATTCCGGTGGCGGACCTGACGGCGGGGATTTTCGCGGCGCAGGGCATTTTGATTGCGCTGCTGGACCGTGAGGTTTCCGGGAAGGGGCAGTGGGTGCAATCCTCCCTGCTCGGCGCGCAGATCGCGATGCTGGATTTTCAGGCGGCGCGCTGGACGATTGCAGGCGAGGTGCCGGAGCAGGCGGGGAATGACCATCCGACCAGCATTCCCACCGGGGTGTTCGCCACGGCGGACGGGCATATCAACATCGCGGCGGCGGGCAATGAGATCTATCGCCGGCTGTGCAAGGCGATCGGGCGCGAGGAGCTGGCCACCCATCCCGACTACAACACCGATGCCGGGCGTTCGAAGAACCGGAAGGGGTTGAATGCGGAGATCGAGAGCGTGACGCGGGGCAAGAGTTCGGCTGTGTGGATCGAGGAGCTGAACAAGGCGAGCGTGCCGTGCGGGCCGATCTATTCCATGGACCAGGTGTTTGCCGACCCGCAGGTGCAGCATTTGGGCATGGCGCGCGATGTGCAGCACCCGACGCGCGGCACGGTGGGGCTGGTGGGCCAGGCGATCAGCATGAGCCGATCGAAGTGGGAGGTGCGCAACACCACGCCGGAGCAGGGCGAGCATACGGATGCGATCCTGGGCGAGCTTGGCTACGACGCGGCGGGGATTGCGGGGCTGCGCGAGAAGAAGGTGGTTTGACGGCCCATACCGGCCCGCGTTGACCCAAGAAGCATGGGGCAAAGCGGGCCGGTATGAGTGTTTGTTTTGCGCGCGGCCACCGGCAGCCCCGCGCGCGATACCGACCGGAACAATGGCTGGAAGGGTTAGCCATTGTTCGGGTTGGTATCAGGTGGCCATGGTGGGGGACGTGCTTCGGGCATGAGTCATCGCCGCCGGAAGCGGGGCTTTCGCGACGGATTCAAGGTGAATGAGGGCGTGCGCCGGCCAAGGCGGCGCGCGGGCGGACGGCGGCGGGCAGAGTGCGGGCGCGCGGTGGCCGGATAGGGGCATGCCGCGGTTGGGTGAGCCGCGCATGAGCCAGCCGATCTCCGCCCGCAATTGGAGAAGGCGGCGCAGGGCGTACGGGTGTTGGGCGGAGTCCAGATCTTCGGCGAAATCCGTGTTGGTGGAGAAGAGCCAATCCTTGCGCAGGGTGCGCAGCGTGTGGCCGGTGGTGTCCGCCCTTGAGAATGCGGCGAACAGGGCCAGCAGCAGGAGCTTGAGGGCCACCGGAATCCGGGCGTGCAGAATCGCCCGCGCCCAGGGGCGCGGTGCGTCGGCTTCGCTCGGTGCGGCGACGAGGTTTGGCATCACCACTAACAATGCACGATGCAACACCGGTGGACAAGGAAAATTTCATGCCTTGGTGCGATTTTTTGTTAGAAAAAATCGTCGCAGGTGGTGCTGGCGATCCGGACGCTGGGCGGCGGAAGATGGTGGTGTCGCCCAAAGGGGAGGTGTTGCCTGACGCACCGCGGTGCCGTGAATTAGGAAATTTTCCCTATAAAATGATACAGTCACCACAACCAAAGCCCCATTGACGAGAAACGGCGGGCCGTAGCCCGCCGCTCATTCGGTGCGCCCGCAGGCACTTGTTAACGGAAGGCCCCCATTCCCCCATCGGCTATGCGTTTGGAACGTAGGGTTTCCAAAGTTATGTTGCAACTTCGTCAGCATCTCGGTCAAGCTATATCATGTCATACCGTCTTGCCCTCGACATTGGCGCCAATTCGATCGGTTGGTGCGTTCTCAGCCTAGGTACGACCGGCTCGCCCGTGGGTATCGTCGACATGGGTGTACGTGTCTTCCCAGACGGGCGCGACCCCAAGACACTGGCATCCCTTGCCGCAGAACGGCGCTTGGCGCGTGGAATGCGCCGCCGCCGCGATCGGTATCTCCAGCGGCGCGAAGCACTTTTGAATGCGCTGACACGACACGGTTTGATGCCGGCTGACCCAGCAGTGCGGCAGGCGCTGGTAGCGCTTAATCCCTATGCATTACGGCGTGATGCGCTGCATCGGCGGCTCGATCCCCATGAACTCGGTCGTGCAGTCTTTCACCTGAATCAACGGCGGGGCTTTCAAAGTAATAGAAAGACAGATCGTTCGAACGAGGCGGAACAGGGCAAGATCAGGACGGCGTCTGACAATCTCAAGCAGGAGCTTGCCCGCTCTGGCCACACGACGCTGGGCGCATGGCTGGCCGATCGGCAAGACAAGGCACAAGATGTCCGTACTCGTCTCGTGGGGAGTGGCGCTAAGGCTACTTATGCCTTTTACCCCACACGGGATCTGATCCGTGCTGAGTTCGACGCGATCTGGCATGCACAGGCCGGCTGGAACGCATCCCTGACGCCTGCTGCGTATGATGCCATCGCCGGTATCCTGTTTCACCAGCGTCCCTTGAAGGAGCCGCCTGTCGGGCGATGCTGGCTCAGACCAGACCAACCTCGCGCACCAAAGGCCTTGCCGGTCGCGCAGGCCTTCCGCATCGCGCAGGATCTATCGCACCTCGCGATCCGCCGCGTGGGCGAGCCTGATGCGGCACTGACCGACAAGCAGCGTGCACTGCTGGCCGGGCCTTTGTTGGCCGGCAAGGATTTATCTTTCAACCAGATCAGGAAGCTTCTTGGACTCTCGAGCGGGGAAACTTTCAATCTCGAATCAAAGGCAAGAGAAAAGCTGAAGGGCGCCGAAACGGCGGCACGTCTGGCAGGCAAGGACAAGCCGCTCTCTGCAATCTGGCCGCGCCTGGGATCGGAGTTGCAAGAGGCTGTAGTGCTCGCGCTGCTCAATTCGACGACGCCTGACCAAGCAGTGGCGGCACTTATTGCTCTGGGTCTTCCTTCCGATCTGGCCAGACAAGCCGAGCGCGTCACTTTGCCTGACGGCCACGCCGCACTCTCTGCCGATGCGATGCGAGCCATCCTGCCGCATCTTGAGGCCGGGATGACCTACGACAAGGCTGTGATTGCCGCTGGCTTCCGGCATCATTCTGACGACCGCGACGGCGTCATACTTGATCAGTTGCCATATTACGGCGCGGTGCTTGCGGAGCGCATCGGTACAGGCTCTGGCGAACCCGACGACCCTGACGAGAAGCGCCTTGGCCGTGTGCCAAATCCGACCGTCCATGTCGCCCTGAATCAGCTGCGCCATGTTGTGAACGCGGTCATCAAGCGGCACGGCCACCCCAGGCAGATCATCGTCGAGGTGTTGCGGGAACTCAACCAGTCTGCCTTCGAGCGCCGGCGGATCGAGAAGGAGCAGGCGGAGAACGCAAAGCGGCGCGAGGCGTGGGCAAAGGATATCACAGCCCTCGGGCAACGTGTAAACGGACGGAACCTTGCCTTGATGCGGCTATGGCATGAACAGTCCGGCGACCCCAAGGAACGAATCTGTCCCTACTCCGGGGAACGCATTTCGCTCGCTCGGCTGTTCTCGGGCGAGGTGGAGCAGGATCACATCCTCCCCTTTGCCATCACGCTGGACGACAGTTTTGCCAACCGCGTCGTTGTGCTGCGCGAGGCGAACCGCCGCAAGTCGCGGCAGACTCCCCACCAGGCCTTTGGCGCCTCGCTGGAATGGCCAGACATCGTGCAGCGCGCTGCGCAGCTTCCCGGAAGCAAGGCTTGGCGTTTCGCACCGGACGCACTGCAGAAATGGCAGGGTGAGCACAGTGATTTCCTGGCCCGTCATCTGACCGACAGCGCCTATCTGGCGCGTCTTGCGCGGCTCTACCTGCGCGCGGTCTGCGACCCGGACCAAGTCTATATGGTGCCGGGGCGCCTGACGTCGCTGCTCCGCCAGTCGCTTGGGCTGAACAGCGCGGCGCTGCTCGGCAAGGGTGGAGCGCGCAAAGAGCGCAACGATCACCGCCACCACGCAATTGACGCGCTGACGGTTGGCCTGGTGGACCGCTCGCTATTGCAGCGCGTGGCGACAGCGGCTGGCCGAGCGGAAGATCGCGGCCGACGGCTGATGGACGATCTGGGTGAACCGTGGCCGGGTTTTCAGGCGGAGGCAGCATCTCGGTTGCGTGCTGTGGTCGTATCGTTCAAGCCAGACACGGCACCAGCTGGCCGGCTGCACAACGATACCGCCTATGCGACGCTGGTGGATGCCGGGCCGAAAGCGGCCAATGTCGCGCATCGGGTACCGATCCAGGCGCTGGCTGGCTGGAAGCCGGAAGATGTGCGCGACGCGGTCTCCGATTCACAACTGGCCGATCGCATCATCGGCGCGATCGGCAGTGCCGATGCCAAGCCGGCGCAGGCGGCAGCCCTCGGTGCGATCGCGCACGATGCCGCTGGGCGCACAGTGCGACGAGTGCGGGTCAGCGAAAGGCTAGACGGCACTGCCGCCATCGCCGACCGGCGGACTGGGCGCCCCTACAAGCGCGTCAAGCTGGATGCCAACCACCGGGTGGAGTTCTGGCGCTTGCCGCCAAAGGCGGGAAAGCTCGGCAAGGTGCAGATGGTGGTGGTGCCGATGTTGCATGCCGCCATGGATGCTGAAGCCGCGCGCCTCGGACGCCCCGTCATTGATCGGCGTCCGCATCCTGCAGCGAAGCTCTTGATGCGCCTGCACAAGGACGATGTGGTGGCTTTCGGAGAGGGAGAGGCACGGCGGCTCCTGAGGGTGGTTAAGTTTCGGGAGGGTCAGGTAAATCTCGCCGAGGTTCACGAGAGTGGAAACCTCAAGGCACGTGATGCCGACAAAGCGGACCCATTCAAATATGTGAACGCGAGCATAAGCCGCTTCGCGGCTGAAGGTGCCCGCAAGGTCTTCGTGGACCCGTCCGGCCGAGTCTTCGACCAGGGCTCCCTGCCATGGTGAGCCCGCTCGGCCGCGTAGTGGAGATCACCGAGGAGGGGCGCCACCTGTCGAAGGATCGCGGCTTCCTCGTGGTGCAGTGCGGTCGCGAGGAAGTGGGCCGCGTGCCGCTCGACGACCTGATGGCCGTGATGGCGACCGCGCGCGGCACATCCGTGTCTGTCGCGTTGCTCGCGGCTTTGGCTGACCGCGGCGTTTCCTTCATCGTGCCGGGCGCGAACTTCGCCCCAACCGCATTGCTTTGGCCCGTAGAGGGGCACCACGCCGTCTCCAAGCGCATGGCCGCGCAAATCGACCGCACGCGGCTGATGGAAAAGCGCCTCTGGCAGCAGGTGGTGGCAGCCAAGATCAGGCGCCAGGGCTGGGCGCTCCACCGCGCTGGCGCGGCGTCTGGCGCCTTTGGCCGGCTGGCGCGCCTGGTCAAGCCCGGTGATCCTGACAATATCGAGGCACAAGCCGCGCGCCGGTACTGGCCGCTGCTCATGGGAGCCGGGTTCCGGCGCGACCAGGACGCCCCTGGTGCCAACGCACAACTCAACTACGGCTATGCGGTGCTTCGTGCTGCGGTGGCGCGCGCCATCTGCGCCTCAGGATTGCATCCCGGTCTCGGCGTGTTTCATCGGAACTCGCAGAATTCTATGCCTCTTGTTGACGACCTGATGGAACCGTTTCGGCCTATAGTCGACGATGCCGTGCGTTGCCTACTTGCCGATGGTGTGACGGATGTCACCATGGCCGCGAAACGCAGTCTGGTCGCGCTGCTATGGCAGGACGAGGTCTCAGCAGCCGGTACCTCGCCACTGGCCACGGTAATCCTGCGTACTGCACAGAGTCTGGCGGACAGCTTCCTGTCCGGGTCGGCAATGCTTGCCTTTCCGTTCCTCGAGCTGGGGGGCCGCGATGATGGCGACGATGCTGAGCGGCTATCGGATCATGTGGATGGTCTTGATGTTCGATCTACCCGTGATGACAAAGCCACAGCGCAAAGCGGCGACGAAGTTTAGACAATGGCTCCTCGACGAGGGCTGGGAGATGAGCCAATTCAGCGTTTACCTACGTTGGTGCGTCGGCAAGGAGCAGGGCAACGCCCGGCTGCGCATGATAGCTCGGCAAGTGCCGAAGGATGGCAAAGTCCATGTGCTGATGGTGACCGACAAACAGTTCGAGACGATGACGGTGTTCCGCGGTCCAGTCCGGGAGAAAAGGCGGATGGGACGCCATGAGCAGCTGACTTTGTTTTGATAGCAAATTTTTGTTGCGTCCAACCCGCCCTATCGCATTGTGTTTTCAATGCACTAGGGCGGCTTGTAGTCTAGCCGATGGGGGAATGGGGGCCAACCGCAACTGGGAAGTCCATGTCATCGGGCCGGGTGGTAGTCTAGCCGATGGGGGAATGGGGGCCAACCGCAACGGCCGGGGTGGGGGGCGTCACGCGCGAGCAGTCTAGCCGATGGGGGAATGGGGGCCAACCGCAACGGTGGTGCCGGCGGGATGCGCAGCAGGGCGAGTCTAGCCGATGGGGGAATGGGGGCCAACCGCAACGGTGCCAACGGTCATGTCGGCCGGGATCGAGTCTAGCCGATGGGGGAATGGGGGCCAACCGCAACGTGGCCGGCCGACGATACTCTACGAGGGGCAG
>CANHKG010000009.1 GCA_947460455.1 Rhodospirillales bacterium | reverse complement strand
TAGGCGCGGACGTGATGGTCCAGCAGGGCGCCGAGCCAGGCGTGGCGGCGGACGGGCACGTGGCTGCGGGGATCCTTTTCGCGCGGGGCCTGGCGCGGGCGCGGGGTGCGCGGGCGGGTGGGGCGCGGGGTGTGGCCGGTGGCGAGATGGGCCATGGCGCGGGCGAGGCGGACCCGGGTGCGGGAGATGCGGTTCCAGATGGGGGTGGCCAGCGGGCCGAGGACCTGGGTGTAGCGGGCGAAGGTTCGCAGCAGGGCGAGGAGGGAGGCGAGGATGGCATCCAGCGTGTGGGCGAGCTCCTCCACCGTGAGGACGGAGTCCTCGCGGGCGGTCGGCTCGGCCGGGGTTGTGGGGGCTGCGGTGCTCATGGAGGTGTATATAACTAACATAAGTTAGAGATGCAAGGGGTGTTGGAAATTTTTCTGCGGAGAGGTGCGGGAACAGAACATTGCCTGGGCGCTTCGTTTGGGCCTAGGCTCGTGGAAACGGCGCCGCGGGAGGTGGCCATGGCTGGATGGTGGCGAAACGGCGCGCTGGCCCTGGTGGCGGCGCTGGCGGTTTGCGGGACGCGGCAGGCGAGCGCCTCTGCGCTGGCCCTCAATGGCACCGGGACCGGGATGGGGTTCACGCTGGCCACGGTGGTGGGCGGGATGCCGGCGGGCGGGTACTACGACTACACTCTGGTGAGCGTGGCGCTGAATGCCAGCGGCAACATCGTGGCGCCGCTGACCAACGGGTTCGACAGCTATACCTACGCCAATGCCGACAACCAGACGCTGTATGGCTATCTCTCCAACGCCGGGACCGCGGTGCCGGGGGGCATGGCGATCACTGCCGTGGGCGGGCAGCTCTATGGGTCCGCCTATAGCGGTGGCTACTACAAGCTGAACCAGGACGGCACGGTGCAGTCCACGCTGGTGCTGCCGGGGCTGATGGCACGCTATGGGTTGTGGACGAACCCTGCCAACGGGCACCTGATTTCCTCCTCCTTCCAGGGGTTGGTGGATATCGACCCGATGGCGCAGAGCTTCACCGTGGTGGACCCGCTTTCCGGCACTTTTGCCGACGGGGTGACGGTGACGCCGGATGGGCAGGTGGCCTATGTGGCCGACTTTCCCAACGACAAGGTGCTGGGCTTCAGCCTGGTGAACGGGGTGAGCGCGCTGTACGGGCCGATGACCTATGGCCAACAGGTGTTCGCCACCGCGGCGCTGGGCCATGGCTCCGACGGGATGGGCGTGCTGGCGGGCACCTGCGCGCTGGCCGGGCAGATCGTGGTGAACAACAATGACGGCACGGTGGGGTTGATCGATCCCTTGGCGGCCACCGAGACGACGATCGCCAGTGGCGGTAACCGTGGCGATTATGCGGGGCTGGATACGGCCGGTGGGACGTTATTTCTCTCGCAGAATGACAGCCTGATGCGGATCACGGCGCCGGCGGGGTGCAGCATCGGGAGCAACCCGACGCCGGAGCCTTCGGGGTTGGCGCTGCTGGCGGCGGGGTTGCCGATGCTGGGGATGTTGCGGCGGCGGCGGTTCGCTTTGTAGGTCGGGCGTTTGCCGGTGGGTGGGGTGGTGGCGGGTCCGCTGCGCGACCCGCCCTACTAAAGCGGCGGCGCGCGGGTTAGTTCTGGGCGGCCAAGTCGGTGTGGCCGAGGCCGGGGATGCCCATTTCGTGCATGGTTTCGGCCACCGCGGTGATGGCTTCGGCCATGTCTGTCTCGTGCACGTCGCCCATGCAGCCGATGCGGAAGGTGTCCGCCAATGCCAGGCGGCCGGGGAAGATGACGAAGCCGCGGTTCTGCATGCCTTCGAACAGCTTCTGGAAGCTGAAGGCCGGGTGCTTGGGGTTGTGGAAGGTGGCGACGATGGGGGAGGCGTTGGCATCGGGCACCACGGTGGCGAAGCCCATCTGGCGCATGCCATCGACCAGGCGTTTCCAGTTGGCGGTGTAGCGGGCGAGGCGGGCCGGGGTGCCGCCTTCCGCCTCATGCTCGCGGCAGGCCTGGGCGAAGGCGGCCAGCACCTGGGTGGGCGGGGTGAAGCGGAAGCTGTTGGTGCGGTCCATGTGCTGGTTCTGGTCCCAGAGGTCCAGGGTGAGGGCCTTGGAGTTGCCGCGATTGTTTTCGAGTGCGGTTTTCTGCACCACGGACCAGCCGATGCCCGGCACGCCCTGCATGCATTTGTTGGATGAGACGGTGATGGCCTGCAGGCCGAGGGCGGGGGCGTCGATGGGGATGGCGCCGAAGGAGGCGACGGCATCGACGAACAGGCCCTTGGTGTGGGCGCGGCAGAAGGCGGCGATCTCCTCCAGCGGGTTCAGCACGCCAGTGCTGGTTTCGCAGTGCACGACCATGACATGGGTGATGGCGGGGTCGGCCAGGATCGCGGCTTCGAACTGCGCGGCGGTGGGGGGTGTGAAGGGGGCGGTGCGGATGACGGCGTGGGGGACGCCGGTATGGGCGCAGATCTCGATGAGCCGGTCGCCATAGACGCCGTTGGTGTGGACGAGGAGCTTGCCGCCGGGGGGGACGAGGCCGGCGATGACGGCTTCGTTGGCGTAGGTGGCGCTGCCGGGCAGGGGGATGGCGGTGTAGGCGCCCTGGCCGTTGACGAGGGCGACCATGTAGCTGCGCGCCAAAGTGAGGTCGCGGACGAATTCGGTGCCGCCGGAGGCGCGGTCTTTCAGCATGACCTCCTTGGTGGAGCGGGAGACGCTGACGGGGCCTGGGGTGAGCAGGAGCGGATCGCTGGCGTCGCGGGGCATGGCTCACTCCTGGGGCGATGCGGTGACGCTAGCGGGCCCTGGGGCGGTGTAAAGGGCGGAATGCCTGAAATCGGGGCAATTTGGCGGATGGTGGGGTGGGGGTGGGTGCTTCGGCGTTGATGTGCGCGGAAAATGGGCAGGCTTAGGGCTAGGCGAGGGTTTCCGCGTGGTGGCAGGCGACCATGCTTTCGCCGAGGGGGCGCAAAGAGGGGACTTCCTGGCGGCAGCGTTCGGTGGCGAAGGGGCAGCGCGTGTGGAAGGTGCAGCCCGGGGGTGGGTTGGAGGGGCTGGGGATTTCGCCGGCCAGGGGCACGCGGGGCTTGGCGCGCTGGGCGACGGGATCCGGTTCCGGCACGGCGGCGAGCAGGGCGCGCGTGTAGGGGTGGCGCGGGGCGGCGAAGAGGGCGTCGCGCGGGGCGAGTTCGACCAGGCGGCCGAGATACATCACGGCGACGCGGTCGCAGACATGGCGGACGACGGCGAGGTCGTGGCTGACGAAGAGGCTGGCCATGCCGCGGCGCTGCTGGAGTTCCACCAGCAGGTTGAGGATCTGGGCGCGGACGGAGACATCCAGCGCCGAGACGGGTTCGTCGCAGACCAGGAGATCCGGGCGCAGGGCCAGCGCCCGGGCGATGACGATGCGCTGGCGCTGGCCGCCGCTGAACTGGTGCGGGTAGCGCTGGGCGTGTTCCGGCCTTAGCCCGACTTCTTCCAGCAATTCGTCGACGCGGGCGCGAAGGGCGGCGCCGCTTGCGAGGCCGCGGACCAGCAGGGGTTCGCCGACGGCGGCGCCCACGCTCATGCGCGGGTTGAGGGAGGTGACGGGGTCCTGGAAGACCATCTGCACGCGGGCGCGGATCTCGTGCTTGGTGGCGCGGGTGGCGCCGGCCATCTCCGTGCCCATGACGCGCAGGCTGCCGCGCGTGGGGGGGACGAGGCCGACGACGGCGTTGGAGACGGTGGATTTGCCGCAGCCGGATTCGCCGACGAGGCCGAGGGTTTCGCCGGGGGCGACGGCGAAGGAGACGCCGTCGACCGCGCGGACCGGGGCGCCGGTGCGGCCGGGGAAGTGGACGGCGAGGTCGGTGACCTCCAGCACGGGGGCGGTCATGGCAGTTGCTCCGCGTGGAAGCAGGCGGAGAGGCGGCCGTCGCCCATGTCGCGCAGGGGTGGGGTGGCGGCGCGGCAGGTGTCGTCGGCCAGGGGGCAGCGCGAGGCGAAGCGGCAGCCGGGGCCGAATTCGGCGGGGGTGGGGACGCGGCCCTCGATGACGGCGAGGGCGGATTTCGGGGCGTCGGTGAGGCGCGGGATCGAGGCGAGGAGGAGCGACGTGTAGGGGTGGCGCGGGCGGGCGAAGATCTGGGCGGTGGGGCCGGTCTCCGCAATGCGGCCGGCGTACATCACCGCGACGCGGTCGGCGATATCGGCGACCACGCCCATGTCGTGGGTGATGAGCACGACGGCGGTGCGGCGTTCGGCGGCGAGGCGGCGCAGGAGATCCAGGATCTGGGCCTGGATGGTGACATCGAGCGCGGTGGTGGGCTCGTCCGCCAAAAGTACGGCGGGGCGGGAGATGAGGGCGCAGGCGATCATGACGCGCTGGCACATGCCGCCGGAGAGTTCGAAGGGGTATTGGTCGATGCGGCGGGCGGGGTCGGAGATGCCGACTTCGGCGAGCATCTGGAGCACCTGGTCGCGCACGTCGCGCAGGGGGCGGCGCAGGGCTTCGGCGATGTGGGTGCCGACGGTGGCGAGTGGGTCGAGGGCCGCCTGGGGTTCCTGGAAGATCATCGACATGGCCTGGCCGCGGAGTGCGCGCATGGCGCGTTCGGGCAGGGCGGTGATGTCTTGGCCCGCGAGCAGGACGCGGCCGCCGGTCTGGCGGATGACGGGGGCGAGCAGGCGCATGATGGCCTGGGCGGTGACGGACTTGCCGCAGCCGGATTCGCCTACCAGGGCGAGGACCTCGCCGGGGGCGACGGAGAAGCCGACGCCATCGACGAGGTTGGCGCGGCCGAGGGCGAGGGAGAGGTTTTCGACGATGAGGGCGGGTTCGGTGGTCATCGGCCTTGGGACCTCGGGTCGACGCGGTCGCGCAGCCAGTCGCCGAAGAGGTTCACGCAGAGCACCAGCACGAACAGGCAGGCACCGGGGAAGACGGTGAGCCACCAGGCGCGTTCCACGTATTGCCGGCCGACGGACATGATGGAGCCCCAGGAGGGGTAGGGCGGCTGGATGCCGAGGCCGAGGAAGGAGAGGCCGGCCTCGAACAGGATCATCAGGCCGAACTCGCTGGTGGCGACGACCATCAGGGGGCCGGCGATGTTGGGTAGGATGTGGCGCCAGAGGATGCGGGCGGAGCCGGCGCCGGCCATTTCGGCGGCGCGGATATAGGGCAGCGTGGCGACCTGCAGGGTTTGGGCATAGGCGACGCGGGTGTAGCGCGGCCAGCGGGTGAGGCCGAGCACCAGGATGAGGTTCAGGAAGCTGGGGCCGAGCACGGCCACGGTGAGGACCGCCAGCAGGATGGCGGGGATGGACAGCATCGTGTCCACCGACCGCATGATGGCGATGGCCACCCAGCCGCGGAACCAGCCGGCGAGCAGGCCGAGCAGGGTGCCGAAGGCGAGCGAGATCGACACCGACAGGGCGGCGACCGCGATGCTGGCGCGGGCGCCGTGCAGCACGCGGGACAGAAGGTCTCGGCCGAGGTCGTCGGTGCCCAGCAGGTACATGCCGGCGGCGACCGTGGTGCCGGGCGGGCGCAGGCGCATCAGGAGGGACTGGCGCAGGGGGTCGAAGGGGGCGATCCAGGGGGCGGCCAGGGCGGCGACGATGAAGGCCACCAGCAGCAGCAGGATCAGGGCCATGCCGGGCGAGACGCCGCGCATCAGCTGCGCCCCCGGATGCGCGGGTCGATGGCGGCGTAGGCGAGGTCTGCCAGGAGGTTCATGGCGATGTAGACCGAGGAGACGAAGAGCACGACGGTTTGCACCACGAGGAAGTCGCGCGCCTGGATGGACTGGATGGCGAGCTGGCCGATGCCGGGCCAGGCGAAGACGGTTTCCACGATGACGGCGCCGGCCAGGAGGTTGCCGATTTCGAGTGCGGCGATGGTGACGACGGGGATGGCGGCGTTGCGCAGGACGTGGCGCGAGACGGCGGCCCAGACGGAGAGGCCGCGGGCGCGGGCGGCGGTGACGTAATCCCGCGAGAGTTCGTCCAGCACCGAGATGCGGGCCATGCGGGCGAAGGTGGACATGGTGAGGGCGCCGAGCGCGATGGCGGGCATGATGAGGGAGGCGGGGCTGTCCGCCCCGGAGGTGGGCAGCCAGCCGAGATAGACGCCGAAGAACAGGATCAGCAGGATGCCGGACCAGAAGGTGGGCAGGCTCTGGCCGGCCAGGACCAGGGCGGCCAGCGCCCGTTCCAGCAGGCCGCCGCGGTGGACGGCCATGAGGATGCCGGCGGGGATGCCGATGCCCAGCGCCACCAGCAGCGCGCCGCCGGCCAGGGCCAGGGTGTAGGGGATGCGTTCCCCCACGATCCCGGCCACGGGGGCGCGCTGGACGAGGGATTCGCCGAGATCGAGACGCAGCAGGTCGCCGAGATAGGCGGCGTATTGCACGACCAGGGGGCGATCGAAGCCGAGGGCGGCGCGCAGCTGGGCGACCTGCTCCGCGCTGGCGCCTTCCGGCACCAGGAGGAGGGTGGGGTCGCCCGAGAGGCGCATAACGAAGAAGACGATCGTCAGTACGCCGAAGCTGGCGACGGCCGCCTGCAGCAGGCGGCCGGCGAGAAGGCGGATCATCTAGCCGCCGGGATCAGGGCACCCATTTCATGTCGAAGACGAAGAAGGCTTCGTTGGGGGTGGGGGTCCATTTCAGCTCGCGGCGGGCGAGGTAGATGGCGGCATCCTGGAACAGCGGCACGGCTGCGACCTCATCGCGCAGGATGGTGAAGGCGCGGCGGTAGTGGGTGAGGCGCTCCTTCTCATCCAGCGTGACGCGGGCGGCATCCACGGCGGTGTCGAACTCGGCGTTGCTGAACTTGGCCCACTGGCTGCCGGTGCGGAACAGCGGGAAGATGACGCCGTCGGCATCCTGGCAGGCGCAGGACCAGCGGCCCTGGGCCATGTTCAGCGCTTCCTCCGGCGTGCCCTGGCGGCGGCGCAGGAAGGTGGGCTGATCGACCATCACGAAGCTGACCTTGAGGCCGACCTCGCCCAGCATCTGCTGCACCGCCTCGTTCACGCGGCGGTCGTAGGCCGGGGAGGTGAGGAACGGGATTTCGGCCCCTTCGGCGCCGGCTTCCTTGACCAGCGCCTTGGCGCGGGCGGGATCGTAGGGCCAGAAGGGGACGTCGCCGACCCAGCCGAAGGCGGCTTCGGTGAGCATCACGTCGGCGCGCTTGGGGAAGCCCAGCATGAGGGCGGCGATGATCGCATCGCGGTCGATGGCGTGGGCGATGGCCTGGCGGACGCGCTTATCCCGCGTGGGGCCGATGGCGGGGTTGAGGAACAGGTGGGTGACGCGCTCCGTGGCGACGCTGAGGACCTGGAGGTTGCGTTCGTTCTTGAGCGGGGCGGTGTCATCCGGCGAGAGGCCGCGGGTGATGTCGGCGCGGCCGGTGCGGACATCGGCGATGCGGGTGGCGATATCGGGCACGGCGCGGAAGGTGACGGTCTTGAACGGGGTGGCGCCGCGCCAGTAGCCGGGGTTGGCCTCCAGCGTGCTGGCGACGCCGCGCTGCCAGGATTTCAGCACGTAGGGGCCGGAGCCGAGGACCTGCTGGTTGAAGGCCTGGTCGCCGAGCTTTTCCACCACCGCCTGCGGCACGATGGAGAGCTTGACCAGCTGGGCGAGCAGGACGGGGTAGGGCGACTTGGTGCGCAGGGTGACCTGGGCGGGGCCGGTGACGTCGGCCGCGATGATCTGGTCGAACTGGGAGAGCTGGGGGCTGCGGAAGGCGGGGTTGGTGATGCGCTTGATGCTGAACACCACGTCGGCCGGCGTGAGCTTGGAGCCGTCGCTGAAGGTGATGTCGGTGCGCAGGTCGAAGACGATGGTGGTGGGATCAGTGTAGCGCCAGGCGGTGGCGACCTGGGGCACGATCTTGCCGGCGGTGTCGCGGGTGACGAGGTTGTCGAAGATGTTGCGGTAGACCGAGTAGCTCTCGGTATCCCACTGCACGTGCGGGTCCATGGTGGCGACGTCCCCGGGGAGGTCGACGATCAGCGTGTCCTTGGTGGCCTGGGCGAGGGCCGGGCCGGCCAAGGCGCAGGCGGTTAGCAAGCCAATGGTCCAGCTGCGCAACATTGCGAGGCCCTTTTTTTGTTCTGGTGGAGGCGGAACAGGCGATGAGGCGGCGCTGCCCCTGTTGGGGGGGGCGCGCCCTGGTCGGCCATTCCATCCGAATGGAAGTTGCCAGCGTAGCCCTGGATTGTAGCCGGCAGCAAGCCGGAAGGGGTGGGCCCTGCGGTGGCTAGGCGAGCAGGCCGACGCCGCGGATGATCGCCTCGACGCGGGCGGATTCCTCGGCGTTCAGCGAGCGCTGCGGGCGGGCCATGGTGTTGGTGGAAATCAGGCCCATGGCGCGCATGGCGGTTTTGAAGCCGCCGACACCGGAGGCGCCGGCGCTGGTGCGCGGGGTGCCGATCCAGACGATCTCGAACAGGCGGCAGAGGCGTTCCTGTTCGGTGCGGGCGACGGCCCAGTTGGACTGGAGGGCGGCGTTGTAGAGCCGGACATAGGCGTGCGGGTCCACGTTGCCGAGGCCGGGGACGACGCCGTGGGCGCCCATGAGGAGGGCGCCATCGACATCGAGTTCGCCGCCGGTCATGGCGAAGAAGTTGGGCAGGTCGGCGAGGTCGGAGAGGACGTAGCGCAGGCCGCCGGTATCGCCCGAGGAGTCCTTCAGGCCGATGATGGCGCCTTCGCGGGCCAGGGTGCTGATGGTGTCTCGCGCCAGCTTGGTGTGGACGCTGACCGGGAGATCATAGGCGATGACGGGGGTGGGGGAGGCTTCGGCGATGGTGCGGAAGTGGTCCACCGTCTCTGGCTGGCTGGTGCGGGTGTAGAACGGGGCGGTGACGACGACGCCGTCCACACCCAGGGAGGCCGCGCGCCTGGCGTGGCCGATGACGCGGTCGGTTGTGGGATCCACCACGCCGGCGAGGACGGGGAGGCGGCCGGCGGTGACCTCGATGGCGTGGGCGAGGATTTTGTCGCGGGTGGCTTCGTCGTGGAAGACGACTTCGCTGGTGGAGCCGAGAAAGAACAGGCCGTGGACGCCGCCTGCGATCAGATGCTCGATGACGCGGGTGAAGGAGGGGTAGTCCACCGTGTAATCGGCGTTCAGGGGCGTGACGACGGGGGGGATGACGCCGCGGAGGGCGCTGAGGTTCTTCGGCATGGTCGTATCCTTCCCGGCGTTGGTGGGGCGGATGGTAGGGGGAAGCGGTGCGCGTGGGAATCCTGGGCGAGGCGATGGCGTGGGGGCGCGCTGCGCCGGGTTGGGTTTTTTGGTTCTTTTTGCCGACAAAATGACAGGCTTTCTTGCCTGCTACCGTACCGCGGATGATAGTGCGGTGCAGCATGGTGTGGTGTCGATGAGCGGGGTATCCGACGGGTTGCCGTTTCCGCAGCGGGGGTGGGCGATCCTTGCGCTGGGGCTGGGGCTGGCGATGGCGGTGCTGACGGGGACGTTGGCGAACCTGGCGCTGCCGACGATCAGCCGGGAATTCCAGGTGAGCGCCTCTGAGGCGATCTGGGTGGCGAATGCCTATCAGCTTTCGGTGACGATGACGCTGCTGCCGTTCGCTTCCCTGGGGGAGCGGTTCGGGTATCGGCGTGTGTACCTGTGGGGGCTGGTGCTGTTCACCTTGGCCTCTGGCGCATGTGCGCTGGCGCAGACGATGCCGCAGCTGGTGGGGGCCCGGGTGCTGCAGGGGTTCGGGGCAGCGGGCGTGATGAGCGTGAATACGGCGCTGATCCGGTTCATCTATCCCTCTGCGCAGCTGGGCCGTGGGGTTGGCTACAACGCGATGATCGGGGGCACGTGCTCTGCCATGGGGCCGACGATCGCTTCGGTGATCCTGGCGGTGGCGGACTGGCACATGCTGTTCGTGCTGAACCTGCCGCTGGGGGTGCTGGCGCTGGCCGTTGGGTGGAAGGCGCTGCCGGAGACGCCGCTGGGGGGACAGAAATTCGACCCGGCGAGTGCGGTGCTGAATGCGGCGTTCTTCGGGCTGATGATTTTGGGGATCGACGGGCTGGGGCATGGCCAGGCGCCGTTCGCGGTGGGGCTGGAGCTGGTGGGCGCGGTGGTGGTGGGGGTGGCGCTGGTGTGGCGGCAGTTGCCGCAGAGCAAGCCGCTGCTGCCGGTGGATTTGCTGATGCGGCCGGTGTTCGCGCTTTCGATTGCGGCGAGCGTGTGTTCGTTCGCGGCGCAAAGCATGGCGTTCACGAGCCTGCCGTTCCTGCTGATGCATGAGATGGGGAAATCGCAGACCGAGACGGGGATTCTGATGACGCCGTGGTCGGCGGCGATGGCGTTCACGGCGATGTTCGCGGGCGGGCTTTCGGACCGGTTCTCGCCGGCGCTGATGGGCGGGCTGGGGCAGGCGGGGCTATGCCTGGGGCTGGTGCTGCTGGCGGTGGTGGGGATGGAGGCTGGGGCGCCGGGGTGGGTGTTCTTTGTCGTGCCGATGGTGGTGTGCGGGGTGGGGTTCGGGCTGTTCAACTCGCCGAACAACCGGACGATCATGGCGGCGGCGCCGCGGTCCCGTTCCGGTGGGGCGAGCGGGATGCAGGCGACGTCTCGGTTGCTGGGGCAGACGATCGGGACGGCGCTGGTGGCGATGCTGTTCAACCTGTTTCCGGCGGGGGGGAGTTCGCTGGTGCTGATGGTGGCGGCGGGGTTTTCGGTGGCGGCGGCGGTGTTGAGCCTGTTCCGGCCGCGGGGTGGGGGGTAGGGGCGGCGGCTGCCGGGTCATTTCCAGGGGGTGTTGGATCGCCTCTGCGGCAATAGTTCCTTAATCGCCCTCTGGCAGCGTGCTGCGCGTTTGTAACAGTATGTAGACGCGGGTCATGGCAGTTTCCCTGAGCTTGTCCGGCGGCGTGGTGCCGCGGTTTGTCGACCGGTTGGCGGCGCGACTGGGGGTGGCGTTGCTGCTGCCGATCCTGGGACTTTCGGCGCTGGCCGGGGTGCTGGTGTGGCAGCAATGGGATGCGGCGCGGGACATGGCGCGGGTGGGCGCGGGGGTGGAGCTGGCGACGCGGGCGAGTGCGCTGATGCATGAGCTGCAGCGCGAGCGCGGGATCTCTGCGCTTTCGCTGGCCGCAAACGGAGAGGCGTTGGAGACCGAGCTTCGGGCGCAGCGGACGCGGACGGATGCGGCGCAGGCGGTGTTCGCGACAGGGCTGGAGCAGTTGGCGGCGCGGGGCGATGCGCGGGAGGGCGGCGGCGCTGGCGGGAGTGGCGGCGCTGCGTGAGCGTGTTTCGGCGCGGCAGGTGACGGGAGGGGCGGCGATCGGTGCCTATACCGCGCTGGTGTCGGCGCTGGCGGACGGCGTGGGGCAGCTGGTGGGGGCCACCACGGTGGACGAGCTGGCGCGGCCGATGATGCTCTACTTCAACCTGGTGCAGATGAAGGAGCGCGCGGCGCTGGAGCGCGGCAGCGGGGGCGTGGGATTTGGGGCCGGGCGGTTCGAGGCCGAGGCGTATCGCCGGTTCCTGGGCGTGATCGCGGAGCATGGGGCGTTCGAGCAGGCTTTCCGAGGGTTGGCGACGCCGGTGGAGCGGGAGCGACTGCAGGCGCTGGTGCGCGGGGCTGATGTGGACGAGGCGATGCGCATGCGGCGGGTGGCGCTTGAGACGCCGGTTGGAGCCGCGTTGGGGGAGGCGGCCGGAGCGGGCGGGCGGTGGTTCAAGGCCGCAACCGCGCGGGTGGATCTGTTGAAGCAGGCCGAGGACGAGATCGCGGCGCAGCTGCTGGCGGAGGCGGCGGAGATGAGGGCCGCGAGCCGGCGGATGCTGTGGGGCGGTGGGGCGGCAGCGTTGGCGCTGGTTCTGGGGTCGGCGGCGTTCGGGCTGGGATTCGGGCGGAGCGTGGTTCGGCCGGTGCGGGCGCTGACGGTGGCGATGGGGCGGCTGGCGGCGCGGGATTGGGGCACGGACGTGCCGGGCACGCAGCGCCGGGATGAGCTTGGCGCGATGGCGCGGGCGGTGGACGTGTTCAAGGCCAGTGGGATCGAAGGCGACCGGCTGGCGGCGCTGCAGGCGGCGGAGCAGACGATGAAGCTGCGCCGAGCCGAGGCGTTGGAGCGGCTGATGCGTGAGTTCGAGGCTTCGGCGGGCGCCCTGGTGGGCGAGGTGGCGGCGGGGGCGGTTGCGATGCAGGGCGTGGCCGGGCAGATGCGGGAGACGGCCAGCGGTTCCATGCGCAAGGCGACCGCCGTGGCCGCGGGTGCGGAGCAGGCCAGCGCCAACGTGCAGATGGTGGCCAGCGCGGCGGAGGAGCTTTCAGCCTCTGTGGCGGAGATCATGATGCAGGTGAACCGGTCGGCCGAGGTGGCGGGGCGGGCAGTGGCGGATGCGCGGCAGACCGATGGCGTGGTGCAGGCGCTGGCGCAGGGGGCGGAGACGATCGGGGAGGTGGTGGGGCTGATCAGTTCCATCGCGGCGCAGACCAACCTGCTGGCGCTGAACGCCACCATCGAGGCGGCGCGGGCGGGCGAGGCCGGAAAGGGCTTCGCGGTTGTTGCGACGGAGGTGAAGAACCTTGCGAGCCAGACGGCGCGGGCAACCGAGGCGATCGGGCGGCAGATCGGGGAGATCCAGGCGACGACGGGGGAAGCGGTGGCGGCGATCCGGGCCATTGGCGGGCGCGTGGAGGAGGTGGGGAACATCGCGGCGGCGATCGCGGCGGCGGTGGAGGAGCAGGGCGCGGCGACGCAGGAGATTGCACGCAACGTGCACCAGGCGGCGGCGGGCACGCAGGAGGTGACGGTGAACATCGCCGGAGTGAGCGGCGACACGCAGCAGACCGAGGCGCAGGCCGCGCAGGTGCTGGAATCTGCCGGCAGGGTGGACGGGACCGTGGTGACGTTGACCGCCGAAGTGCGGCGCTTCGTGGAGGAGATGAAGGCGGCCTGAGCTGGGGGCTGCTGACTGAGAAGCTCTTTGGTTCGGCGTGCACCCCACGCCGACCGGCTGGCGGATGTGTGGCTGGATGGCTGCGGGTGCCTGTTCGGCGGAGTGAATGATGCCCGGTTTTTGGTGGCAGGGGTGTTGAGTTTGTTACGGCCGCGGGGTGGGGCGTAGGGTTCGGGCCGGACAGTCGCTGGGGCGGCACGATGAATGAGATGTGGCGGGGCTGGGCTGCCAGGGCTGTGTTGGCTCTCTTCTGCTTTGCGGCGGTCGGTAAGACGGCGCGGGCCAATGACTCGGCGTCGGAGTTCGGCCTTGGCGGGCTGGTGATGGTCAAGACGGATGCCATCACGATGCAGCGCGAGGACCTGACGATCACGCCGAACTGGGTGACGGTGCGATACGAGTTTCGGAACGACGGGCTGGCGCCGGTGACGCTGCGGGTGGCGTTTCCGTTGCCGGAGGTGCCGGTATTCCTGCCCGGCGGGCAGATGATTGGGGAGACGAAGGTTGACGTCTTTCCATTCAATCCACCGAATTTCGTTGCTTTTCTGGCATGGGCGGGCGGGAAGGCGATTGAGCCTGAGATCGAGGTGCGCGCGGAATTGCCGGACGGGCGCAGCGTGCTGGACGAGTTGCGGGAGATCGGCGGCTGGTCGCTGGTGCTGAACCCACGGATGTTCGTGAACCGGGGGCGCGACGAGATTGATGCCTTGGACATCGGCCCCCGGGTGTTTCGCCAATTGGAGGAGATTGGGGCGCTTGGCCCCCCGGGCGAGACAAGCGATGGGTACGGCTGGGCGCGTTGGAAGACGCGGATTACGTATCACTGGGAGCAGACCTTCCGGCCTGGGGTGACGGTGGTGGAGCACCGGTACCAGCCGATGGCGGGGTTTTCCATGTTTCGCCCGGACCTGCGAAGCTGGAAGGATGGTCCGGTGGACGAGGCAGTGGCCGAGCGCCATTGCATCGACGATGCCGCGCGGCGCGACCTTGAGGGGTTGCAGACGCCGCCCGGGACGCCTGCGGCGTTTGAAGGGTGGATGGGGGCACGGACGCTGGCCTATGTGCTGACGACTGGGGCCAATTGGGCTGGGCCGATCGAGACGTTCAACCTGGTGATCGATGGGTCGGTCGGGCGGCATGACTGGACGAAGGTGCGGTTTGCGGTGGGGTGCGCGGACCTGCCATTGCGGCGGGTGGGGCCGACGCGGTTGGAGGCAACAGCGCAGAACTATGTGCCGACGCGTGACCTGCGGATCCTGCTGGTGACCGAAGCACCGCGGTGAGCGGGGGGATAGCGGCCTGGTGGATGTTTTGCGCTAGGATTTCGGGACTGCGTTACGAGGAGCCCGGGCCATGAGTGCCACCGCTGAACTGGATGCGCTGCCGATTGTGGATTTTGCTGCGCTTGGGACGAGCGAGGCGGCGGATCTTGCGTTGGCGCGGGAGTTGGATGGGATCTTTCGGTCGATCGGGTTCTGCTATTTCCGGAATATCGGGGTGCCGCAGGGGCTGGTGGAGGGGTTGTTCCGGGAGTCTGCGCGGTTTCACGGATTGCCCGAGGGCGAGAAGCGGGCGCTGGCGATGAATGCGACGCATCGGGGGTATATGGCGCCGAATTCGTCGGTGATCGTGACTTCGAGCGTGGCGAACGTGAAGCGGCCGAACTACTCCGAGTCTTTGATGCTCATGCATGAGGTGGCGGAGGACGATCCTCGGTATGGGACCGAGGTGCACGGGCCGAATGTTTGGCCGGATTTGCCGGGGTTTCGGGAGGCGGTTTCGGCGTATGAGGCGGCGATGCGGGGGTTCTGCATGAAGCTGCTGCGGCCGATGGCGTTGGCGTTGGATTTGCCGCCGGACTGGTTCGCTCCGCATTTCCAGAAGCCGACGACGTTTTTGCGGATGCTGCATTATCCGCCGCAGCCGGCGGATGCGCCCGATGATGCGTTCGGGTCGGCGCCGCATACCGACTATGGATTTCTCACGATCCTTTGCCAGGACACTGCCGGCGGGCTGGAGGTTCGGCGGGCGGATGGGACGTGGCTGAAGGCGCCGCCGGTGCCCGGGACCTGGGTGGTGAACGTTGCCGACATGCTGTCGCGCTGGACGAACCGGCGGTGGCAGAGCACGCCGCATCGGGTGAAGAACCTGTCGGGCGGGGACCGGTATTCCAACCCGTATTTCTTCGACATGGACATGGATAGCGTGGTGGAGTGCGTGCCGACGTGTTGCTCTGCGGGGGAGCCGGCGCGGTGGTCTCCGGTGCGGTATGGCGACTACCTGATGGAGCGGTTGGACAAGAACTACGCCTATCGGAAGAAATGAAAAGCTTGCCTGTTCGGCGCGAGTAGAAAATAGAAAAGTTTTTTGGTTCTTTTTTTCAAAAAAGAACGTGCTTGCTTGCTTCCTCAACCGATGGAGAGAGTCATGGGCATGCTTCGGCGGGCGGTTCTGGCGGGGGCGGCGGCTCTGGGCTTGGGCGCGGGGGGTGCCGAGGCGCAGCAGAAGCTGATCCGGACCGTGCCTTCGGCGGATGTGACGGTGCTGGACCCGATGTTCTCCACGGCGTGGATCAGCCTGGTGCATGGGGTGATGGTTTATGAGTCGCTGATCACGCTGGACAGCCAGTTGAACCCGAAGCCGCAGATGGCGGAGGGGTGGAGCGCTTCCGCGGATGGGTTGAGCTGGAAGATCACGCTGCGTGAGGGGCTGGCGTTCCATGACGGGGCGCCGGTGACGGCGAATGACGTGGTGGCCTCGATCAAGCGGTGGATGGTGATCGACACGGTGGGGCGGCATCTGTCGCCGAGTGTTGCGAGCGTGGGCGAGGTGGATGCGCGCACGATCGAGTTCAAGCTGAGCAAGCCGTATCCGGGGTTCCTGCTGGCGATGGGGTCGATCCCGGCCAGGTTCCAGGCGGTGATGCGGGCGAAGGATGCGCTGGATGCCGAGGGCAAGCCTGTGCTGGGGCAGGTAAGCAACGCGATCGGGTCTGGGCCGTTCGTGTTCAACCATGCCGAGCGGGTGGTGGGGCACAAGGCGATCTATGACCGCAACCCGGCCTACAAGCCGCGGGCCGAGGCGCCGGATGGGCTGGCCGGTGGGCGCGTGGTGAAGGTGGATCGGGTGGAGTGGCGGGTGATCCCGGATCCGGCGACACAGACGGCGGCGTTGCAGGCGGGCGAGGTGGACATGCTGGAGCGGGCGGCGCCCGATTTGGTGCCGCTGCTGCGGCGCAATGCCAACGTGAAGCTGATGAAGACGACGCATCTGGCCGGGCAGAACATGCTGCGGCCGAATTCGACCATTCCGCCGTTCAACCGGGTGGAGATGCGGCGCGCGCTGAACTGGGTGGTGAACCAGTCCGACTACATGGCGGCGGCCTGGGGGGAGCCGGAGAACTGGCGGACCTGCAATGCCTTCTTCATCTGCGGCACGCCGTTCGGGACCGAGGCGGGCGCTGAGGATCTGAAGATGGACCTGGCGAAGGCGCGGCAGATGTTCATCGATGCCGGCTACAAGGGTGAGAAGCTGCTGTTCATCTCCACCAAGGAGATCGCCACGCTGGGGCAGATGGCCGAGGTGGCGGCGGATGCGCTGCAGAAGGCCGGGTTGAACGTGGAAGTGGTGTGGAACGACTGGGGCACGGTGGGGCAGCGGCTGCGCAACAAGGAGAGCTGGCATCTGTTCCTGACCGGGGCGCCCGGGGCGATCACGTTCCATCCGCTGACCAATGTGGGGACGGACATGACCTGCGAGGGGCGCAACTTCGTGGGTTGGCCGTGCGACCCCGAGGTGGAGAAGCTGCGCAGCGCGTTCCTGGATGCCGATGAGGCCGGGCGCATGGCGGCGCTGGACAAGTATCACCGGGCGTTGGTGCAGGCCGCGCCGTATCGGGTGCTGGGCCAGTACGACACGTTTGCGGCGACGCGGACGAGCCTTTCGGGGCTGCTGAACTCGCCCGTGATCGTGTACTGGAATCTCTCGAAGAACTGAGGACGTGCCCCATGGCTGATGCCGCGTTGATCAAGAAGCTGGAAGCTGCCGTCGAGGCGAACTGGGAGAAGCAGGTCGCCTGGCTGCAGACGCTGGTGCGGTTTCCCTCTGTGCGCGGGAAGGAAGGGCCTTGCCAGGATTGGCTGGCGCGCGAGATGGCGAGCCGGGGGTGGAGTGTCGATCGCTACACGCTGGCCGAGGTGCAGATGAGCCATCTGCCGGGCTACTCGCCGGTGATGGACACCGACTATTCGCAGGCGGTGCAGGTGGTGGGGACGGTTCGCAGCCCGTCTTTGAGTGAAGGGGGGCAGAAGGGGAAGTCCCTGATCGTGCAGGGGCATGTGGACGTGGTGCCGCCGGGGCCGGAGGAGATGTGGCAGTTTCCGCCGTTCGACCCCGTGATCTCTGGCGAGTGGATGAACGGGCGCGGCTGCCACGACATGAAGCAGGGCGTTTCGGCGTTCTTCTGGGCGATGGATGCGCTGAAGACAGCGGGGCTGGCGCCGGCTTCGGATGTGTATGTGCAGACCGTGACGGAGGAGGAGTGCACCGGGAACGGGGCGCTTTCGACGCTGGCGCGCGGGTATCGGGCCGATGCGGCGCTGGTGACTGAGCCGACGGCGGGCACGCTGACGCGGGCGCATGTGGGGGTGATGTGGTTCCGGCTGCGCATTCGTGGCGTGCCGGTGCACGTGGCGGTGGCGGATACCGGCACCAACGCGATCATGAGCGCCTACAAGTTGCTGGAAGAGCTCTACGGTCTGACCGGGCGGATCAATGCGCGGGCGAAGGAGCATCCGATCTTCAAGGGCATGAACAACCCGGTGAAGTTCAACCCCGGCGTGATCCGTGGCGGCGACTGGGGCAGTTCCACGCCGGCGTGGTGCGAGGTGGACTGCCGGATCGGGTTGCTGGAAGGGACCACGCTGGCGCAGGCGCGGCAGGAGGTGCTGGACACCGTGGCGGCGGCGGCGAAGGGGGATTCGTTCCTGGCCAACAATCCGCCGGAGGTGATCTGGAACGGGTTCCAGGCCGATGCCTTCCACCTGCCCGAGGGCAGCGAAGCCGAGCGCGTTTTGGCCGCGACGCATGAGGCGGTGTACGGCGAGAAGCTGAAGAGCCACGTCTCCACCGGCGTGGCCGACGTTCGGGCCTACCTGAACTACTACGGGATTCCCGCGCTGTGCTACGGGCCGAAGGGCGAGGGGGCGCATGCGTTCGATGAGCGGGCGCATCTGCCTTCGCTGAAGAAGAACACGCTTTCGGTGGCGGCATTTATCGCGGAGTGGTGCGGGGTTCGGGCTGCGTGAGTCTGTATTGCAGCGGCCATGTGGATGTAGGATAATTAACCTCCAAAACGGAGGGGTACCTATGGCCGGTTTTGACAAGCCTGAGTCCGATCTGAGATTGCCTTTCGTGTTCGTGCCGAATGGTGCGCCCGATCCGGTGAACTGGCGGGCGCGACATCCGGGATGGACCAGCATACCCGCGAGGCTGATCCTGCCGGCACCATCGCGCCGGCACGATGCCGATGTCCTGGTGGTTCGGGATACGGTTGCTGGCACTCGGAGCAGCGGCGCCACCCCTCAAGTAGGCGCGAGAAACCCCCTACATGTGGACCGCTTCTTCAGCACGCTGTTGGACCCGCTGGCGGAAGCGGCTGCAATGCTTGGCATTCCGACAGAATGGCTGGCTGGCTTGAGTGCATATGAGAGCGGTTGGCTAAATTCACATAATGCAGCACTCAACAACCCGTTTGGCCTGACGGCAGGAGGTGGAGCCAATTTGTCATTTCGCTCGAATGCCGAGGCTATTGACTACTGGGTGCGTCGCTTTGGACCACAAGTTCGGGGTGCTTCAAGCCCTGAGGATTTTGTGGCACGCCTTCAGGGGCGTTCGGACGGACGGCAAGTCCCGGGGTGGTTCAAATACAATAGCGTCAACCCGGAATGGGAACGCAAGGTTATAGAGCAGATAGGGACCGTAGAGCGTCGCATCCCCCGACGGCGTGTGCCGTGATGTGCCGGTTTCGGCGAGCAGCGGCCACCGTTGCTGGTATGGCGATGGTGGCTGTCGCTGGTTCCGCCAGTGCGCATACGTACGGCAACGATGCTTTCGGGATCTCCGTGGAGATCCCGCAGCGGCTCGGGATGTGCAGGAGCCTGCCGCCCGTGCCGGACCGGGGTTTTGTGGTGATGCTCGGACCTGGGACATGCGATGACGAACGCGCGCCCCGGCTTTCCTTGGCGCTGAGTTACAACGCCTCATTGGAGCATCGCTCGACGCAGCAGGTGGCGCGCGACTGGTGCAAAGGGGCGCGGGCGAAGTGGGCGCCGGTAGCTGCGGGTGGTGTTCGTATGATGGAGTGTGAGCGCTCCCCCGTTGGCGGCTTGGCGACACGTTTGTTCATCGCCCTGCGTTCCGTGCCGGGGGTTTGGTTCGGGGAGTGGGTGGTGCTGACCATTTTCGTGCAGTGCGGTGCGGATGAGATGCCTGAATGCGCGAAGGTGGCCGGAGAACTGGTGCTGGGGATTCGCTGGCGCCACTGAAGGTATGGGCGGGATAAGAGAGGATTCGTCTTTGCCTTAAGAAAAAGGACCCAAAAGACTTTATCCGTTTGCGCCCGGTCCTCCACGATGAAGGCCGGGCGCTAGTGTGAAAAGTTTTTTGGTTCTTTTTTTCAAAAAAGAACCGCTTCCTTAAGCTGCCTTGACCCCTTCGAGGAACTTGTTGATTTCCATGCGCAGGGTTTCCGACTGACCCGAAAGTTCCGTGGCAGCATCGAGCATGGAGCTGGCGGCGGTGCCGGTTTCGCCGGCGGCTTCGGTGACGGCGGCGATGTTGCTGGCGACGTTGCGTGTGCCGGCGGCGGCGTGATGGACGCTGCGGGCGATTTCCTGGGTAGCCGCGCCTTGCTGCTCCACGGCCGCGGCGATGCTGCCGGCGATGGCGGCGATTTCGCCGATGGTGCTGGCGATGGAGCGGACGGCGGCGACGCTGTCGGTGGTGGCGGCCTGCATTTCCGCGACCTTGGCGCTGATTTCCTGGGTGGCGCGGGCGGTTTGGGTGGCGAGGTTCTTCACTTCGGTGGCGACGACGGCGAAGCCCTTGCCGGCTTCCCCGGCGCGGGCGGCCTCGATGGTGGCGTTGAGGGCCAGCAGGTTGGTGCGGCCGGCGATGTCGCCGATGAGGCGGACGACGTCTCCGATCTGGGCTGCGGCGGCGGCGAGGCCCTGGACGCGCTGGTCGGTGGCTTCGGATTGTTCCACGGCGCGGTTGGCGATCTGGCTGCTGGCGACGACCTGGCGGGAGATTTCGCCGACGCTGGCCGAGAGTTGCTCCGTGGCGGCGGCGACGGTTTGCACGTTGGAGGAGGTTTCGCCGGTGGCGGCGGCGACGGCGTGGGCGCGGTGGTTGGCGTGTTCGGCGGTGGTGGCGAGCGCGCGGGCGGAGCCTTCCATTTCCGTGGCGGCGGCGGTGACGCCGGTGAGCAGGGTGCCGACGGCGGATTGGAAATCGGCGGCGAGGCGGTGGCGTTCGGCGCGGCGGCTGGCGGCAGCGTGTTGTTCGGCGGCGAGCTTCTCCTGGGCCAGGTGGGCGACGGCGATGGCGTTTTCCTTGAAGACCTGGACGGAGCGGGCCATGGCGCCGAGCTCGTCCTGGCTGGTGCGGGCGGGGATTTCGGTATCGAGGCGGCCGGCGGCGAGGGCTTCCATGGCGCGGGTCATGGCGGCGACGGGGCCGGCGATGCCGCGGGCGACGCGCCAGCCGAGCAGGGCGGCGGCCAGGAGGATGGCGGCGGCGATGGCTGCGATGGCGAGGCGCTCGGCGCGGGCCTCGGCAACCTGGGCGGTGCGGTCCAGCTGGATTTCGGCGACGGCGACGATGGCGCCGGTGGAGTTGCGCAGCGGGGTGAGGAGGATGGAGGTGGTGCGACCTTCGGCCGCCATGGTGCGGGCGGCGGGCGCGGTGGCGGAGGGGGCGCGGGTGAAGGCGGCGCGCAGTTCCGGCTCCGTGGCGGCGGCGGCGAAGCCTTGCGAGGTGCCGAGCGGGACGAGCTTGTCTTGGCGGAGGCCCTGGATGGCCAGGCCGAGGCCGGTGAGGGCGCGCAGGCGGTTGAGCTGGGTGGCGTTGAAGGTGGTGCTGGCGTTCAGCACGCCGACGACGGTGCCGTTGTGGAGCACGGGGACGACGGCGGCGACGCCGGCGCCATCGGGCAGTTGTTCGATCCCGGCGAAGACGCGGTTGTCGCGCATGGCCACGACCATGTCCTGCCGGCGGGCGGAGACGTCGTCGCCGAAGGATTTGGGGTTGTGGGCGCGGGCCAGGGCGAGGCCGGAGCGCAGGATGATGGACAGGTTGGTGATGTCGCCCGAGGCGGTGAGGGCGGCGAAGGGTGGCGCGAAGGCGGCGAGCGTGGCTTCCCGATCGGCGGCGGCGGTGAGGGCCTGGAACTGGGGCAGGGCGGCCAGGGTGCGGGCGATGGCGGTCTGGCGGCTGGTTTCGTCGGCCAGGGCGCGTTCGAGGGCTGCGGCACCGGCGGCGAGGCTGGCGGTGGCTTCGTGGTCGGCGCGCTGGTGGGCTTGCCAGAGGGACCAGCCGGCCATGGTGGCGCAGGCGACGGCGACGATTGCGACGAAAGCGAGGGAGAGCTTCGTGGCAAGGGTGATGGAGCGTCGCATGGGGCCTCGGGCTGAAATGGGGCGAAGCGGCGAGGGGTAGGTGCGCGGGATTGCCAATGTGCGAAGTTCTGCCGGCGCGGGTGGGGGCTGACAGGAGTCGCTCCAAAATGGGCTTGCGGCGACGCGGCGCGGTGCGCTGGCATGGCAGAGCCCTGTGGATAGCGGGGGTACATGGGGCGCGAATCGGATTGCGCTTGGCGCCGCGATGGGCGTGGCCTATGTTCCTGTTTCGTTCGCGGCTGCGGTGTTGCCGCGGCGCATCAGATATCCACATTTATGCGGGGAGGGGCAGCAATGCCCTACATCTAGTATGATTTGAATTGACGCCGGCAAGCCGTTGGGCAGGATGGGGTTGCGGGGATGTGATCCCCACGTCGCGGTGAGGGGGCTTCTCGTGCTTGATGTCGTTCAGTTCCAGGGTCACCACCAGGTTCGCGTTGATCGCTCCCGCGATGCGCTGATTACCGATTTCGGGCGCGCCACGCTGGATGACCGGTACCTGTTGCCGGGCGAGAGCTACCAGGACCTGTTCGCGCGGGTTTCCAGCTTCTACGGCGACGATGCCGGGCATGCGCAGCGGCTGTACGACTACATGAGCCGGATGTGGTTCATGCCGGCGACGCCGGTGCTTTCCAATGGCGGCACCACGCGCGGCCTGCCGATCTCCTGCTTCCTGAACGAGGCGAGCGACTCGCTCGAAGGGATCGTGGGGCTGTGGAACGAGAATGTGTGGCTGGCCAGCAAGGGCGGCGGCATCGGCTCCTACTGGGGCAATCTGCGGTCCATCGGCGAGAAGGTGGGGCAGAACGGCAAGACCTCTGGCGTGATCCCGTTCATCCGGGTGATGGACAGCCTGACGCTGGCGATCAGCCAGGGATCGCTGCGGCGCGGCTCGGCGGCGGTGTACCTGCCGGTGACGCACCCGGAGATCGAGGAATTCGTGGAGATGCGCCGGCCGACCGGCGGTGACCCGAATCGCAAGGCGCTGAACCTGCACCATGGCATCCTGATCCCGGATGCGTTCATGCGTGCGGTGGAAGCCGGCGAGGACTGGGGCCTGACCTCGCCCAAGGATGGCAGCGTGGTGCGCAAGATCAGCGCGCGCAGCCTGTGGATTCGCATCCTGACGGCGCGGATCGAGACCGGCGAGCCGTACCTGATCTTCAGCGACCATGTGAACAATGCGCGGCCGGAGCACCACAAGCTGGCCGGGCTGGAGTGCAAGACATCGAACCTGTGCAGCGAGATCACGCTGCCGACCGGGATCGACCAGCATGGCAAGCAACGGACGGCGGTGTGCTGCCTGTCCTCCCTGAACCTGGAATCCTGGTTCGAGTGGAAGGACGACCCGCTGTTCATCGAGGACGTGATGCGTTTCCTCGACAACGTGCTGCAGGATTTCATCGACCGCGCCCCGGTGGACATGGAGCGGGCGAAGTATGCCGCGATGCGCGAGCGGTCCGTCGGGCTGGGGGTGATGGGGTTCCATTCGTTCCTGCAGAGCCAGAACGTGCCCTTCGAGAGCGTGATCGCGAAGGTGTGGAACAAGAAGATGTTCAAGCACATCCGCGAGCAGGCCGATAACGCCAGCCGGATGCTGGCCGATGAGCGCGGCGCCTGCCCGGATGCGGCCGAATACGGCGTGCATGAGCGGTTCAGCCACAAGATGGCGATTGCGCCCACGGCTTCGATCTCGATCATCGCCGGCAATGCGTCGCCGGGCGTGGAGCCGATCGCGGCGAACGTGTTCCTGCAGAAGACGCTTTCGGGCAGCTTTACGGTGCGCAACCGGCACCTGCATCTGTTGCTGAAGGCGAAGGGGCAGGACACCGACGAGGTGTGGTCTTCGATCACCACCAACAAGGGCAGCGTGCAGCACCTGGAGTTCCTGACCGAGCAGGAGAAGGCGGTGTACAAGACCGCGATGGAGCTGGACCAGCGCTGGGTGATCGAGCATGCGGCGGACCGGACGCCGTTCATCTGCCAGAGCCAGAGCGTGAACATCTTCGTGCCGGCGGACGTGCACAAGCGCGACCTGCACCAGATCCACTACCTAGCGTGGAAGAAGGGCGTGAAGAGCCTGTACTACTGCCGCTCCATGTCGATCCAGCGGGCCGACGCGGTGAGCGAGAAGGCGGTGCGGCCGCTGGAATTCACCGGTGTTTCGGCGGCGAACCTGCCGGCGAACGATCAGGGGATTCTGCCGCTGGTCGCGGGCGCCCCGAAAGCGAACCCCACCGATTACGAGGAATGCCTCGCCTGCCAGTGATGGCAGGCCGGTAGGGTTGCGTCAGGCCGCGACCCGGGCCGGTGCCGCTGTGCTCGCGAGCTGGTCGATTGCGTCCTGGCTGAGAGCGCCTTCGGCGAACTGAAGCTGCACCGTGCCATTGGGGCCGGCATCCAGCACTGTGGCCTCGATCGACTGGTTGGCTACGTTCAGGCGTAACTTCTGGCCGAGTGGCAGGGCGGGGGCGTCGGCGAGGAGGGCGCCGCCGGTGGAGATGTTTTCCAGCCGGGCGGTGACGTGAGGGCGGCCCTGGGGCTGGAGCCGGGCCGGGATGCCCAGCGGGATGCGCGGCGCGGTGCGGCGATCCGCTTCCGGGGTGGCGGTGCGGATGGTGTGGACGACGATGGTGCGCCATTCGCCCACGGCTTCGTCCAGCCCCCGCGCCGCGGTGAGCACGGCGCTGGCCTGGATGCCGACATCGCCGGCATCGGAGGAGACGGCGGCGCTGTGTTCGGCCGCTTCGCGCACGGCGCGGGTGGTTTCCACCACGTTGCTGACGATGGAGGCGGTGGCGGCGCCCTGCTGTTCCACCGCGGCGGCGATGGATTGGGACATCGCCTCGATCTCGCTGATGGTGGAGACGATGCGCATGCCGGATTCCGCGGCGCCGTTGGCCGCGCCGCGCAGCTGATCGAGCTGGGTGACGATTTCCTCGGTGGAGCGGGCGGTCTGCACGGCGAGGGCCTTCACCTCGCTGGCGACGACGGAGAAGCCGCGCCCGGCCTCGCCCGCGCGGGCGGCCTCGATGGTGGCGTTCAGCGCCAGCAGGTTGGTGCGCTCGGCGATGTCGGCGATCATGCGGGTGATGGCGCCGATGGCCTGGGCGCGGCCGGTGAGCTCCTCGATGCTGCGGCGGGCATCCTCGCCGGCGGCGACGGCGCTGCTGGTGATGGCCGAGGCGCCGGTGACCTGGCGGGTGATCTCGCCGATGGCGCTGCCCAGCTCCTCCGCGGCGCCGGCCACGGTTTCGGCGGTGGTGAGGGCGCGGGTGCAGGAATCGCTGGCGCGACGGGCATAGGTGTGGGCGTGGTCGGAGACGGTGGTCATGAGGCGTGCCGCCTCGGCGGTGGAGTGGGTGAGGCCGCGCACGCGCTCGATCGTGCCGCTGGCCTCGCGTTCGATGGTGCCGGCCATGCCGAGCAGGGCGGCGTTGCGGGCGGCATCGGCCTCGGTGCGGGCGGTTTCGCGGTCGGCTTCCAGTTGGCGGGCGTGGCGCATGGTGTCGCGCAGGATGGCGAGTGCCGTGGCGGCCTGGCCGAGCTCGTCGCGGCGGGTGGCGCCGGGAATCTCGGTGTTGACGTCGCCGGCGGCGAGGCGGCGCATGGCATCGGCGAGCGAGACGACGGGGCGGGCGACGGTGCGGCGCATCACCCAGTAGGTTCCCAGCGTGACGAGCAGGGCGAGGGCGAGGAGGCCCCAGATCATGGTGCGGGCGGTTCGGTCCTGGCTGATGGCGTGGGCTTCGGCGGCTTCCACGGCGCGGGCGGAGCGGGCCACCAGCTCATCGACGGCGGCGCGATGGGCATCGTAGGCGGCCTGCGCTTCGGCCATGGCGGCGGCGAGGCCGGCGGGCTGGGCCAGCGCGGGCAGGAAGCGGGCCTGCACCACCTCGAAGAAACGGCGCCCGGTGGGGATGACGGTGCCATCCAGCGTCTGGCGCAGGTCGGCGCGCAGCTCTGGCTGGGCCGTCCAGTAGGCTTCGCGTTCGGCGAATTCGCGCGAGAGGCGGGCGAGGCGGTCCAGCAAGGGGGCACGGGCGGTGGGTTCGGCGGCTCGCAGCTCGTGCAGGGTGAGCAGGCCCTCGATGACGTAGAGTGGCGGCGGGAGGATATCGGCGGTGAGGTCGGTGCCGCGGCGGATCTCGGCGTAGACGGGGCCGTTGACCTTCAGCTCCGACAGGGCGCGCAGGAGCAGGAGGTCGCTGAGGGCGGTGACCATGGCCATGACCAGCACGGCGATGGTGGCTATGCGGCCGATGGAGAAGGAGAGCAGGCGACGGCGTGCGGGGGGGGGCGTAGGGGCGGCGGTCGACGTCGTCACGAAGCGTGCCTCGGCGTTTTATGTCTTGTTTCGCTTTAGCGCAGAAACGTTAATCAAGCCTGAGTCCCGGGGGTTGCGGCCCTGAAGGGGCTGCCCACATCTGGTGGTGGTGTGCGGCGGAAACGCAACATATGGTGGAAAATTCGGGCTGCGGGTTGGTGCGGGGACCAGGAGATGGTACTGTGCGGCGCAGACTCGCAGAGACAGGAGAGCCCGGACGATGAGTGCGACGCATACCCCCGATGAGACCCCGGTGCGCTTTGACCTGCTGACCAGCAACCCGGTTTACAAGCCGTTCCGTTATCCCTGGGCCTATGAGGCGTGGCTGACGCAGCAGCGCGTGCATTGGCTGCCGGAAGAGGTGCCGCTGGCCGACGACGTGAAGGATTGGCACCGCAATCTTTCGGCGGCTGAGCGCAACCTGCTGACGCAGATCTTCCGCTTCTTCACCCAGGCCGACGTTGAGGTGAACAACTGCTACATGAAGCACTATTCGCAGGTGTTCAAGCCGACGGAAGTGCTGATGATGCTCTCGGCGTTCTCGAACATCGAGACGATTCATGTGGCGGCGTATTCGCATCTGCTGGATACCGTGGGCATGCCGGAGCTGGAATACTCGGCGTTCCTGAAGTACAAGGAGATGAAGGACAAGTACGACTACATGCAGTCCTTCACGGTGGACAACAAGCACGAGATCGCCAAGACGCTGGCGGCGTTCGGGGCGTTCACCGAGGGGCTGCAGCTGTTCGCCAGCTTTGCGATCCTGCTGAACTTCCCGCGCTTCGGGAAGATGAAGGGGATGGGGCAGATCGTCTCGTGGAGCGTGCGTGACGAGACGCTGCATTGCCTTTCCGTGATCCGGCTGTTCCGCACCTTCGTGCAGGAGAACCCGGAGATCTGGACCGAGGAGCTGCGGCGCGAGCTGTACCTCACCTGCGCCACGATCGTGGACCATGAGGACGCGTTCATCGACCTGGCCTTCGAGCTGGGCAACGTGGAGGGTCTGACCGCGGTGGAGGTGAAGCAGTATATCCGCTTCATCGCCGACCGGCGGCTGACGCAGCTGGGGCTGGAGCCGCTGTACCACGTGGACAAGAACCCGCTGCCGTGGCTGGACGACATGCTGAACGCGCCGGAGCATGCGAATTTCTTCGAGAACCGCTCCACCGAGTACAGCAAGGCCTCCACCACCGGGTCGTGGGAGGAAGCGTTCGCTGATCACGTCTTCGAGACGCCGCAGCCGGACGGGGCGATCCTGCCGGCGGAATAGGCGGGATCACGGCTGATTGACGCCACCCTCCCGTTTCTCTGCGGTGGCATCTTTCAGATACTCCCCTGGCGGTTTATGGCCTGTGCCAGTGCCACCAGGGGAAGCCGATGCTGAAGTTCATACGCCTTGCCGCCTATGGCCTGATCGCCCTGCTGGTGGCAGGCGTGGGCGGCGCGTTGTGGTGGCGCGGGGAGGCCCCGCGGCTGAGTGATATCGGGATCGCGATGCCTGGCGGGGTTTCCGTGGGCGGGCCGTTCACGCTGGTGAATGCGGCTGGCGAAACCGTGACCGACGCGAGCTTCCGCGGCCGGTGGATGCTGGTATATTTCGGCTATACCTTCTGCCCGGATGTCTGCCCCACCGACCTGCAGACGATTTCCGCGGCGCTGGACCGGCTGGGGCCGCTGGCGCAGCGGTTGGTGCCGGTGTTCATCACGGTCGATCCGGAGCGCGACACCCCGGCCGCGCTGGCTGAATACACGAAACTGTTCGACGAGCGGCTGGTGGGTCTTTCCGGCAGCAAGGAGCAGATTGCCGCTGCCGCGAAATCCTACCGCGTTTACTATGCGCGGACGAAATCCAAGGACGCCAGCGATTATCTGATGGACCACTCCTCGTTCATCTACCTGGTGGGACCGGATGGCGGGTTCCGGGCCTTGTTCCGGCACGGGATGGCAGTGCAGGAACTGGCCGATGCGCTGAAGACGCGGCTGGAGAGCGGCAGTTGAGACGGATGTGTAAGCGTTTCGCCCTAGGGTGACCTATCCGGCCCGGGGATTAGGGCCAGGAGGAACGGCATGGACGGTACGGCGAGCGACATGGAAGGGGACGAGCTGCAGGGCCGCCGCACGGAGGATGTGCGCGACCCCGCCGGCGCGGGTGCCCCCCGCTACAGCCGCCGTTTGTCGGACAAGATCCTGATCGCCTTCCACCATGCCTGCGACCAGGGCGACTACGAGGTGGCGGAACAGTTGCTGCACGTGCTGGAGATGATGCTGCGGCGGCGGGTGCTGAGCCCCGACCTGAACCGGCGGCGCAGCATGGACAGCCTGGTGGCCGCGCATGAGCGGCTTTGGCTTCTGCGGCATCCGCAGGACGCCCAAAGGTAGCGCTACAGCTGCAGGCCCGCGCCGGCGCGCAGGATTTCGTCGGCTTCCGGCGTGAAGCGCCCCTCTGGCTGATGGAGCGTCAGGCCCGGGAGCAGGCGGGTGGGGCCGCGGCCGCCCCGGATGGCGCGCAACAGCACCAGGCGGGCGGGGCGGCCGGGTTTCGGCCAGAACGGGAACAGTGCGGGGCTGCCGCAGCCGGCTTCGGCCAGGGCGGCGAGGCCGGTGGCCAGGTGGTCCGCCCCCAGGATCAGCGTGAGCGTGCCGCGCGGGCGCAGGGCGCGGGCCAGGCTGCGGGCCCAGGCGGCGATCAGTTCGGGCGTGGCGCGGCGGGCGATGTCTTTTTGGGAATTCGGCGAGGGGGTGGCGGCGGCGGCGTGCCAGGGCGGGTTGGCGAAGGCGTGGTCGTAGGGCGCGTTGGCGGCCCAGCTGGTGAGGTCTGTGGTTGCAATGGCGAGGCCCGGCAGGGCGTTGGCGGCGATGTTGGCGCGGGCCAGGTCGGCCATGGCGGGATCGCGTTCCAGGCCGAGGCCGGTGACCCCGGGGATGCGGGCGGCGAGGCAGAGCAGGGCCGCGCCGGAGCCGGTGCCGCCTTCCAGCACGCGCTGGCCCGGGCGGGCGGCAATGGCGGCGGCCAGCAGGACGGGTTCGAGCCCGGTGCGGTGGCCGTGGCGCGGCTGGGCATGGCGCAGGCGGCCGCCGAGCAGCGTGCCTTCCGTCAGCTCCGGTTCGGTCACGCCAGGCCCGACTCGGCCAGGATGCGGCGGGCGCGCGTGGCGTCCTCATCGGCGACGACGAGGCGGCGGGGGATGGCGCCGATGCTGCCATCCATGCTGCTGGCGAATTCGTCGAACACCCAGCACTCGATGCCGGCATCGTGCAGCAGGGCGCGCAGGAAACTGATGCGCACGGGGTCGTTGGTCAGGGTAACTGTTTGCATCGCAAGGGAGTCCCGTCGGGCCGGGGGAGGGCTTGCCTTGACCCTTCTTCCGGGCCGCCGATATGGTGCCTGAGCCTCGCTGACCGCCGTTCCTGCCGCAACCCCCTGTTTCCAGCATCTTCGGGAGAACGCCTTGGGCGTCGCCGCCACCCTGCCCGTGACCAAGACGACGCCCGCGACGACGCCCGGGGGCGAGGCTGCGCCGGATGCGCTGAGCGCGCTGGTGGAACTGCTGCAGGCGGACCTGGAGGCAACCAACCGGGCGATCGTGGCGCGGATGGACAGCCCGGTGGCGCTGATTCCGCAGCTGGCGGCGCATATCGTGGCCGCCGGCGGCAAGCGGTTGCGGCCGTTGCTGACGTTGGCGGCAGCGCGGCTGTGCGGTTACGAGGCGCCTGAAGCACGGCATGTGAAACTGGCGGCCTGCGTGGAGTTCATCCACACCGCGACGCTGCTGCACGACGACGTGGTGGATGAGAGCCTGCTGCGCCGCGGGCTGGCGAGTGCCAACGCGGTGTTCGGCAACAAGGCCAGCGTTCTCGTGGGCGATTTCCTGTTCGCGCGCGCTTTCCAGTTGATGGTGGAGGACGGCTCCCTGCGGGTGCTGGACATTCTGTGCCGGGCTTCCGCCACCATCGCCGAGGGCGAGGTGCTGCAACTGGTAATCCAGAACGACCTGGATGCGGGCGAGGCGAAATACCTGGAGGTGATCCGCGGCAAGACGGCGGCGTTGTTCCAGGCGGCGTGCCATGTGGGCGCGGTGGTGGCGGCGCGGCCGGAGGCGGAGGAGCGCGGGCTGGCCGAGTACGGGCTGAACCTGGGCATCGCCTTCCAGCTGGTGGACGACGCGCTGGATTATGCGGCGGACCAGGAAACGCTGGGCAAGACCGTGGGTGACGATTTCCGCGAGGGCAAGATCACCCTGCCGGTGCTGCGTGCCTGGGCGGCGGGCGATGCGGCGGAGCGGGTGTTCTGGCAGCGCACGGTGGGCGAGCTGGAACAGACCGACGCCGACCTGGCCGAGGCGATGCGGCTGATGGAACGGCATGGCGCGATTGCGGCCACGCTGGCGCGGGCACGCGAGTTCGCGGCCGAGGCGAAGCGGGCGCTGCTGGTGTTCCCTGCCTCCCCCATGCGCGCACGGCTGATGGACGTGGCCGACTACACGGTCAGCCGGGCCAGCTGACCCGGTCCGTGGCCGGGCTGCTCGACACGCTCTCGGCCCCGCTGCGGCGTGTGGGTGGGGTGGCGTGGGAGGCGGTGGAGCGGGCGGTCAATGAGGAGCGCATCCATCTCGCCGTGACCGGGCTGAGCCGGGCGGGCAAGACGGTGTTCATCACATCCCTGGTGGAGAACCTGCTGGCGCTGGCCGGCGGGCGGGACACGTTGCCGGAATTGCGGGCGCGGCTGGAGCAGGGCGGCGCGAACCGGCTGGTTTCGGTGCGGCTGCTGCCTTCGGGGAGCCTGGCGCTGCCGCGCTTCGACCATGAGGGCCATGTGGCGGCGCTGGCCGGGCGGGAGGCGAGCTGGCCCGGACGGACCGAGGATCTGGCGGCGCTGTCGCTGGAGATCGTGCTGGAGCGTGGCTCCGCGGTGGGGCGGGTGCTGGGGCCAAGGCGCATCCGGCTGGATATCCTGGATTATCCCGGGGAATGGCTGCTGGATCTGCCGCTGATCGGCATGAGCTTTGCCGGCTGGGCCGAGGCGATGCTGGCGCGGCTGCGCACGCCGGCGCGGGCCGGGGCGGCCGAGGGGTTCCTGCGGTTTCTCGACCTGTTCGACCCCGAGGCGCTGGCGGATGAGGCGCTGATCCGGCGTGGGCATGCGCTGTATCGGGAGGCGCTGGAGGCGCTGCGCGGGCGGATGGGGCTGCGCTACCTGCAGCCCGGGCGGTTCCTGAACCCGGGGCCGCGCGGCGAGGTGCCGCTGCTGTGGTTCTTTCCCGTGGCGTTGCGCGGGTCGCCGCGGCCTGGCTCCGCCGGGGCGCTGCTGGCGGCGCGGTTCGAGGCGTATCGCGAGGAGATGCGGGCGGGGTTCTTCGAGGGGCCGTTCCGGGATTTCGACCGGCAGATATTGCTGGTGGACGTGCTGGGCGCGCTGCATGCCGGGCGGGCGGCGTTCGAGGACACGGCGGATGCGATCGCCGATCTGTGCCGCGGGCTGCGCGGGGCGCCGGGGTGGCTGGGCTGGGGGCGGTCGCCGATCGCGCGGGTGGCGGTGGTGGCGACCAAGGCGGACCACGTGCCGGCGCTGCGGCGCGAGGCGTTGCTGCATCTGCTGCGGGCGCTGACCGAACGCGGGCTGGAGGGGCGCCCAGGGGGAAATTCGGATGGGGTGAGCCTGCATGTGGCCGCCTCGATCCATGCCACGCGCGACGGCAAGGTGCCCCTGGGCGGGCGGGATGTGGAGGTGGTGCTGGGCGTGCCGGTGGGTGAGGACCGGGCGCGGCCGTATTTCGTGGGCGATGTGCCGCCGGGCTGGCCGCCGGAAGGGTTCTGGAGCGGGGATTACTTCGAGCTGCCGGTGTTCCGTCCGCCGCGGATCGAGGCTGAACGCGGGGTTGGGGTTCCCCATATCGGTCTGGACGGAATTCTCGTGGCGCTGCTGGGAGACCTGCTGTGAGCGGCCGGAAGCCAGGATTCGTGGACGAGGCCCAAGCTGCCCCGGTGGCGGAGGCGCCGCGGCGGCCGGTGCTGCTGGAGCCGCTGCCGGGGGCGCCTTCGGCGATCGAGCCGGAGTGGGCGCCGGGGGCGGTGCGGCAGCGTGTTGGCACGTCGAGCCTGGCCTGGCTGGTGGGTGGCGTGGCGCTGCTGCTGCTGGGCTGGATCGGGCTTTCGGCGGTGGAGCTGGTGCTGGCGGCGTTCGACCGGGCGGCGGCCTATGGCTGGGCTGCCTCGGCGGTGCTCGGGGCCGCGGCGGCGATGATCTTCTGGGCGCTGTCGGTGGAATGGCGGGCCTGGCGGGCGCTGGCGCGGGTGGATCGGCTGCGGGCGTTGCTGGAGGGCGGCGGGCTGGAGCCGGCGCGGGCGGCGGCGCTGGGCTGGGTGGGGCAGGTTTCGGCGCGGCTGCGCGACCCCGCCGCGGCGCGGGCGGCGGTGGGCCGGGCCGGAAGCGTGGTGGAACTGCGCGCGGCCCTGCAACTGCACGTGACCGGCCCGTTGACCGAGGCGGCGGGGCAGGCGGGGCAGCGTGCGGCGCTGCAGGCAGGGGCACTGGTGGCGCTGGCGCCGCACCCGGCGCTGGATGCGCTGCTGGCCGGCTGGCGCGGGGTGCGGCTGGTGCGGGAGGTGGCGGCGATCCATGGGTTGCGGCCCGGCGCGGTGGCGACCTGGGCGCTGGCGCGGCGCGTGGTGGCGACCGCGGCCGGCACGGCGGGGGTGGAATTGCTGACGCAGGGCCTGTCCGACCAGCTGTTGCAGCACATGCCGGTCTTACGCCATGTGGCGGGCGCGGTGCCCGGCGCGACCCTGGCGGCGGTGCGGCTGTATCGCCTGGCACGGGTGACGGCGGTGGCATGTTCACCGCTGTCGGGCGGGCGTATGTGAGGGGGCGACTTGTGAGAGGGGCGCGGTTGCGCTAAACGCGCCCGCTCACGGTTGCAGTGAGCCCAAGCGGGGCTGCGGGCGTGGTGAAACTGGTAGACACGCCAGATTTAGGTTCTGGTGGCGCAAGCCGTGGGGGTTCAAGTCCCTTCGCCCGCACCACGCTTTTCCCGCGGGGCCACTCCTGGCTTCGAATTGCGAACGCCGCTTGCGCGGCCGGATGGACGAGGATTTCCGACAAATGCAGGTCACCGAGACGCTTTCCGAGGGGCTGAAGCGCGGCTTCACGATCGTGGTGCCTGCCGCCGATATCGAAGGCAAGCGCGCCAACCGGCTGACGGAGCTCAGCAAAACGGTGAAGCTGCCGGGCTTCCGGCCGGGCAAGGTGCCGATGGGCGTGGTGAAGACCCGCTTCGGCAGTGCTGTGATGGCCGAGGTGCTGGAAGAGAGCGTGAACGATGCCACGCGCCAGGTGCTGACCGATCGCGGCCTGCGCGCCGCCACCCAGCCGAAGGTGGAAGTGGTCTCGCTGGAAGAGGCCAAGGACCTTGAGTTCAAGGTGGAGCTGGAACTGCTGCCCGATATCGCGCTGCCGGATTTCGGCACGATCGAGCTGACCCGCCTGAAGGCCACCCCGGGCGACGACAAGGTGGACGAGGCGCTGACCCAGATGGCCACGCGTGCCCGTGAGATGGTGGACGTGGAAGAAGCGCGCCCGGCCGCCAAGGGCGAAGTGCTGGTGTGCGATTTCGTGGGCAAGCTGGCCGGCGAGCCGTTCCCCGGCGGTGCCGCCAACGACATGGATATCGAAGTCGGCGGCGACGGGTTCATCCCCGGCTTCACCGAGCAGCTGGAGGGCATGACCGCCGGCGAGAGCAAGACCATCACCGTGACCTTCCCGGCCGAGTACGGCGCGGCGGAGCTGGCGGGCAAGGAAGCGACCTTCGACATCACGACCAAGAAGCTGAAGCAGCCCGTGCTGCCGGCGGTGGACGACGAGATGGCCAAGAAGTTCGGCTTCGAGACGCTGGACGAGATGAAGGAGCTGATCCGCGGCCAGATCCAGCGCGAATACGACCAGGTGAGCCGCATGCGCGTGAAGCGCCAGCTGCTGGATGCCCTGGCGGCGCAGGCGAGCTTCCCGATTCCCGAGACGATGGCGACCGGCGAGTTCGACGCGATCTGGCAGCGCCTGCAGCAGGACCGCGAGCGCGGCCAGCTGGACGAGGAAGACAAGGCGAAGGACGAGGACACGCTGAAGGCCGAATACAAGGCGATCGCCGACCGCCGCGTGCGCCTGGGCCTGCTGCTGGCCGAGATCGGCCGTTCCAAGTCCATCGAGGTGACGCCGGACGAGATGATGCGGGCGATGCGCGCCGAGGCCGGCCGCTATCCGGGCCAGGAGCAGCAGATCATGGACCTGTTCCGCAAGAACCCGAACGTGGCCGAGACGCTGCGCGGGCCGATCTTCGAGGAGAAGGTGGTCGATTTCATCCTGGAGCTGGCCAAGGTGACCAACCAGGACGTGACCGCCGAGGAGCTGATGCGCGAGCCCGAGGCCGCCGCCGCGGCCTGATCAGCCGGGCAGGGGGCGCGCAAGGGCGGCAGCCGCGCACGCAGCGCCGCCCTGCCCCGACATGCATCGGCCCCGGCTTCGCCCTTTCGGGGCGGGGCGTTCGTGCCTACTTAACGTGCGGCCGTTATCGTGGTTGTGTCAGCCGGCGCGTTCACCGTTGATGGGTGGTCGGCAGCATCGGAAGGTTCGAGAACATGTGGGATCGTGATCCCGTAGACGTCTACAACAACGCCTTGGTTCCCATGGTCGTCGAGCAGACGGCGCGTGGCGAGCGGGCCTTCGACATTTATTCGCGCCTGCTGAAGGAGCGGATCATCTTTCTGACCGGGCCGGTTTACGACGGCGTGGCGTCGCTGATCTGCGCCCAGTTGCTGTTCCTGGAGAGCGAGAATCCGGCGAAGGAGATCTCGTTCTACATCAACTCGCCGGGCGGCGTGGTTTCGGCCGGGCTCGCGATCTACGACACGATGCAATACATCCGCAGCCCGGTTTCCACCGTGTGCATCGGCCAGGCCGCCTCCATGGGCAGCCTGCTGCTGACGGCGGGTGCGAAGGGCAAGCGTTTCGCGCTGCCGTATTCGCGCATCATGGTGCATCAGCCTTCCGGCGGTGCGCAGGGCCAGGCGACGGATATCGAGATCCAGGCGCGCGAGATCCTCAAGACCCGCGCGCTGCTGAACGGCATCTATGTGCGCCACACCGGCCAGCCGATCGAGGCAATCGAGCGCAAGCTGGAGCGTGACACGTACATGTCGGCCGTTGAGGCGCGTGAGTTCGGGCTGGTGGACGAGGTGGTTGAGAACCGCCCGCCGCCGGTTGATCCGGATGCGCGGTCCTGATCGCGGGCATCGGTGCCGGGGCTTTCCCGGCACGCTGTGTGCATTACGTTGAACGTGGTCCCTTTGGTTCCGGCGGGCGGGTTCTTGCCCCCGCTTCCGGCCGGGGTCTAGACTTGAGGCCGATCGTTCCCGCCGCTGCGGGACAGGAGGGCGTATGAGCAAGTCCGGCGACTCGAAGAACACCCTCTACTGCTCGTTCTGCGGCAAGTCCCAGCACGAGGTTCGCAAGCTGATCGCGGGCCCCACCGTATTCATCTGTGATGAATGCGTTGAGCTGTGCATGGACATCATCCGCGAGGAACACAAGACGACTCTTGTGAAATCCCGCGATGGCGTGCCGACGCCCAAGGAAATCTGCAAGGTTCTTGACGATTATGTGATCGGGCAGCTCCACGCCAAGCGCGTGCTGAGCGTGGCGGTGCACAACCATTACAAGCGCCTGGCGCATGGCGCGAAGAACAACGACGTTGAGATCGCGAAGTCCAACATCCTGCTGCTGGGCCCCACCGGCTCTGGCAAGACGCTGCTGGCGCAGACGCTGGCCCGTATTCTCGACGTGCCGTTCACCATGGCGGACGCGACCACGCTGACCGAGGCCGGCTATGTGGGCGAGGATGTGGAGAACATCATCCTCAAGCTGCTGCAGGCTGCCGATTACAACGTGGAGCGGGCGCAGCGCGGCATCGTCTATATCGACGAGGTCGACAAGATCAGCCGCAAGTCTGACAACCCCTCCATCACGCGCGACGTGTCGGGCGAGGGCGTGCAGCAGGCGCTGCTGAAGATCATGGAGGGCACCGTGGCCTCCGTGCCGCCGCAGGGCGGGCGCAAGCATCCGCAGCAGGAATTCCTGCAGGTGGATACCACGAACATCCTGTTCATCTGCGGCGGCGCCTTTTCGGGGCTCGACAAGATCATCTCCGGGCGCGGCAAGGGCGCGGGGATCGGCTATGGCGCCGAGGTGCGTGCCCCCGAGGAGCGCCGCATGGGCGCGGTGCTGCGCGATGTGGAGCCGGAAGACCTGCTGAAGTTCGGGTTGATCCCGGAGTTCATCGGCCGCCTGCCGGTGGTGGCAACGCTGGAAGACCTCGACGAGGCGGCGCTGATCGAGATCCTGACCAAGCCGAAGAACGCGCTGGTGAAGCAGTACGGCCGGCTGTTCGAGATGGAAGGGGTGAAGCTGAGCTTCACCGACGATGCGCTCTCCTCCGTCTCTCGCCGGGCGATCCAGCGCAAGACAGGTGCGCGCGGCCTGCGCTCCATTATGGAGCAGATCCTGCTGTCCACCATGTTCGACCTGCCCAGCCTGGATGGGGTGGAAGAGGTGGTGATCAACCGGGAAGTGGCCGAAAGCCGCGCTAACCCCTTGTATTTGTATGGTAAGAAAGCCGAAACAAGCGCCTGATACACCTTCAAGGGGGCAAGGCCCGCTTGACGGGCGGGACTGGCGCGCAAGCGGTGCGGCAACCCGGGCAGCACTGTCGGCATCACGGTCTCTTGCGACATGCGCGGGGCATGACGATATCTTTGCCCATCTACCGGTTCAGCCTCTGACCGACCGCTTCGGCGGGATCGCTTGGATGTCGCGCTGGGGGATGCGGCCCGTGCCCATGGATGGGGCGGTCTGCGTACCGACTGTCCCTTTGGAGGTCATTTGATGTCTCAGTCCGACAAGTCCGAGCCCGGGCCCGCGCCCGAGAAGGCCAGCCAGGCCGCCGGCGAGTTGCTCCCGGTGCTGCCGCTGCGCGATATCGTCGTTTTCCCGCACATGATCGTGCCGCTGTTCGTGGGCCGCGAGAAATCCGTCCGCGCGCTGGAAGCGGTGATGAAGGAAGACAAGCAGATCCTGCTGGTGGCCCAGAAGAACGCCGCCCAGGACGACCCCTCCGCCGACGACATCTACCGTATCGGCACCGTCTCTACGATCCTGCAGCTGCTGAAGCTGCCGGACGGCACGGTGAAGGTGCTGGTGGAAGGCGGCAAGCGCGCCAAGATCACCGCGTTCAAGGAAACCGAGCATTATTTCGAGGCCTTCGTGGAGCCGATGCCGGACCGCGAGAGCGAGGCGAAGGAGCTGGATGCGCTCGGCCGCACGGTCGTCAGCCAGTTCGAGCAGTACATCAAGCTGAACAAGAAGATCGCGCCGGAGGTGCTGGTTTCGCTGAACCAGATCGACGACCCGAGCAAGCTGGCCGACAGCATCGCGCAGCACCTGAACCTCAAGATCCCCGAGAAGCAGGAGCTGCTGGAAACCCCGCGCGTGGGCGAGCGGCTGGAGCGCGTGTTCGGCCACATGGAGAGCGAGATCGGCGTGCTCCAGGTGGAGAAGCGCATCCGCAACCGCGTGAAGCGGCAGATGGAGAAGACCCAGCGCGAGTACTATCTGAACGAGCAGCTGAAGGCGATCCAGAAGGAGCTGGGCGAGGGCGAGGACGGCAAGGACGAGACCGCCGAGCTGGAAGCCCGCATCAAGAAGACCAAGCTCTCCAAGGAAGCGCGCGAGAAGGCGCTGGGCGAGCTGAAGAAGCTGCGCACCATGAGCCCGATGAGCGCCGAGGCCACCGTGGTGCGCAACTACCTGGATTGGATCCTGTCGATCCCCTGGAAGAAGCGCAGCAAGGTCAAGAACGACGTGAACGAGGCCGAGAAGGTCCTCAACGCCGACCATTTCGGGCTGGACAAGGTCAAGGAGCGCATCCTGGAATACCTGGCGGTGCAGTCGCGCAGCCAGAAGGTCCGCGGTCCGATCCTGTGCCTGGTGGGCCCGCCCGGCGTGGGCAAGACCTCGCTCGGCAAGTCCATCGCCAAGGCGACCGGGCGCAGCTTCGTGCGCATGTCCCTCGGCGGCGTGCGCGACGAGGCCGAGGTTCGTGGCCATCGCCGCACCTATATCGGCTCCATGCCTGGCAAGGTGATCCAGGGCATGAAGAAGGCCAAGACCAGCAACCCGCTGTTCCTGCTGGACGAGATCGACAAGCTGGGCGCCGATTGGCGGGGCGACCCTTCGAGCGCGCTGCTCGAAGTGCTGGACCCCGAGCAGAACTCCACCTTCGCCGACCACTACCTGGAGGTGGATTACGACCTGTCGGACGTGATGTTCGTGACGACCGCCAACAGCCTGCGCATGCCGCAGCCGCTGCTGGATCGCATGGAGATCATCCGCATCGCCGGCTACACCGAAGATGAGAAGGTGGGCATCGCCAAGCAGCACTTGGTGCAGAAGCAGGCCGATGCGCACAGCCTGAAGGCCGGCGAGTGGAGCGTGACCGACGAGGCACTGCGCCACCTGATCCGCTACTACACCCGCGAGGCCGGCGTGCGGAACCTGGAGCGCGAGCTCGCGGGGCTGGCGCGCAAGGCGGTGAAGGAGATCGTGACCACCAAGACCAAGAAGGTGGCGGTCACCGGCAAGAACCTCGAGAAATATGCCGGCGTGCGCAAGTTCCGCTACGGCGAGGCCGAGTCGGAAGACATGGTCGGCGCGGTGACGGGCCTGGCCTGGACCGAGGTGGGCGGCGAGATCCTGACCATCGAGAGCGTGCTGCTGCCGGGCAAGGGTGCCGTGAAGCACACCGGCAAGCTGGGCGACGTGATGCAGGAGAGCGTTTCGGCGGCACTGAGCTATGTGCGCAGCCGTTCGATCACCTTCGGCATCAAGCCGACCATCTTCGAGAAGCGCGACATCCACGTGCATGTGCCGGAAGGGGCGACTCCGAAGGACGGGCCGAGTGCGGGCATCGCCATGGCGACCTCCATCGTCTCGGTGATGACGGGCATCCCGGTGCGGCGCGACGTGGCCATGACGGGCGAGATCACGCTGCGTGGCCGGGTGCTGCCGATCGGCGGGCTGAAGGAGAAGCTTCTTGCGGCGCTCCGGGCAGGGATCACCACGGTGTTCATCCCGAAGGAGAACGAGAAGGACCTGGCCGACATCCCGGACAACGTGAAGAAGGAACTGAAGATCATCCCCGTCTCCCACGTGGACGAGGTGATCGCCCAAGCCCTTGTGCGCAAGCCGGAGCCCATTGAGTGGGTGGAGCCGGAGGAAGCCCCGGTGAAGCCGGCCGAGCCTGCTGCGGCCTCCCTGCCGCACTAGGACCTGCACGTTTGAATGGCACGGCTCGCCCGGGGCGACTCGGGCGGGCCGTTGCGTTTTTGGCATGCGAAAGAAGGTGGTTGGGCGTTGCCGAGCGCGCGCCACGCGCCTAGTTTGCTGCGGCTAGCGTGGTGCCGGCCTGATGGACGGCTGGCACCACTCTAGCCCTTTGTCTGGGCGAGCAACCTAAGCCGATCGAATGGACCCATTCCATCGGCTGTTGCTCTAGGGGCGGTTAGCTCAGCGGTAGAGCGTCTCGTTTACACCGAGAGGGTCGGCGGTTCGATCCCGTCACCGCCCATTCCCCGGCCATCCCACCTGCCTCATCCCGCACGCATTTGCATGGCAGGAAAGATTTGTCGGAAAGGCTGGCCTAGTCGCTTGACGGGCGCGCGGCCACCCCCTAAATCCCGGGCCTCGCTGGATGCGGGTGTAGCTCAGTTGGTTAGAGCGCCGGCCTGTCACGCCGGAGGTCGCGGGTTCGAGCCCCGTCACTCGCGCCAGCGATTCCCTCCCTGCCATTGGTGAATTTTTCGTCCTGAAAAGGGGCGCGGGCAGGCATATCCGCCATCGGTCGAATATTGAAATTGGCGTTGCGTGCCCTATGGCAGTGGGCATCGGTTGCGGCTAATGTCCGGCCGCGCTGCGCCGCGGTATTTCCCGCCGGGTGCTGCGTGGTGGCGTGCCGGCGGGAAAGGGTAGGGTGCGATGTCTCCGGTGCTGTTCGAATACTTCCCTATCCTGGTGTTCATGGGCATCGCCGCGGTGATCGCCCTGGCCATGGTGGGTGGCTCCCTGCTGGCCGCACGGCAGAAGCCCTATGCCGAAAAGCTGTCGGCCTATGAATGCGGGTTCGAGGCGTTCGACGATGCGCGCCGGCGCTTCGACGTGCGGTTCTACCTGGTGGCCATCCTGTTCATCATCTTCGACCTTGAAGTGGCCTTCCTGTTCCCGTGGGCGGTCTCGCTCGGGAGCATCGGGGTATTCGGCTTCTGGTCGATGCTGGCCTTCCTGGGCGTGCTGACCGTTGGCTTCATCTACGAGTGGCGCAAGGGTGCGCTCGATTGGGAGTGACGACATGAGTGTCACGCAAATCGGAGCCGGCGGCGTGCTGCCGCCTGGGCCCGGGCAGGACGCGGTGATCAAGGGCATCACCGGCGAAATCGAGGACAAGGGCTTCGTGGTGGCCAACCTCGACAAGCTCGTGAACTGGGCGCGCACCGGCAGCCTGTGGCCGATGACCTTCGGCCTGGCCTGCTGCGCGGTGGAGATGATCCACGCCTACATGCCGCGCTACGACCTGGACCGCATGGGCGTGATTCCGCGCGCCTCGCCGCGCCAGAGCGACGTGATGATCGTGGCCGGCACGCTGACCAACAAGATGGCCCCGGCCCTGCGCAAGGTCTACGACCAGATGCCGGAGCCGCGCTGGGTGATCAGCATGGGCAGCTGCGCCAATGGCGGCGGCTATTACCACTATTCCTACTCGGTGGTGCGCGGCTGCGACCGCGTGGTGCCGGTGGACGTGTACGTGCCTGGCTGCCCGCCGACGGCGGAGGCGCTGGTGTACGGGATCATGCAGTTGCAGAAGAAGATCAACCGCACGGGGACCATCCTTCGTGGCTGACGAGAATCAGGCTGGCGAGGTGGCGCCTGTCGCCCCGCCCACACCGCACGAGGTTCTGGCCGCCAGCGTGGCCGGCCTGCCGGGCGTGATTTCGACCGCCATCGAGAATGGCGAAGTGGTGGTGCGCGCCCATCGCGACTCGGTGCCCGCGCTGATGACCGCGCTGCGCGACCACGAGGACTGCGCCTTCGAGCAGTTGATGGATATTTGCGGCGTGGACTGGCCGCAGCGCGTTGAGCGATTCGACGTGGTCTACAACTTGCTCTCCGTCTCGCTGAACCAGCGCATCCGGGTGATCGTCACCACCGACGAATCTGCGCCGGTGCCCTCCGTGCATACGATCTGGCCGGTGGCGACCTGGTGGGAACGCGAGGCCTGGGACCTTTATGGCATCGTGTTCTCGGGCCAGCCCGATTTGCGCCGCATCCTGACCGACTACGGCTTCGAGGGGCATCCGCTGCGCAAGGACTTCCCGCTGACCGGCTACGTGGAGGTCCGCTACGACCCCGAGCGCGGCCAGGTGGTGTACGAGCCGGTGCGGCTGACGCAGGATTTCCGCAACTTCGACTTCCTCTCGCCCTGGGAAGCCATGACCACGCTGCCCGGTGACGAGAAGGTGCCGCCGCGCAAGCAGGGAGGCGCGCCATGAGCCTCAGCACGACCACCGAGGAACCCGCCGAGGGCGGCAAGCGCACGGTTGAGATCGACAGCCACGCGATCAATTTCGGCCCGCAGCATCCCGCGGCCCATGGCGTGCTGCGCCTGATCCTGGAGATGGACGGCGAGGTCGTCGAACGCGCCGACCCGCATATCGGCCTGCTGCACCGCGGCACGGAAAAGCTCATCGAATACAAGAGCTACATCCAGGCGATGCCGTATTTCGACCGCCTGGACTACGTGAGCCCGATGAGCCAGGAGCACGCCTTCGCCCTGGCCACCGAGAAGCTGCTGGGCATCGAGGCGCCGGAGCGGGCGAAGTGGATTCGCACGCTGTTCAGCGAGATCACCCGCATCCTGAACCACCTGCTGAACCTCACCACCTACGCGCTTGATGTCGGCGCCATCACGCCGGCGCTCTGGGGCTTCGAAGAGCGCGAGAAGCTGATGGAGTTCTACGAGGCGGCCTCCGGCGCGCGGCTGCACGCCAACTACTTCCGCACCGGCGGCGTGGCCAAGGACCTGCCGGCGGGGCTGGAAGAGCGTATCGGCGAGTGGCTGGAAGGCTTCCCGAAGTTCATCGACGACCTGGAAGGCCTGCTGACCGGCAATCGCATCTGGAAGCAGCGCACCGTGGATATCGGTGTGATGAGCCCGGAGAATGCGCTGGCCTGGGGCTTCTCCGGCCCCTGCCTGCGCGCCAGTGGCGTGCCATGGGATCTGCGCCGGTCGCAGCCCTATGAGATGTACGACCAGCTGGACTTCATGGTGCCGGTGGGCCGCAACGGCGATTGCTACGACCGCTATCTGGTCCGCGTGGCCGAGATGCGCGAGAGCGCCAAGATCGTGCGCCAGTGCCTGGACCGGATGAAGCCCGGCCCGGTGAAGGTGGCGGACAACAAGATCACGCCGCCGTCGCGCGCCGAGATGAAGCGTTCGATGGAAGCGCTGATCCACCACTTCAAGCTGTTCACCGAGGGGTTCCACGTGCCCGCCGGCGCCACCTACACCGCCGTGGAGTCGCCCAAGGGCGAGTTTGGCGTGTATCTGGTGGCCGACGGCACCAACCGCCCGTATCGCTGCAAGATCCGCCCGACCGGATTCGCGCACCTGCAGGCGACGGAATTCCTTTCCAAGCGGCACATGCTGGCCGACGCGGTCGCGATCATCGGGTCGCTCGACATCGTGTTCGGCGAGATCGACAGGTAATCCAGATGGCCGAAACAGCGACCGCCGCCTTCGAACAGCCCGAGAGCTTCGCCTTCGACGCGGAGAGCGAGGCCGAGATCGCGACCACCATCGCGAAATACCCGGCCGGGAAACAGGCCAGTGGCGTGCTGCCGCTGCTGTGGATCGCCCAACGGCAGATGGGGCGCCAGACCAACAGTGCTTGGGTGCCGGTGAAGGCGATGGACGAGATCGCCCGCATCCTCGAAATCGCGCCGATCCGCGTGTACGAGGTGTGCACCTTCTACCTGATGTTCAACACGGCCCCGGTGGGCAAGTTCCACCTGCAGCTGTGCACCACCACCCCGTGCTGGCTGCGCGGATCCGATGACGTGGTGGCCGCCTCCCGCTCGGCGACCGGGCTCAAGGGCTGGAAGGAGGTCAGCGCCGATGGCCTGTTCTCCATGACCGAGGTGGAATGCCTCGGTGCCTGCGTGAACGCCCCGATCCTGCAGGTGAACGACGATTTCTACGAAGACATGGACGCCGAGAAGACAAAGGCGCTGATCGAGGCATTGCGGCGCGGCGAGATCCCGAAGCCGGGCTCCATGTCCGGGCGGCAGACCTCGGCGCCGGACGGCGGGCCGATCACGCTGACCACTCTCTCTTTCGCGAAGGCGCAGTAGCCGATGCTGAGCGATCAGGACCGGATCTTCACCAACCTCTACGGCGTGCATGACTGGCGGCTGGCCGGTGCGCGGGCGCGGGGCGATTGGGACGGGACCAAGGAGATCATCGCGCGTGGGCGCGATGCGATTATCGAGGAAATGAAGGCCTCCGGCCTGCGTGGGCGCGGCGGGGCAGGGTTCCCCACCGGCATGAAATGGTCGTTCATGCCCAAGGAGATCGGGGCGCGGCCGCACTACCTGGTGGTGAACGCCGACGAATCCGAGCCCGGCACCTGCAAGGACCGCGACATTCTGCGGCATGACCCGCACAAGCTGGTGGAAGGCTGCCTGCTCGCCAGCTTCGCGATGGGTGCGCACGCTTGCTACATCTATGTGCGCGGTGAATTCACCAACGAAGCCAAGCACCTGCAGCAGGCGGTTGATGAGGCCTATGAAGCCGGGCTGATCGGCAAGAACGCCTGCGGCTCCGGCTGGGATTTCGACTGCTACGTGCATCGCGGCGCCGGCGCCTATATCTGTGGCGAGGAAACCGCGCTGATCGAGAGCCTGGAAGGCAAGAAGGGCATGCCGCGCCTGAAGCCGCCTTTCCCGGCGGCGGTTGGCCTGTATGGCTGCCCCACCACGGTGAACAACGTGGAGAGCATCGCGGTGGCGCCGACCATCCTGCGCCGCGGGGCCGCGTGGTTCTCGGCACTCGGCCGGCCGAAGAACGCGGGCACCAAGCTGTTCTGCATTTCCGGCCACGTGAACAAGCCGTGCAACGTTGAGGAAGAACTCGGCATTCCGCTGAAGGAGCTGATCGAGAAATACGCCGGCGGCGTGCGCGGCGGCTGGGACAATCTGCTGGCGGTGATCCCCGGCGGCGCCTCGGTTCCGCTGCTGCCCAAGGCGACCTGCGACACCATCCTGATGGATTTCGACAGCCTGCGCGAAGTGCGTTCGGGCCTCGGCACCGCGGCGGTGATCGTGATGGACAAGTCGACCGACGTGATCCGCGCCATCGCCCGCCTCTCGGCCTTCTACAAGCATGAGAGCTGCGGCCAGTGCACGCCGTGCCGCGAGGGCACCGGCTGGATGATGCGGGTGATGAACCGCATGGTGCAGGGCCGCGCCGAGCCGGACGAGATCGACACGCTGGAACAGGTGACCAAGCAGGTGGAAGGGCACACGATCTGCGCCCTGGGCGATGCCGCCGCCTGGCCGATCCAGGGCCTGATCCGGCATTTCCGGCCGCTGATGCTGGAACGCATCCAGCAGTACAAGTCGCGCGGCGCTGCGCGCATGGCCGCGGAGTAAGCCATCATGGTGAAAGTCACCGTCGACGGCATCGATGTCGATGTCCCGCCCGGCTCCAACGTGCTGCAGGCCTGCGAGGCCGCCGGCAAGGAAGTGCCGCGCTTCTGCTACCACGAGCGCCTGTCGGTTGCCGGCAATTGCCGCATGTGCCTGGTGGAGATCGAGAAGGCGCCGCCCAAGCCCTTCGCCTCCTGCGCCTATCCGGTCGCCGAGGGCATGGTGGTGCACACCGACACGCCGATGGTGGTGAAGGCGCGCCAGGGGGTGATGGAGTTCCTGCTCATCAACCACCCGCTGGATTGCCCGATCTGCGACCAGGGCGGCGAGTGCGACCTGCAGGACCAGGCCGTCGGCTACGGCCGCGACACCTCGCGCTACGACGAGCACAAGCGCGCCGTGAAGGACAAGAACCTCGGCCCGCTGGTGAAGACGGTGATGACGCGCTGCATCCACTGCACGCGTTGCATCCGCTTCTCCGCCGAGATCGCCGGCGTGCCCGAACTCGGCGCCACGGCGCGCGGCGAGACGATGGAAGTGGGCACCTATGTGGAAAAGGCCCTGTCCTCCGAGCTCTCCGGCAACCTGATCGATATCTGTCCGGTGGGTGCGCTCACCTCCAAGCCGTATGCGTTCGTTGCGAGGCCGTGGGAGCTGAACAAGACCGACAGCGTGGACGTGCTGGATGCCGTCGGTGCCTCCATCCGCGTGGATGCGCGCGGGCCCGAGGTGCTGCGCGTGCTGCCGCGCCTCAATGAGGACGTGAACGAGGAGTGGCTGGCCGACAAGTCCCGCTTCGCCGTCGATGGGCTGAAGCGCCGCCGCCTCGATAGCTGCTGGGTGAAGCGCGACGGCCGCATGGCGAAGGCCAGCTGGACCGAGGCCTTCGCCGCCATCGCCGCGCGGGTGCAGGGCGTGGCGGGCGACAAGATCGGTGCCATTGCCGGCAACCTGGCCGATGCCGAGAGCATGCTGGCGCTGAAGGATCTGATGAGCGCGCTGGGCTCGCAGAACCTCGATTGCCGGCAGGACGGGGCGGACACCGATGTGTCCCGCCGCGACTTCTATACCTTCAACACCTCGATCGCGGGCATCGAGGAGGCGGACGCCATCCTGCTGGTGGGCACCAACCCGCGCACCGAGGCGCCGCTGGTGAACGCGCGCATCCGCAAGCGCTGGCTGGCCGGTGGCCTCACCGTGGCGGCGATCGGGCCCGAGCTGGACCTGACCTATCCCGCGCAGATGCTGGGCAATGCGCCCGCGCTGCTGGCCGGGCTGCGCGACGGCAGCCACCCCTTCGCTGGGGTGCTGAAGAATGCCAAGAAGCCGATGCTGATCCTGGGTGCCGGTGCGCTGGCGCGGCCGGATGGCGCGGCGATCCTGGCCGCTTGCTGGGCGCTGGCCGCGGGCAGCCACATGCTGACGCCGGAGTGGCACGGCTTCAACGTGCTGCATCATGCGGCCTCGCGCGTTGGCGGCCTTGATCTTGGCTTCCTGCCGGGCAAGGGCGGTAAGGGCCTTTCCGCCATGCTGGGCGGCGGCGTGGACGTGCTGTGGCTGCTGGGCGCGGATGAGCTCGACACCGCGAAGATCGGCGCCAACACCTTCGTGGTCTATCAGGGCCACCATGGCGACCGCGGTGCGGCCCGAGCAGACGTGATCCTGCCGGGGGCTGCCTATACCGAGAAGAACGGCACCTACGTGAACACCGAAGGCCGGGTGCAGCGCGGCCAGCTCGCCGTGTATCCGCCTGGCGAGGCCAGGCCGGACTGGGCGATCATCCGCGCTTTCTCGGCCGTCGCCGGCAAGACCCTGCCCTACGACAGCATTGAGGCGCTGCGCGCGCGGCTGGAGCAGACCAACCCCGTGTTTGCCCGTGTGGACATCCTGCCGCGCTTCGGCTGCACCGACCTCACCGGCCCCGCCGGCGATGCCTCGGCCGTGGCGGCGGCGCCGTTCGTGTCTCCCGTGCCCAACTACTACCAGACCGACCCGATCAGCCGTGCGAGCCCCACCATGGCCGAATGCACCGAGACCTTCGCCACCCCCGCCCGCGCCGCGGCGGCGGAGTAGGCCCCGATGGTTGAGTTCTTCACGACGAACCCGTTCGGCATCCTGATCCTGACGGTGCTCAAGGCGCTGCTGATCCTGGGCCCGCTGCTGGTGGCCGTGGCGATGATGACGCTGGCCGAACGCAAGATCATGGCCGCCATCCAGCTGCGCCGCGGCCCCAACGTGGTGGGCCCCTTCGGCCTGCTGCAGCCCTTCGCCGACGCCATCAAGATGATCATGAAGGAAACGATCATCCCCACGGGCGCCAACCGCGCCCTGTTCCTGATGGCGCCGATGCTCACCTTCGCCCTGGCCATGATCGCCTGGGCGGTGAT
>CANHKG010000008.1 GCA_947460455.1 Rhodospirillales bacterium | reverse complement strand
CTCCCAGCTCGAATGCCTCCTCGCCCGCCCCGGCGCCGCCGCCCTCATCGCCGCCTCGCCCGGCGCCACCCGCACCCTGCGCCCGCTCTGCCGCATGCTCGGCACCGAGCTCCCCGCCGCCCTGCGCCTGCCCCCGCGCCCCAGGCCGGCCCGGCCCAAACCCGCCAAACCGCCCCGCGCCCGCGGCCCCAGCCCCGGCCTCGCCCCCGGCGACCAGCCCTTCCGCCCCTACGTCCTCAAGGCCATCCGCTACGCCAAGCGCCACGGCCTCTGGCGACCCTGGGAACCCGAATAGCCCACCCACGCCCTTTTCATTGCGTTATCGCAATATCAACAAGGCGCGGCCGAAGCCGGCATCCGCACCAGCACCCCATCGGCCAGAAGCTGCGCCACCGTCGCGTCAACCTGCACCTGCGTCGCCCCGCCGGGCTCGTCGAACCACGCAGCCGCCTTGCCGATCCACACCGGCAGCGGGCTCGCCACCCGAAACACCGAATAGGCCTGCCCCGCGCACACGCTCGGCAGCGCCCGCGCCCGGAACGCCGCCCCCTTCGGGCTCAGGAACCGCCCGGTATCCGCCCCGAACCGGTCCAGCAGCACCCCCGCCGGCAGCACGATCGGCACCGCCGCCCCACGGAACCCGTCATCCGGCGGCCACCGCACCCCGCTCCCGGCCAGCCAGGCCGCATCCAGCTCCGGCCGCACCCAACCCGGCCGCTCCACCGGCGGCGCGCACCCCGCCAACCCCGCCACAACCGCCAGCACCAGCCACCGCATCTCCGCCTCCACATCGTTGCCGGAACCATACGTCCCGCAACCGCACCGCGAAAGCCGGGTTGAGCCAGATCAACGCCCCGCCGTCATCCAACCGTCACACTCCCCCAAACCCAGGAGGCGAACATGGCCCAGCGCAAGATCGGCGACGTCGTCCGGCGCCAGCCCGTCACCCTGCCCGCCACCGCCACGGTGCAGCAGGCATGCCAGGAGATGCACACACACCGCATCGGCGCCGTCATGATCACCGACGCCCACGGCACCCTCGAAGGCATCTTCACCGGCCGAGACGTCGTCCGCCTCCTCGCCGAAGGCAAAAGCCCCGCCCACACCCATCTCGCAACGGTCATGACCCGCAGCCCCGCCCACATGCCCCCCACCCTCACCGCCATCGAGGCCCTGCGCCTGATGCACGATGGCGGCTTCCGCCACGTCCCCGTCGTGGCCCACGGCAAGGTGCTCGGCCTCGTCTCCACCATGGATTTCCGCGCCCTGGAGCACGACCGGCTCGATGAGGAAACCGGCGTCTGGGAAAAGCTCTAGCCTCGCCACCGGCCCAGACTCCTCACCGCCCCAAACCCCGCGCTACAAAGCGCCATGACCCATACCATCATGATCGCCTCCCCCCTCGAAGCCGAGCACGTCGCCACCATCCGCGAGACGCATCCCTCGCTGGAAGTGCTCTACGACCCCGCCCTCCTGCCCCCCACCCGCTACACCGCCGACCACAAGGGCATCGACGGCTTCACCCGCACCCACCTGCAGCAGCAGCGCTGGAAGGAGATGCTCGCGGAAGCCGACATCCTGTGGGACCTCCCGGCCGCGGAAGAACTGCCGCTGCTCGCCAAGCTGAAATGGATCCAAACCACCAGCACCGGCGTCGGCCAATACGTGAAGACCATGGGCCTCGCCGAACGCGACATCCTCGTCACCACCGCCCGCGGCGTGCACGCCCGCCCGCTCGCCGAATTCACCTTCATGGCCCTGCTCGCGCATTGGCGCGGCCTCGCCCATCTCCAGGCCGAGCAGAAGGCGCATAGCTGGATCCGCAGCTGCGGTCCGGAAGTGGCCGGCCGCCGCCTGGTCATCATCGGCGCCGGCGACCTCGCCCGCGGCTGCGCCCGCCTCGCCCGCGCTTTCGACATGCACGTCACCGCCGTCGCCCGCGATCCCGCCCGCTCCCGCGCCCACAACGACCTGTTCGATGCCGTGGTCCCCACCGCCCAGATGCACCAGGCCCTCGCCCAAGCCGATGCCGTGGTGGTCACGGTCCCGCACACCGATGCCACCGTGAACCTGGTCGATGCCGCCGCCTTCGCCGCCATGCGTCCGGGCGTCGTCTTCGTCAACATCGCCCGCGGCACCGTGGTGGATGAGGATGCGCTGATCGAAGCCTGCGCCTCCGGCAAGATCGGCTTCGCCGCGCTGGACGTGGCCCGCGTGGAACCGCTGGCCAAGGAATCCCCGCTCTGGGACATGAAGAACGTGCTGATCTCGCCGCACTCCGCCAGCACCGTCTTCTCCGAGAACGCCCGCATCACCGAAATCTTCCGCCACAACCTGCTCTGCTGGATCGACGGCCGGATGGACCAGATGCGCAACGTGCTCGACAAGACCCTCTTATACTGAACCCCCGATGACCTTCTCCCTGCTCGGCCGCTGCCCCCGCACCGGCCAGTTCGGCGCCGTCGTCACCACCTCCGCCGTCGGCGTCGGCGCCCGCGTGCCCTTCGCCAGGGCCGGCATCGGCGCCGTGCTCACCCAGCACCGCACCGATCCCCGCCTGGGCCCGCTCGGCCTGGATCTCCTGTCCCGCGGCTTCACCGCCCAGCAAACCATCGACGCCATCGCCGCCGCCACCCCGCACCGCCACTGGCGCCAACTCGCGGTGATCGATGCCGAGGGCCGCACCGCGCATTTCGACGGCGCCAATGTCCGCCCCGCCATCTCGGTCACCCACGGCCGCGATTGCGTCGGTGCCGGCAACATCCTGCGCAACGAAGAAGTGGCGCCGGCCATGGTCGCCAGCTTCGAAGCCACCCTGAACCTGCCCTTGGCCACCCGCCTCGTCCGCGCCATCCAAGCTGGGGAAGATGCCGGGGGCGAAACCGCCGCCGTGGTCTCCGCCTCCCTGCTCGTGGTCCACACCGAACCCTTCCCCTTCGTGGACCTGCGCGTGGACGCCCACGAGAAGCCGCTCACCGAACTCGCCCGCCTCTGGGCGCTCTACGAACCCACCGCCGAAGACTACGTCCGCCGCGCCGTCGATCCCGATTTCGCCGCCACCTACATCGCCCCGCCACCCAAGACGAATTGACACCGGCTCCCGGATGCGGCGCAGTCCCGGCGGCAGAACCGCGGAGGGCAGGATGTCGCAACCACTGAGCCGGGACGAATTCGCAACACTGGTCAAGCGCGCGGGGCTCGACCTGACGCCCGCCAACATCGACGACCTCTACAGCGCCTGGCCACATATCGAGCGGTTCACCGCCCTGCTCCGCAACCCCGCCCGCGGCCGCGAGGCCGAGCCCGCCCATCTCTTCCGCCCGCTGAACGCGGAAGGCGTCTGATCATGAACGCCTTCCCCACCATCGCCTCCGCCGCCGCCGACCTCGCGGCCAAGAAGATCTCCCCGGTCGAGCTGACCAAGCACATGCTCGCCCGCATCGCCAAGCTCGATGGCCAGCTGCACAGCTTCCTGATGGTCACGGAGGATCGCGCCCTGGCCGATGCCGCCGCCGCCGAGAAGCGCTTCATGGCCGGCACCCCGCGCGGGGTGCTGGATGGCATCCCGATCGCCCACAAGGACATCTACGGCACCGCCGGAATCCGCACCACGGCGCATTCCCGCCTACTGGAACACAACGTGCCGGCGGCGGATTCCACCGTGGTGCGCAAATGGGCCGAAGCCGGCACGGTGATGCTGGGCAAGCTCGCCACCCATGAATTCGCCATGGGCGGCCCCAGCTTCGACATCCCGTGGCCCCCCGCCCGCAACCCGTGGAACACGGAGCATTTCACCTCCGGCTCCTCCTCCGGCACCGGCGCCGCCGTGGCCGCCGGCCTGATCCTGGGCGGCACCGGCAGCGACACCGGCGGCTCCATCCGCGGCCCCGCCGCCTTCTGCGGCATCGCCGGCATCAAGCCCACCTACGGCCTGTGCTCGCGCGCGGGCGTCCTGCCGCTCACCTACTCGATGGACCACACGGGACCGATGGCCTGGACGGTGGAGGATTGCGCCATCCTGCTGCAGGCCATGGCAGGCCACGATCCCTCCGACCCCGCCAGCGCCACCCGCGCCGCCCCCGACCTTCTCTCCGGCCTCAATGGCGGCGTGGCCGGGGTGCGGATCGGCGTGGTCCGCCACTTCCACGAGACCGACTGCAAGGTGAACGCCACGGTCCAGAAGGGCATCGACGATGCGGTGGAGACCCTGCGCAACCAGGGTGCGGTGATCCGCGAAGTCACCCTGCCCTCCCTGGTGGAATTCCAGGCCGCCGGCTTCCTGATCCTGGTGACGGAGGCCTACGCGCTGCACGAGAAGTGGCTCAAGACCCGCCGCGACGAATACGGCGAACTGTTCCGCGACCGCGTCACCTTCGGCGGCCTGATCAGCGGCGCCGACTACGTGGAAGCGGTCCGCCGCCGCCGCGAGCTGCAACAGGCGGTGCATGCGGCGATGGCCGACGTGGACATCCTGCTCACCGCGGGCGCCCCCACCGAGGCACCGAAGATCGAGGGCATGCCGAAGTGGAGCAGCCTGGAAAAGCCCGGCTTCACCATCCCGTTCAACCTCACCGGCCAGCCGGCCATGACCATCTGCTCCGGCTACGGGGAGGGCGGCCTGCCAGTGGGCATCCAGCTCGCCGCCCGCCCCTTCGAGGACGCGCTGCTGCTGCGGGTGTGCCAGGCCTACGAGAAGGCCACACCGTGGCGCGGCATGCGCCCGGCGATGGCCGCCTGACATGACGGCACTGGGCGAAGCCGTCCGCCAGGAGTTCCTACTGGAGGACGGCTTCGCCACCGCCAACCACGGGGCATACGGGGCCACCCCACGCCCCGTGCTGGCGGCGCAGGACGAATGGCGCACGCGGATGGAGCGGCAACCCAGCCGCTTCTTCAACGGCACCATCCTGCCGGCCCTGCGCGCTGCGGCGGACCGGCTGGGCGAATACCTTGGTGCGCGCGGCCAGGATATCGGCTTCGTCGGCAATGCCACGGAGGGCGCGAACGGCGTGCTGCGCTCGCAGCACTTCGAACCCGGCGACGAGATCCTGGTGCTGGCCCATGTCTACGGCGCGGTGCGCAACACGGTGCGGCATGTGTGTTCCATCAGCGGGGCCCGCATGGTGGAAGTGCCCGTCACCTTCCCCCGCCCGGATGACGGGGAGTTGCTGGCCGCGCTCTCGGGCGCGATCACGCCGCGGACGAAACTGGCGGTGCTGGACCACATCACCTCCTCCTCCGCACTGCTGCTGCCGATCGGGGAGATGATCGCCGCCTGCCACGCGCAGGGCGTACCGGTGCTGGTGGACGGCGCCCATGCGCCGGGGCAGGTGGCGCTCGACCTCACGGCGCTCGATGCCGACTGGTATGTGGGCAACTGCCACAAATGGCTGTTCGCGCCAAAGGGCTGCGGCTTTCTGTGGGCCCGGGCGGATCGCCAGGCGGGGATCCATCCCGCCGTGATCTCCCACGGCTACGGCCAGGGCTTCACGGCGGAGTTCGACTGGACCGGCACGCGCGACCCCTCCGCCTGGCTGGCCACGCCCGCAGCACTCGATTTCCATGCCCGGCTCGGCGGGCCTGCGCTGATGGCACGCAACGTGGCCCTCGCCGCCTCCGCCGGGGCCGCGCTGGCCGCGCGCTGGGGCACGGAGACCGGGGCGGGCAACCGCGCGGCTGGTTCCATGGCCATGGTGCGGCTGCCGAAGGGCGAAGCATCACAGGCCGCCGCTCTGCGCGGAGCGTTGCTGGAAGCCGGGACCGATGTGCCGATCATCCCGCACAACGGCCAACTCTGGCTGCGGCTTTCCGCACAGGCCTACAACGAGCCCGCCGATTTCGAGCGCATGGGCGCGCTGATCGAGCAGGAATTGGCGAAGTAGGCCAGGGCTGGCATCCTTCCGCCAAAGACGGAGGGAACCATGGTGTTGCGCATCGAACCGATCGACCCGGCGCGGCCGGATTTCGCAGGCGTCGTTTCCGGCGTGAACATCGCCGCCGGGGTGAGTGCCGCCGAAGCGGCCGCCATCGAGGCCGGGATGGACCACTTCGCGGTGCTGGTGTTCCGCGGGCAGGCCATCAACGACCCACAGCAGTTGGCCTTCAGCCAGCATTTCGGACCGATGGAAACGGCCACCGGCGATATCGTTCAGGGCGCCGAGCGCCGCCTGTCGATGGACATCAACGACATCTCCAACCTGGACAAGGATGGCAAGGTGCTCGCGCGGGATGACCGCAAGCGGCTGTTCTCGCTGGGCAACATGCTCTGGCACAGCGACAGCAGCTTCAAGGCAACGCCGGCGAAGTTCTCGCTGCTCTCGGCCCGGGTGATCCCGGACCACGGCGGCAACACCGAATTCGCCGACATGCGCGCCGCCTGGGATGCGCTGGACGACGCCACCAAGGCCGAGATCCGCGACCTCGTGTGCGACCACACTCAGCTGCACTCGCGCGGCGTGCTGGGCTTCACCGACTTCACCGAAGAGGAACGCCGCCGCTTCGCGCCCGTGCCGCAACGGCTGGTGCGGCGGCACCCGGCGAGCGGGCGGCTTTCGCTCTACCTGTCGAGCCATGCCGGCACCGTGCATGGCTGGCCGGTGCCGGAAGCGCGGATGCTGCTGCGCGACCTGACGGAGCACGCCACGCAGCGGGAGTTCGTCTATCGCCACACATGGAGCCAGAACGACCTGGTGATGTGGGACAACCGGACCACGATGCACCGCGCCCGTCGCTACCCCGCCGACCAGGTGCGCGACCTGCACCGCACCACCGTGGCGGATTCCGCCCCCACCCTTCAGCAAGCCGCCTGAGGATACCTCGATGACCAATACACGCTGGACGCGCCGCCCCGAGGGATCCACCTGGGGCGACTGGGGGCCGGACGACCAGCTCGGCCGGCTGAACCTGCTCACGCCGCAGAAAGTGCTGCAGGGCATTGCGGAGGTGAAGGTGGGCCGCGCCTTCTGCCTGTCCCTGCCTCTGGATTATCCCGGCGGCAACGTGGTGAACCCGCGCCGGCATCCACCGGAGCTGATGCCGACCTTCCGCGATGGCCGACCGAACATGGCGGTGCCCATCCGCTGCTACGACCCGAACTCGCTGGATGTGATCAGCGACGACCGCGTGTTGCTGACGCTGCAGTATTCCACGCAGTGGGACACGCTGGCCCATGTCGGCCAGATGTTCGACGTGGACGGCGATGGGCGGATGGAAGACGTGTTCTACAACGGCTACCGCGCCGGCACCGATATCGCGGGGCCACTGGAATACAATCGCGGAGTGGACGGCAAGCCGAACCCGGTGCCGCCCGGTGCGCACAAGCTGGGCGTGGAGAACATCGCCGTCACCTGCGTGCAGGGCCGCGCGGTGATGATCGATTTGCTGGCGCATCACGGCCGCAGCGGCAAGGTGGTCGGCTATGAAGAGCTGATGGCCATTCTCGACAAGGACAAGATCGTTGTCGAAGAAGGCGACATGGTGTGCTTCCGCACCGGGTTCGCCGAGTTGCTGCTGGAGATGAAGAAGCAGCCGGATCGCGACGTGCTGTTCAAGACCACCAGCGCGCTGGATGGCCGCGACGACCGGCTGCTGCAATGGATCACCGATAGCGGCGCGGTGGCGCTGTTCGCCGACAACTACGCGGTGGAAGCCCAGCCCGCGATGCCGGCGCCGACCAGCGACCCGTGCACCATGCTGCCACTGCACGCGCATTGCCTGTTCAAGCTCGGCTGCTACCTCGGCGAGATGTGGTACTTCACCGAACTGGCCGACTGGTTGCGGGCCAATGGGCGCAACCGCTTCCTGATGACCGCGCCGCCGCTGCGGCTGCCTGGCGCGGTGGGCTCGCCTGCAACACCCGTAGGGACGGTTTAGCCATGCGCATCTTCCAACACCACGTACTGGCCACGGCGGCGCATGGCGCGGCCCCGGTCGGCAAGCTGCTGACCACGCGCGCGGCGGAGACGGCCCGCGCGGCGGGAGGCCGGGTGTTCGGGGTGTTCACCTCCATGATCGGGCTCGGCGTGAACAACCTTGTCATGCTCTCGGAGTTTCCCGACGAAGCCACCGCACGCGGGGTGGATCTGCTGGCCGGGGTGCCGGCGGGCGTGATCCGGCACGAGTTCTGGGAGCCGGACCCGCGGCCGACGGCCGAGGAGACTCTTCCGGAAACGGAAGGGTTCTTCTCCCACCGCTGGTTCGATTGCGCGCAGGAAGACTGGCCGCGGTTTCGCGACATCTCCGCCGATGCCTGGGACAATTTCGAGGACGTGCACGACACGCGCGTGATCGGGTTCTGGCGCAGCCTCGCCCCGCCCTCCCCGGGGGTGACGCGGGTGTGGCTGATGGCGTGGTACAAGGACCTCGCCGCCTGGGAAGCCTCGCGCTTCGTGCTGAACCCGGTGGGGACGAAGGCGGAACAGGCCTTCGCCAATTTCCGGGTGCGGCGGCAGATGACGCTGGATTCGGCCGTCTCGATGCTGCGCCGGGTGGTGTGATGAAACGTCGGGCGCTGCTGGCTTCAGGCCTGGCCTTGGCGGCGCCCAACCTGGCGCGGGCACAAGGCTCCACATTGCGCTTCGTGCCGGTGGCGGATGTGACCGTGCTGGACCCGTTCTTCGCGGGACCGGACGTGACGGTTCAGCATTCGAACATGGTGTACGACGCGCTCTATGGGCTGGACCGCGACAGCCAGCCGCAGCCACAGATGGCGGCCGGGGCCACCGTGGAAGACGATGGCCGGCGCTGGCGGATCACGCTGCGCGAGGGGCTGCGCTTCCATGATGGCACCCCCGTGCTGGCACGCGATGCGGTGGCCAGCCTGAAGCGCTGGCTGGGCGTGGATGTGTTCGCTGGCAAGATCGCCTCGCAGCTCGATGAGTTGCGCGCCGATGGCGACCGCGTGGTGGAATTCCGGCTGAAGCGGCCATTCCCTTTGCTGCCATATGCGTTGGCCAAGCCCGCAACCTATCCGGCCTTCATCCTGCCCGAGCGCCTGGTGGCCGGTGGCGAGCGCGGCCGGATGGCCGAGGTGGTGGGCAGCGGGCCGTTCCGCTACCGCGCCGATGAGCGCGTGGTGGGCGCGCGCGTGGTGTACGAGCGCTTCGCCGGCTACGTGCCGCGCCCGGAACCGGGCAACTACATGGCCGGCGGCAAGGTGGCGCATTTCGAGCGGGTGGAATGGCGCATCATCCCCGATGCCTCCACCGCCATTGCCAGCCTGCAGAAGGGCGAAGTGGATTGGGTGGGCGATATCGGGCCGGACCACGCACCCTCCTTGCGGCGCGATCCCGCGCTGGCGGTGCAGATCCAGGATTTCATCGGCGGCGAGGCCATCCTGCGCTTCAACGCGCTGCATCCGCCGTTTGACAACCCGGCGGTGCGCCGCGCGGTTTTGCCGGCAATCCGGCAATCAGATTTCATGACCGCCATCGCCGGCGAGGACCGCGAGGTGTGGCGCGACCGGGTGGGGGTGTGGAGCCTGGGCAAGCCGATGAGCACGGATGCCGGGGTGGAGGCGATGGCCGGCGACCTCGCCGCCGCACAGCGCCTGCTGCGCGCCTCCGGCTATGGCGGCGAGAAGGTCGTGGTGCTGGCAGCCGGGGATTATCCGAGCCTGTTCGCGGTGTCCCAGGTGGGCGCCGACCTGCTGAAGCGGATCGGGCTCAACGTGGATCTGCAGGTGATGGATTACGGCACGCAGATCCAGCGCCGGGCGAGCAAGGCAGCGCCCTCCCAGGGCGGATGGAGCGTGGTGTTCAACTGGTTCAACGGCCACAACCGCTACGACCCCGCGGCCCATCTGGGCATCTCGCCGGGCTGGGTGGGGTGGGTGCCGGTGCCGGAGATCGTGGCGCTGCGCGACCAGTGGTTCGAGGCACCAGACCTGGCTTCCCGGCAGGCGATCGCGCGCGAGATCCAGATGCTGGTGTGGCGGGACGTGCCATACATCCCGCTCGGCACCTACTACCCGCTGACCGCGTATCGCCGCGGCCTGGAGGGCGTGCCGAAAGGCGGGGTGACGTTCTTCAATGTCCGGCGGGTGACTTAGCGGCCCGGACCCCCTACCTGTTGCAGACCGGTGCGCGCATCCATGCCCGCGCCCCAACCAAGGATACAGACGATGATCGGCTTCGTTACCGTCGGAACCAACGACATGGCCCGCGCCGCCGCCTTCTACGATGCGCTGTTCGCCGTGATCGGTGCCAAGCGCCTGACCGACAATGAGCGCTTCAAGGCCTGGGGCATGGCGCCCGGCACGCCGCGCGTGGCCGTGGTGAAGCCGTATGACGGCAGCGCGGCCTCCGCTGGCAATGGCACCATGGTGGCACTGGCGGTGGAAAGCCGCGAGCAGGTGGAAGCCATGCACGCCAAGGCGCTGGCGCTGGGCGGCGCAGACGAAGGCGCCGTGGGCCTGCGCGGCGAGACGTTCTACGCCGGTTATTTCCGCGACCTCGATGGCAACAAGTTTGTCGCGTTCAAGGTCGGATAAAGGAAGGATCTTCTTTTTTCTGAAGAAAAAAGAAGCAAAAAAGACTTTATGACTTTGCGCCGGGGATAGCCCCCGGCGCAAAGTTCTTCCGAAAAAACCGCTTACCTTCCCTTGAAATCCGGCGTGCGGCGCTCGCCCATCGCCTTCACGCCCTCGCGGAAATCCGCGGTCCGGCGCTGCCATTCCTGTTCCACCAGTTCGCGCTCGGTGGCGGCTTCGATCGCGTCGGCCAAGCCGCGGCGCAGGGTTTCGCGGGTGGATTGCAGGGCGAGCGGGGCGGCGACCGCGATCTCGGCGGCCAGGGCCATGGCGGTGGCGCGCAGCTCAGACAGGGGTGCGAGCTGGTCGGCCAGGCCCATGGCGACGGCTTCCTCCCCGGTGTAGCGCCGGCCGGTGTAGAAGATCATCTGCGCCTTCTGCTGGCCAACAAGGCGCGGCAGGGTGGCGGTAAGGCCGAAGCCGGGGTGGAAGCCCAGGCGGGTGAAGTTGGCGCTGAAGCGGGCTTCCGGCGCCGCGATGCGGAAATCAGCCACCAGCGCCAGGCCCAGGCCGCCGCCGATCGCGGGGCCCTGGATGGCCGCGACGATGGGCTTCTTGTTGCGGAAGATGCGGGCTGCTTCCTTGTAGAGGTGCTTCGTCACCTGCCCGCCTTCCTCCGTCACCAGGCCGGTATCGGGCCGGTTGGAGAAATCCGCGCCGGCGCAGAAGGCCTTGCCCTCGGCGCAGAACAGGATGGAACGGATTTCGTTATCCGCATCGAACGCCTGCAGCGCATCGGCGATCTGGTTGATGAGCGACACATCGAAAAAGTTGTGCGGCGGCTTGCGGATTTCCACGATGCCGACGTGGCCTTCGGTGGTGGCGGCGATGTCCTGATAGGTGGCCATGGGGTGTTCTTTCAGTTCAGCTTTGAGAGGAAGGCGAGCGTCGCCTCGTTGAAGGCGGCGGGTTGGTCGATGTTGGCAGCATGGCCGGCATCGGGGATGACGACCTTGGTGCTGCCCTCGATCTTGGCCGCCATGTAGTCGGTGGCGACGAGGAAGGGAGTGTCCTTGCTGCCGACCAGCACCAGCGCGGGCACCTTGATGGAGGGCAGCGAGTTGATCACGCCGGCATCGCGCTGGGTGAGCATGCCGCGGGCGGCGTGGGCCAGGCCGGTGGCATCGCGGTGGCGAGACTTGGAGCGTTCCGGCGAGCCCTTCAGCAGGGGGGCCAGGCCCTCGGCATCGAAGCGGGCGGCGGTTTCGTGGCTGCGGGCGTTCCAGGCGTCGCGGGCTTCGTCTTTCTTGAAGCCGGGACCGGTGTCGATGATGAGGAGCGCACGGCAACGCTCGGGGTGGCGCAGGTGGAAGGCGAGCGACATGTAGCCGCCGAGCGAAAGGCCGCCGATGATGGCTTGCTTCGCGCCGACGGCATCCAGGATCGCGGCCATGTCGGAGACGGTGGCCTCTTCGCTGTAGGCGGCGGGGTCACTGGGGTAGTCGGAGTTCCCGTGGCCGCGCATGTCCCACAGGATCAGGGTGTGGTGCTTCGACAGGGGCTCGATCTGACCGCGCCACATGGCGGAGGTGGCGGAGAAGCCGTGGCTGAGCAGCAGCGGCGGGCCGGAGCCGTGGGTCTCGTAGTGGATGTTCACGCCGTTGTTGTTCAGCATGGGCATTTCTGGGGTTCCCTCAAGAGTCTTCTTTTTCTGTAGAAAAAGAAGCAAAAAGACTTTCATTCGCTTGATGCGGTTGGGCCGTGTTTTTCCGCATCAAATTTACGAAAGTTTTTTGGTTCTTTTTTTCAAAAAAGAACATGCTTACTTGCCTTCAAACACTTTAGCCACCCTGAACGCCGCAATCTCGCTGTCCGAGTACCCGGCATCCCGCAGGATCTCACTGCTGTGCTCGCCCAGATCCGGCGCGCGGTGCGCGGGGATTTTCGCAGCCCCTTCGATGGTGAAGGGCGAGTCCACGGTGAGGTAGGGCGTGCCTTCGATCGGGCGCAGGGCGCCGATGGCCAGGGCCTGTTCGTCGGCGGCGATTTCATAGGTGGTGCCGATGGGGCCGAAGGTGATGCCGGCGGCGTCCAGCCTGGTACGCCATTCGGCCAGCGGGGCGGTGGCGAAGACGGCGTCCAATTCGTTCATCAGGGCGCGGGCGTTGGCGCGGCGGGCCGGGGTGGTGGCGAAGCGGGGATCGGCGACGAGGTGGGTGAGGCCCATGGCGGTGGCGAGCGGGGCCCATTGGCGGTCTTCGCTGATCACGGCGATGATGAACCAGCGGCCATCGCCGGCCTGGTACATGTTGCCGAGCGCGTTGGGCGCGTCCTCGCGCTTAGGGCGGGGTGGGATGGTGGCGCCGCACAGGGCGGCCTGGATCAGGAAGGTGTTGGCCCACATGCCGGCGTTCATCAGGTTGGCACGAACCTCGCCGCCCTGGCCCGTGCGTTCGCGGCGATAGAGGGCCGCGGCGATGCCACCGAACAGGGCTGAGGCGGTGGGGTGGTCGCCCATGCCGGGCACGGAGCGGGCAGGAAGGGCGGAGTGGTCGGCGCGGACCTCGTCCATCAGGCCGGAGCGGGCCCAGTAGGCGGTGGTGTCGAAGCCGGTCTTGTCACCTTCGGGGCCGGCCTCGCCGTAGGCGGTGAGGGAGGCGTAGATCAGCCGGGGGTATTTGGCGGCGAAGTCGGCGTAGCGGGTGCGCAGGCGCTCGCGGACCGGGAGCGGAAAGTTGGTGACGAAGATGTCGGCCTGGGAGACGAGGCGTTCCAGGATGGCGCGGCCTTCCGGGGCCTTGAGGTCCAGCGCCAGGCCGCGCTTGTTGCGAGAGACGGCGAGCCAGGCGTAGTCCACGCCCGGGTTGGGGGCGCCTGGCCGGGTGAACAGCGAGCGGTAGGCATCGCCTGCGCCGGGCGGTTCGATCTTGATCACCTCGGCGCCGTGGTCGGCCAGGATGGTGGCCGCGGCGGGGCCAGCGATGAAGCTGGCGCAGTCGATCACCTTGAGGCCGGCGAAGATGGGCTCGCTCATGCGGGGGCCTCCGTGGGGGCGAAAATGTTGCGCAGGGTGCCGATGCCGTCGATGGCGACTTCCACGGTCATGCCCGGGCGCATCGGCAGGGCGCCGACGGAGGTGCCACAGGCGATGAGGTCGCCGGGCTCCAGGGTCATTTCGCGCGAGAGCAGGGCGACGATTCGGGCCGGTGGCAGGATCATGTCCGACAGCGGGTAGTTCTGGCGCTCGCGGCCGTTGAGCAGCACGCGGACGCGGGCATCGGCGGGGAGTTCAGGGACGATGCAGGGGCCGGCGGGGCCGAAGCTGTCCGGCGATTTGGCGCGCGCCCATTGCGGGAAGGCGGGGTCGGCGGTGAGGATGTCCGTGGCAGTGACATCGTTGATGCAGGTGTAGCCGAAGATGTTGCGCGCGGCCTCGGCCTCGTCGGCATGGGTGGTGCGGCGGCCAATGACGATGCCCAGTTCGCCCTCGTAGATCACGCGGCCGGTGTAGCCGGGTGGCGGCAGGATCGGGGCTTCGGGCCCCACGATGCTGCCGGGGGATTTGAGGAAGGTGAGCGGCGCCTCGGGGATGGTGTTGCCCTGCTTGGCGGCAAGCTCATGAAAATTGTTCCACAGGCCGATGAACTTGCCGGGGCGCACGGGCGCGCGCAGCACCACGGCGGCGGCGGGCACGGTCTCACCGGTGGGGGTCGGGCTGTCGAACATGTCACCGCGGTGCAGCGCCACGGAGCCGTCCTCGTTCAGCGTGCCGAAGGCGCCGCCACCGCCATGTGCCAGCCGGACCCAATTCGCCATGCGTTTCCTCCCCCTTGGCCGCGAAGCTTAGGCGGGGGGCGGCGGTGAGGGAAGAACACTCCCTTGCCACCGGCCGCGCGCCGCGCATGATGTCGACAATCGGGAGAGAACGAACATGACCTGGCAGCCGGAACTGGATGAACTGCGCCGTCGCGAAGAGATGGCCCGCCAAATGGGCGGCGCGGAGAAGGTGAAGCGCCAGCATGATGGCGGGCGCCTGACGGTGCGCGAGCGGATCGACGGCGTGCTGGATACCGGCAGCTTCCACGAGGTGGGCGCGATCGCCGGCAAGGCGCAGTACGACGAACAGGGCAACCTGCTGGAGCTGGTACCGTCCAACTGCGTGTTCGGGCGCGGCCGCGTGGATGGCCGGCCAGTGGTGGTGGTGGGCGACGACTTCACCGTGCGCGGCGGCTCCGCCGATGCCACCATCAAGGCCAAGCCGATCATGGCGGAACGCATGGCCGCCGAATTCCGGCTGCCGATCATCCGCATCATCGAAGGCTCCGGCGGCGGCGGCAGCGTGAAGACAATCGAGACCACCGGGCGGGCGAACCTGCCCGGCGGCGTGGGCGGCGGCGAGGGGTTCTTCCTGGCCACCGACAACATGAGCCAGGTGCCGGTGGTGGGGCTGGGGCTGGGCTCCGTGGCCGGGCTGGGGGCGGCGCGGCTGGCGGCGACGCATTATTCGATCATGACCAAGGAAACCTCGGCGATGTTCGTCGCGGGCCCGCCAGTGGTGAACGCGCTGGGCCACAACGTGACCAAGCGCGAGCTGGGCGGCTGGGAAATCCAGACCAAGGCCGGCGGCGTGGACGATGCGGTGGATACCGAGGAGGAAGCGTTCGAGCGCGTGCGCCGCTTCCTGTCCTACCTGCCCTCCAGCGTGCATGGCGTGCCGCCGGTGGCGCCGAGTGCCGATCCGGTGGACCGGCGCGACGAGAAGCTGATGAGCGTGATCCCGCGCGATCGCCGCAAGGTGTACAAAATGCGCACCATCATCGACACGGTGGTGGACCAGGGCAGCTTCTTCGAGATGGGCCGGCATTTCGGCCGCTCGGTGATCACCGGTCTGGCGCGCCTGGGCGGGCACCCGGTGGCGATCATGGCCAGCGATCCCTACCACTATGCCGGCGCCTGGACGGCGGATGCATGCCAGAAGGTGGTACGCTTCGTGGACCTGGCGGAGACGTTCCACCTGCCGGTGGTGTACCTGATGGATTGCCCCGGCTTCCTGATCGGCGTGGAGGCGGAGCGCACCGCGGTGATCCGCCACGGCGTGCGCGCGATGGCGGCGATGAACCAAACGACGGTGCCGTGGTGCACGATCGTGGTGCGCAATTCCTTCGGCGTGGCGGGCGCCGTGCACACCCCGGCCGGGCGGCTGGCGCTGCGCTATGCGTGGCTGTCGGGCTGGTGGGGCTCGCTGCCGCTGGAAGGCGGGATCGAGGCGGCCTATCGCGCCGATATCGAGGGCGCCGAGGACCCGAAGGCGAAGCTGCGCGAGATCGAGGACCGGCTGAACAAGCTGCGCTCGCCGTTCCGCACCGCGGAGACATTCCAGGTGGAGGAGATCGTGGACCCGCGCGACACGCGCCGGCTGCTGTGCGAGTTCGCCCAGCTGGCCGAGCCGCTGCGCACCCCGGGGCGGCCCAGGATGCTGCCGCGGCCGTAGCGCCGGGATTGTGCGCCTGGGGTGAAGCACGCAGTATCCGGCCGCGCATTTTCATGAGCCCGAGACATTGCCCGACCACCCCAAGGCGCATTTCAGCGGGATAGCCTGCCGCCTGGAGCCGGTTCTGTTCTTCGGCCTGCTGGCGCTGATGGCCGCGATGCTGCTGGTGCTGGGGCCGCTGCTGACCAGCGACGGGCCGGCGCATGTCAGCATCGCGCATTTCCTGCGCCATGCCGGCGATCCCGCCTTGCCGCAGCTGAACCGGTTGCTGGAACCGAACCCGGTGCCAACGCCCAATGCCTTCGGGCACCTGGCGTTGGCCGGGCTGATGTTCGCGCTGCCCCCGTTGCAGGCGGAGATGGCGCTGCAGGCGGCCTGCCTGCTGGGTATCCCGCTTGCCGCGCGGCTGGTGCTGCGGCAGATCGCGCCGCAATCGGCATGGCTGGCGCTGTTCTTCTTCCCGGTGGCGTTGCAGCGGCTGTTCTATCTCGGGCTGTACAATTTTTCGTTGTCGGTGGTGGGCTTCCTGCTGAGCCTGTGGGCGTGGCTGCGGCTGCGCGAGCAGCCCGGTGCGGGGCGCATGATGGTGCTGTCGGCCATGCTGCTGCTGACGCTGGCATGCCAGGCCTCCGGCTGGATCGAGGCGTTGGCGGCGTTGCTGGCGATGCTGACGGTGGAGGCACTGGCTGCGTTGCGGCCCAACCCCGCACAGCGGGGCGCGAACCTGCGGGAGGTGCGGCGCCTGGTCGTGGCGACGGCCGTGGCCACCTTGCCCTCCTTGGGCCTGTTCATGGTGTTCGCGGCGAAGGCAGGCGGCAACGCGCCGATGGTCTATGGCGCATCGCCGCTGGAACGCATCTGGGGCGTGTTGCTGGCAGCGCCGTTCGCCACGGTGGGGGCGATCGCGCCCGCCGCGGGGCTCGCCGCCACGCTCGCGCTGCTGGGGCTGGTGGCGGCCGGGGTGGTGGGGCTCTTGCGCCAGTGGCGCCGTGGGGAGGCGGTCAGCACATTGCCGCTCGCGCTCTGCACCGTGCCGTTGGCCCTGCTGGCGCTGATGCTGGTGGTGCCGGATCGGGCCGCCGGCGGCTGGACCCATGTGGCGCGGTCCCAGCTCTTTCCCTATGTCGGCCTGGCGCTGGTGGCCGCGGCGCTGCCCGTGGCGGCCTGGCTGCGGCATGCCGCCATGGCGGTGGCGGCAGGCGGCGGGCTGGCGGTGATCGGCGTGGCGGCCTGGCTACAGGCAACCCAGGTGCCGCCGGTGGTGGCGCAGTTTGCCGAGGCCGATGCGCGGGTGGGGCCGCATTGCACGGTGGTGCCGGTGCTGGGCCACTACAAGCTGGACCGGGCGAATACGGCCCGCGTGATCCATCACCCAACCTTCCACCTGGCGCACCGCCTGCAATGGCACGGCGACCGTCCGGTGCTGTTCAGCTACGCGGCACGGCTTGCCGTCTATCCCGCCCGGTTCCGGCCCGGCATGGACCCGCAGCTGCTGCTGTATGGCTGGGAGCCGTTGCAGGGCGACACCATGGTGCGCGCGCTGGATCTGCCGCGATGGGAGGCGGCGACCCAGATGCAAGTGGACTACGTGCTGCTGTGGGATGTGCTGGCGGATGACGCTGCCGGGCCACATCAAGGGCTGCGCAGCAGCGCCCTGAAGGGGTACGGGCTGGTCCATCGCAGTGCGGATGGCCGGCTGGAGCTCTACCGGCGCGGCGGCTCCGGCACGGGGGCCTGCGCCGCGCCGGGTTGACGGCGTTGCACGGCCCGGCCGGCAAGTCGCCAGGCGATGGCAAAGCTGGCGCGGGCGGCACCCAGCACCGGGCGCAGATAGGCGGCGACGACATTGCCGTGCGGCTGCGTGGCCACACCCGCCAGGCCAAAGGTCAGCGTCTCCCGCTGCTTCGGCAGATAGAGCGTGCCGAAGATCCAATCCCAGAATGCCCAGTGCTCGGCGAAGTTGCGGTCCAGGTGCTGCGGCAGGGCGCTATGGTGGATCTGGTGCTGGGCGGGGCTGACGATAATGCGGCCGACCAGCGGGCCATAATAGACCCACACATGCGAGTGGTGCAGCACATGGCCGAGCATGTTGAACAGCACCGCCATGGCATTGAGCCCGAGAATGGTGAGCACCGTCACCTCCCCGGCATAGAGGTAGAGCGCGGGTGCGAGGACGAGGCCGGTGATCACCGCCTGGATCGGCCCCATGGCAAGGCGTTCGAACGGATGCACCCGCGCGGCGGTCAGCGGGGACAGCACCTCCGCCGAATGGTGCAGCTTGTGGATTTCCCACAGCGGGCCGATGCGGTGGGAGGCCCAGTGGAACAGGAAGTAGCCGAAATCCGCGGCCATCGACATCAGCACGGTGAAGGCCAGCAGCGCGCCCAGCCCCCATTCGGCGCCGATCGGGCTGGGGCCGAAGGTGGCGGTGAGCCAGGTGGTGATCCAGGCGGCAACCACGGCGCCAGAGAGGCGCCAGAACAGGTTGGCGGCGGCATAGGCATAGACGTGGTTGACGAAGCCCACCTGCAGATCCACCCAGGTGGAGCGGTTCAGCCAGATCCGGCGCGGGAAGCAGTAGCGCAGGAAGCCGCGCAGGCCGCGGGCGGGCGGGGCATCACCCAGCGGGATGGCCGACGGGGCGGCGCGGAAGGCAAACACCCAGCCGGCCAGGATCAGCGCCGCGACCAGCGCCAGCCAGTGGAACCGCCCGCCGAAGTCCCGCACCGGGCCCATCAGGTATTCCAGCGTGCGGCGCAGCAGGATCGCGGCCCAGGCAGCCTGCGCCGGCAGCACGGCGTTGGCCAAGGCCACGGCCGACTCGATCATTCCGTCCAGAACCGCGCGTAATGCGTCCACGTCACCTGCCGAAGAATGGCCGGCGCATGCGTGCCGGTGCGGCAGGATAGGAATGCTGCCGGGCGAAAACCAGTGCCATGCGCGGGCGGCGCTTGCGCGGGCGGGCGGGCGGTGGTTCGCTCCTCTCCATGGGCGCGCAGGCGCCGTGACTGACGGGAGAGAAACCGATGGAAGCTATGGGGGCCTTCCGGGCCGAGACCCGCGCCTGGCTGGAGGCGAACTGCCCGCCTTCGATGCGCACGCCGATGCCCGCCGAGGAAGCCGTGAACGGCGGCAAGAACGCCAGCTTCGCCAACCCGGATTCGAAAATCTGGTTCGAGCTGATGCGCGACCGCGGCTGGACGGCACCGACCTGGCCGCGCGCCTATGGCGGCGGCGGGCTCTCCAAGGAGGAGGGCATGGTGCTGGAAGAGGAGATGAAGGCGCTCGGCTGCCGCGCCCCCCTCGTCGGCATGGGCCTTTCGATGCTCGGCCCGGTGCTGCTGGAATACGGCACCGAGGAACAGAAGCAGGAACACCTCACCAAGATCATCCGCGGCGAGATCCGCTGGTGCCAGGGCTATTCCGAGCCGGGCGCCGGGTCCGACCTCGCCGGGCTGCAAACCCGCGCCGTGCTGCAGGGCGAACACTTCCTGGTGAACGGCCACAAGATCTGGACCAGCAACGCGCATTACGCCGACTGGATCTTCTGCCTGGTGCGCACCGACCCGACGGTGAAGAAGCACGACGGCATCAGCTTCCTGCTGATCGACATGGCCGACCCCGGCGTGCGCCCCCGCCCGATCCGCCTGATCTCCGGCTACTCGGTGTTCTGCGAGACGTTCCTGGAGAACGTGCAGGTGCCGAAGGGCAACCTGCTGGGCGAGCTGAACAAGGGCTGGACCATCGCCAAGCGCCTGCTGGAGCATGAGCGCAAGTCGATCGGCGGCATCGGCGAGCGCGGCGCCAAAAGCCGGGAAAAGCCGATCCCCGACATGGCCAAGCAGCATGTGGGCGCCATCGACGGCCGCATCGCCGATGGCAGCCTGCGCGAGCGGGTGGCCAGCCACGCGATGGACGCCCATGCCTTCAGCCTCACGCGCCGCCGCGCGGCGGAAGAGGCCGAAAGCGGCGCCCCCCCGGGCCCGCTCTCGGCGATGTTCAAGTTCTACGCCACCGAACTGAACAAGCTGCGCTACGAAACCATCCTGGCCGCCGCCGGCACCCAGCAGCTGGGCTGGGAGGGCGACGATTTCAGCGATGACGAAATCCGCCTGGGCCGCGAATGGCTGCGCAGCAAGGCCAACACCATCGAGGGCGGCACCAGCGAGGTGCAGCTGAACATCATTGCCAAGCGCGTGCTTGGCCTGCCGGATTGAGGCGCCGACCATGCCGATGATCATCTCTTCCGACGCGAAGATGGTGCGCGAGGGCGCGCACGACTTCTTCCGCGAAAAATCGCCCATCCTCTCCCTGCGCAAGCTGCGCGACAGCCAGGACGCCGACGGCTTCTCCCGCCCGCTGTGGCGGGAGATGGCGGAGCTGGGCTGGTCCGGCTTCCTGGTGCCGGAAGACCATGGCGGCTCCGGCTTCGGCTATATCGGCCTGGGCCAGGTGATGGAGGCAGCGGGCCGTTCGCTCGCCGCCACCCCGCTTCTGGGCACCGCGCTGATCGGCGCGGTGGCGCTCGACAAGGGCGGCAACGAGTCCCAGAAATCCGAGCATTTCCCGGGCCTGGTCGGCGGCGAGGCGATCTACGCCCTGGCGCTGGAGGAGCACCCGCACCACCGCCCGTACTGGATCAACACCAGCGCGAAGAAAAGCGGCAGCGGCTGGGTGCTGAACGGCGCCAAGCAGTTCGTGCTCGATGGCCACGTGGCCGACACGCTGATCGTGGTGGCGCGCACCTCCGGCGAGGAAGCCGGGCGCAACGGCATCACCCTGTTCCTGGTGCCGGGCAACGCCGCCGGCGTCAGCCGCCGCCGCTCCATCATGGTGGACAGCCGCAACGCCGCGCGCGTCACGCTGGAAAACGTGGCCGTGGGGCCAGACGCGGTGCTCGGGCCGGTGGATGGCGGGGCTGACCTGCTGGACCAGATCCTGGACGCGGCCCGCGCCGGGCTCGCCGCGGAAATGCTCGGCAGCGCCTCCGAGGCGTTCGAGCGCACGGTGCAGTACCTGAAGGACCGCAAGCAGTTCGGCGTGCCGATCGGCAGCTTCCAGGCGCTGAAGCACCGCGCGGCGGAAATGTACTGCGAGGTGGAGCTGGCCCGCTCCGCCGTGACCGCAGCGCTGGATGCGCTGGATTCCGGCGCCAACGATGCCAGCCTGCTGGTGAGCCTGGCCAAGTGCAAGGCCAACCAGACCGCCCGCCTCACGGGCGACGAGGGCATCCAGATGCACGGCGGCATCGGCATGACCGACGAGCACGAGATCGGCTTCTTCCTGAAGCGCGCGCGCGTGGCGGAGCAAACCTTCGGGGATGCCGCCTTCCACCGCGACCGCTACGCCGCCCTGTCCGGCTACTAGAGCGGCAGCCGACCTGATAGACGGTCGGCTGCCGCTCTAGCTCTTTGTTTTGGCGAGCAACTTAAGCCGACAGGATGATTCCATCCGGTCAGCTGTTGCTCTAGGGGGATCACCGGGATGCGCAACGCGAACCGCCGTATCGTGCTGCGTACCCGCCCCGAAGGGATCGCAGGGCCGGAGCATTTCGTCGAGGAAACGGTGGCGGTGCGCGCCCCCGGCCCCGGCGAGGTGCTGCTGGAAACGCTCTACGTCTCCGTCGACCCCGCGATGCGGGTCTGGATCAGCGAGAACCCCGGCTACGTGCAGCGCATCGACCCCGGCGACATGATGCGCGGCAGCGGCATCGCCCGGGTGGTGGAAAGCAAGGTGCCGGGGCTGGAACCCGGTGACCTCGTGCACGCCCGCACCGGCTGGCAGAGCCACCCCACGCTGGAAGCCGAAGCCGTGGAAAAACTGCCCGCGGGCGTCACCCCCACAGACTGGCTCGGCGTGCTCGGCATGACCGGGCTCACGGCCTATTTCGGCATGCGCGCCGTGGGCGGGGTGCAACCGGGCGAAACCGTGCTCGTCTCCGGCGCCGCCGGCGGCGTCGGCCAGATCGCCGGCCAGGTCGCCCGCATCGAGGCCTGCCGCGTGGTGGGCATCGCCGGCGGGGCGGAGAAATGCGCCTGGCTGCGCCGGGAACTCGGCTTCCACGCCACCATCGACTACAAGGCCGAGCCCGACCTCGCCGCCGCCGTGGCGCGGGAATGTCCAGGTGGGCTCGACGTATTCTACGACAATGTCGGCGGCGCCATGCTGGATGCGGCGCTGGCCAACCTGAAGCTGCGCGCCCGCGTGGTCATCTGCGGCCGCATCTCCCAAACCGCGGCGGGCGAGTTGTATGGCGTGCGCAACATGGGCCAACTGATCGGCAAGCGCGCCCGGGTCGAAGGCTTCATCGTGAGCGACTTCGCCCATCGTTTCGGCGAAGGCCGGGCCTGGCTGTCGGCGCGCATGGCCGAAGGCGCGTTGCGCCACCGCGTGCATGAGATCGCGGGGCTGGAGCACGCGCCGGAAGGCCTGGCAATGCTGTTCCGCGGCGGCAACACTGGCAAGCTCGTGGTGCGCGTGGCCGGCTGACCCTTCCGGCCATTGCACCGGCGGGCATCCCGCGGCACAGGCCGCTGGCCGCGCGCAAACCAACGCCGCACGCCGCCGTATCGAAATGTCGTGAAGTGCATGCGCGGTCTGGACGCGGGGTCCGTTACGACGGTAAACTTATAGCTGCCAGCACGGCATTCCGCAGCAGTGCGGGGCGCAACGAGCGATGGCCGGAAGCGCCCCGGCATCTGGCGGCTGAGCCTTTCCGCAAGGGATCAAGCGAGCGATGGCCACGATCTTCACGGCAATCGTCACGGGACGCGGACAGGAGCTGTTCGTCAGCTATGGCCCCGGCACCGCCACCACCCTGGTGAAGGATATCCGCCCCGGCGCCACCGGCTCCGCGCCCCAGTTGCTCGGCCCGCTGTTGGTGAACGGCGTCAGCGATCCCGTCCGGCTGCTGCTGCTGGCGGATGACGGCACCGCGGGCGCGGAGCTGTGGGTCACCGACGGCACCGGCACCGGCACCACGCTGTTCAAGGACATCAACGAAGGTGCGGCCGGCTCCTTCGCCTCCACCTGGATAGCGGTGGGCACGCGTGCGGTGTTCACCGCAGAAACCGCGGCGGCCGGCAGCGAGCTGTGGGTCAGCGACGGCACCGCCGCCGGCACCACCCTGCTGGCAGACCTCAACGCCGGTGCCGCCAGCGCCGCCCCGCTATCTCTCGGCAGCCTGATCGCGGGCGGCAAGGCCGATGCGGGCCGCGCCATGTTCGTGCTGGACGACGGCAAGACCGGCCGCGAAATCTGGGTGACCGACGGCACCACCGGCGGCACCGCCTTGCTGAAAGACATCAACCCAACAGGCAATGCCACGCCGAGCACCTGGACGGCGGTGAACGGCCAGGCCGTGTTCAGCGCCAATGACGGCACGAACGGCCAGGAACTATGGGTCAGCGACGGCACCTCCAAGGGCACCACGCTGCTGCTGGATGCCGCAACGGGTCTGCCCAGTTCCGACCCCGAAGTGCTGGGGCCGCTGCTGGTCGGCGGCGTGGCCGATCCCACCAGGCTGCTGGTGGCGCTGGATGACATCACCAACGGCCGCGAACTGTGGGTGACAGACGGCACCAAGGCCGGCACCTCCCTGTTCCTGGATGCCGCCCCCGGCACCACGGGCTCCGACCCCAGCGCCTGGGCCACGGTGGGCAAGGTCGCGGTGTTCGCGGCCAGCACGGCGGCGGCGGGGCGCGAACTCTGGGTCAGCGACGGCACCGCCAAGGGCACCTCCCTGCTGCTGGATGCGCGGCCAGGCGCCACCGGCTCCGATCCCCTGATCCTGGGCCCGCTGCTGGTGGGCGGCGTGCCAGACCCAACCAGGCTGCTGGTGCGGCTTGATGACGGCACCAACGGCAGCGAGCTGTGGGTAACGGATGGCACCAAGGCCGGCACCACCCTGTTCCTGGATATCAACCCCGGCAGCAAATCAAGCGACCCAACCAGCTGGACCACGGTGAACGGCGCCGCGGTATTCGTGGCGCAAACCGATGCCGCGGGCGCGGAGCTGTGGGTAAGCGACGGCACGGCGCTCGGCACCAAGCTGGTCGCAGACGTGAATCCGGGCGCCGACAGCTCCACCCCCACGCTGATGGGCCCGCTGGTGGAGCACGGCCTGGCCGATCCCTCCCGCCTGCTGCTGCAGTTGAACGACGGAACCAACGGCGCACAGCTCTGGGTAACCAACGGCACCAAGGCCGGCACGACGCCCTATGCCATACTGAGCAGCGGGCCGGGCGGCGCCTTCCCCCTGCCGGGCCTGGAAGTGGCAACCACGCGGGCCGATTTTTCCAACGCAACCGGCGGCGTCACCTACGCCATCGGCCCCTCCACCGTTGTGGATATCACCGGGTCGGGCCTGGGAGACACCTTCACCGGCAGTTCCGGCGCGAACGCGATCGATGGCGGCGCGGGCGACGATACCGTGGTGTTCAGCGAAACGATCGACAAATACCAGGTCGGCATCCTCGGCAATGTCACGCGCGTGGCCGGGCCGGATGGCGCGGATGAAATGCGCTTCGTGGAGAATTTGCAGTTCGGCGCCACGGCCGCAATCACCGTGAACTCGCTGCGCGGCCAGCCGGGCACCGACGAGCTGTACCAGAACCTGGTGGACGGCCAGTTGCGCTTCGGCCTGCCCTCGCGGCTGGCGCCCAATCCCAACAACCTCGTCTACATCCTGCCCGCCGATAACGGCAGCGACGTGCTGGAAGGCACCTCCTTCAACGATTTCGCCAACCTCGGCGCCGGCAACGATGCCGCCAGCATGGGCGCGGGCGATGATTTCGTGGATGGCGGCGGCGGCTCCAACTTCCTCACCGGCGGGCTGGGCAGCGATACCTACTTCATCGATGGCCGCGACCTGGTGCCGGTGTGGTCCTGCATCACCGATTGGCAGCCGGGCGAGAAACTCACGCTCTGGGGCTGGCGCGATGGGGTGAGCTTGGCCGCCTGGGACGAAAACAACGGCCTCCCCGGCTTCCTCGGCGTCACCCTGTTCGCTGATATCGACGGCAACGGGCTGGTGGAAACCGCCATCACCTGGACCGGCGTCACCAAGGCACAGCTGCCAACGCCCGTGCCCTTCGAGGTCAGCGGCGTGGGTGTTTACTTCTTCAACTGACGCCCAACTGCAAGATTTTTCAGGAAGATTCTTCTTTTTGTGAACAAAAAGAAGCAAAAAAACTTCGTGACTTGGCGCTTTGCTTTTCCGCGTCCGGCAAACGACGCGCACGAGGTGCAGCCATCAGTTAGCGTCAATCTACGTTAAATCGTCAGATACGGTCAAATTTTCCTAGTTCACCGGCCTTGACCGTGCGATAGCTCACGGTGATGCCACATCCCGTCGCCGCTCCGAACGAAGCCGACGCCCTTCGCCGCCTGGCGGAGGCGGCGAAGCGCGTCCATTTTCCGGCGCCCCTCCTGCACCTGCTCCTCGCCCTGCTGGCGTTCCTCACGGGGAACAAGGCGGCCATGGCCCAACTCACCCTGGCCACCACCTCCGCCCGCACCTGGCGCACCCCGCTGCGGGATTGGCACTTCTCCCCCACCGGCGAAACCATCGACGACCTGGCACCCGTACTCCACCCGCGCGCCCTGCGTCGTCTCCGCCGCCAGCGCGCCTGGATCGGCTGGATCCTGCGCGGCCGCCCCGGCCGCGGCATGCGCCGCTCCGGCAACCGTGCGCCCGCACCGTCCCCCGCCTGCATCGCCCGCGCCCCGCCATAGGCCAAACGCGCGCAAAATCACCATGAATCCGTTCTTCGGCCCCCGCCTCGCGCGGCGATAGCTCATGCCCAAACGCAACCGCCGGGGCCGAAACACACCCGCCATCCCCGGCACCAGCCGGCGATGGCGGGCTGGGCATCAGACCGTCACGCGATAGACCCGGCCCTGGGTGGAGGAGACGAGCAGCTTGCCGGTGTCGTCGAAGGCCAGGCCGCTGATCTCGCTGTCGTTGATGCCCTGGGACGTGAGGTTGATGCGCCGCACCTCCGTGCCGGTGCGGCTGAACTCCACCAGCGTGGAAGTGTCGTTGTAGCTGCCCATCCACAGATTGCCGGTATTGGGATCCACCGCCAGCCCGGCCTCGTCACCCCAAAGCGGCGAATTGAAGCTCGCCAGCACGGTGCCGTCCGCCGGATCGATCTCCAGGATCTTGCGCGGGTTCTGGCTGCGATCAAGCACGAACAGGTGGTTGGAGCTCGCGTCGTACAGCCCCGCCGTGGTGTCGTAATTGCCTTTCAGCGCCAGGGAGCCCAGCACCTTGCCGTCGGCGGGGTCAAGCGCGATGACCCGGTCGGTATTCGGCTGGCCGTTGAACACCAGCAGGCTGCCAACCGGAATGTTGGCACCGTTCAGGGTGAACGCCTCGTCCGTGATCTGCAGGCCGCCAACGGTGAGGTCCGTGGAGCCGAAATCCTTCACCGTGAATGCGATGGATTGCAGCTCCGTGCCGGTGGCCAGATCCAGCCGGCGCAGCGCGGTCGGCGAGCCGCCGGGGTAGTTCACCACCCAGGCCGATTTCGTCGTGGGGTCGAAGGCCACGTCGCGCAGATTGCCGAAACCCTGCGTCAACTCGTTCAGCGCGAACGGCGCCGAGGTGCCGCCGGCGGTGGTGATGGTCAGCGGGCCGAAGCCGTGCACCGGCTCGCCATCCAGCCGCACCGCGCCGTTGTCGAACCCGTCGCGGTTGTACACATCCGCCCCCGGGTTGGGCTGCACGTTGGTCGCCGTATCCTTCTGCTCGCCACCGGCGAATTTCGCCGTCAACGCGCCTTCCACGAAGCCGGCGCCGTAGATGTAGAGGTGGTTCGACACGTCGTAGCTTTGGATGGTCGGCACCACCTGCAGCAGCGGCATCACGGTGGTGCCGGGCATCCACAGCTCGTACACGCCGTTGGCCGAATTCGGCACCGTCAGCGTGGCGGTGGTGCCATCGCCGGCCACCGCGCTGGGCGTCAGCATCACGAATTGCAGTGCCGCCGAATAGCTGTCGCGGTAGCGCAGGATGGCGCGCAACCCGGTGGTGAGCCCGGTGCCGTTCACCGTGATCGCCTGGCCAGGATTGGCCGATGCCTCACCGGCATTGGCCGGCGTGCCGGTGGCGGCCGTGGCGGTGATGCCGCTGACATCAAGCGAATACGCAGCACTGGTGCCGCCCGCGGTGCGCACCACGATCGGGCCGAAGCTCTCGTTGCGCATCGGCACGACCATGCGCGCCAGCCCGTTCTGCTGGCCGGCATTGAAGGAGACATCCGGCCCCTGGCCAAACCCGGAGCCAGGGTCTTCCACCGGCGTGGTGCCAAAGCGGTACTGCGTGCCTTCTCGGTCGATGAAGCCGCCGCCCAGCACGCTCACATCCATGAACTGGCTGTCGCTGCTCACGCCATTCAGCACGATGCCGCTGACCACGGGCACGATCTGCAGGAAGGTCTCCGTGGCGTTGCTGTCGCCCACCACGCGCATCACGCCGGTTTCGGCATGGACCGGCACCACAACCTGGATCGAGGCGCCGTCGCCCGCCACGCTGCTGGGCCGAACCACGATCTGCCGCGGCGTGCCGCCGTCATTGACCTGGAACACGACATCAACCGTGGAATCGAGCCCGGTGCCGGTGATCGTGATGGTCTGGCCGGGATTGGCAGAGGCGCTGCCGGCATCGGCCGGGGTGCCGCTGGTGGCGGATGCGGTCACGCCGGTGATCGCCAGCCCGAACACGTTGCTGGTGCCGCCCGCCGTGGTGATGGAGATGGGCCCGCCGGGCACGCCGTCCGGCACGATCATCGACAGGTTCGATGCGGAGAAGCCCTGGTTGATATCGAACCCCTCGCTGCGCGAGGTGTCGGCCACCTTCTGCGCTCCGAAGTTCACGGTGCTGGCGCCTTCGACGAAGCCTTTGCCGACAAGCTGGAGGTTGTTGCCATTGAAGCTCTGGTTCGCCTGGGCCAGCACATCGGTCAGCACCGGCACCACCTGCAGGAACAGGCCGCCGACATCGCGCGCCAGCCGCAAGGTGCCGGTGGCGGCGCTGGTCGGCACCACCACATCGAAGCTGCTGCCATCGGCGGCCCGGTTCGTGGGCGTGACGGTGGTGGTGCCAACATATCCGCTGCTGTCCGTGGTCACGAACACCACGCGGTCGCTGGCATCGAGCCCGGTGCCGGTGAGGGTGATGGTCTGGCCCGGGTTGGCAGAGGCCACGCCGGACGTGGCCGGGCTGCCGGTGCCGGCCGTGGCGGTGATGCCGGTCAGGCGCGTGTCGCTACCCGCCAGGCGTACCATGCGGGTGCCGTAATTGCCGCTGTAGAACGAGCTGTTGCCGCTGCCGGCGGTGTTGGGATCGTAGCTGGCGTTCTGATAGCCGGTGATCCCAACGTAGTAGGCCCCCGCCGTGGGCGCGGAGAAGGTCAGCGGGTCGGCGCCGGAATAGGCCAGGGCCTGGCTGGTCTTCTCGCTGCCGGCGGCATCGAACACACGCACGGTGGCGGTAATGCCGGTGGTCATCTGCACCTGCAGCAGGTCGCCCGCACCGAGGTCGACACGGTAGAGGTCAACATCCCGGTCGCCGAAGCTGCCGTTGCCCATCTGCTGGCTGATCGTCACCGACTGGTGCAGCGCGAGCGCGACCTTGGTGCTGTCGGCGATGGTATCGCCCACGTCACCGCTCGGCACGATGTTGGCCGCCGTGGTGAAGACGGCGCGCCGGCTGCTACCCTGCCCGCCGGCGGTGGTGACGGTGACGGCGGCGGCACTGGCGCCCACGGGCACCGTCACGCGCAGAAGCTGCTGTGTGGTCAGCGCCGCGGCCGAGGTGGAGACGCTGCCGCTGGTGCCGTCTGCCACCAGGGTGAGGCTTTGGATGGTGGCGGCAATGCCGTCCACCAGCACCGAAACCTCGCCCGGCACGAAGCCGGAGCCGTCGATGACAATCGTATTGCCTGCGGCGATGGTGCCGCCAATGCCGCGCACCCAGGGCACCACCTGCAACGCATGGCTCTCGGCGGCGCCAATCACCCGCACCAGGCCGGAGCGGGCCTGGGCCGGCACTTCCACCAGCAGGCGCGTTCCGTTGCCATCAACCTGGCCCTGGCGGGTGACAGTGCCGACCACGCCGGTGCTGCTGACCGCCTCGAACTGCACCAGCGTATTGCTGGTGAAGCCGTTGCCCACCAGCGTGATGGTCTGGCCCGCATTGGCCGCGGCGCTGGCCGTGCCCGCGGGCACCCCATAGGTGGGGGCGGAGGCGAGCAGCCCGGCAAACTGCACCGGTGCCACGGCAGAAGGCGTGGCGCCCGCGATCTCGGCATAGCCGCCGGCGGTGGTGATCCGGATCGGGCCATCGAGCGCCAGTGGCGCGGCAATGCGATACTGGCCGTTGCGGTCGCCCAGGACCTCGGGCCCATTGCCTTCGGTGGAGTAGAAGCTGTTTGTCGCGTCCACGCGCGTGTCCACGAAGGCGGTGCCGCCCAGCGTGATGGTGCTGGCGCCCTCGATGAAGCCGCTGCCGATGAGGTCGAAATCGCTATCGATGCCCGGGCGGCCATTGGAGGTGCCCGTCAGCGTCGGCACGATCTGCAGCGCCACCCCGGCGCTGCGGTTGATGGTTTGCGGCGCTTCCGGGCTGAAATTGCCGATGCTCTCGCTCATCAGCAACTTGCCGTCTGCCGAAACCTGGAACACGTCGCGGCCGTAATTCGGGCTCGCCTCGCCGTCCCAGCTGTCGAAGGCGTAGAGGTCGAAGCTGAGCGTGTAGGTCTGGCCGGCAGTGAGCCCGTTGAGCGAGAGCAGCTGCTGGTTGCTGGAGAAGCGGCCGGAAAAGGCGGAGAAGGTGGATGCCAGCGCGGTTTCGATGCGCGCATCGCTCCAGGCCTTGTTGGCGCCGCCCTCGAAAGTGTCGGCAAAGACGGTGCTCTTGCCCTGCGCGACCTTGACGTTGTCGATGCCCCAGCTCTCGTTGCCAACGCCGCCGCCGCCTTCCAGGCCGAGATCGTTGAAGCGGATCACGGAGGAGGTGCTGCTGGCGGTGAAGGAGAGGGTGATGCCGCGATAGGCACCATCCGGCCAGGAGCCGAAGCCGTAATTGGTGAAGGCGCCGTTCGTCACCTTGATCGCGCCGGTAACGGCCAGGGCCGGCACCTTCACCTGCAGCTGCGTGCCCGCCGGGTTGACCTGAAGCGGCGCAACCGACAGCAGGCCGGGCGTGCCGTTCTCATCCACGGTCGGGAACAGCACGCGCGTGGCGGGCCCGAACTGCGTGCCGGTGAGGGTGACAATCTGGTTCACGTTCGCCGAAGCCTTGCCGGCATCGGCGGGCACGCCACCGAGCGCGATACCGGTGATGGCGTTGAGCGTCGGCGTGCTGATCGCAACCGGATCGGCGTTGATGTCCACCCGGTAGACGCGGCCCTGGGTGGAGGAGACGAGCAGCTTGCCGGTGTCGTCGAAGCTGAGGCCAGACACCTCGGCGTCGTTGATGCCCTGCAAGGCGAGGTTGATGCGCCGCACCTCCGTGCCGGTGCGGCTGAACTCCACCAGTGTGGAACTGTCGTTGTAGCTGCCCATCCACAGGTTGCCGGTCACGGGATCAACCGCAAACCCGGCCTCATCGCCCCAGAGCGGGGAGTTGAAGCTGGACAGCACGGTGCCGTCCGCCGGATCGATCTCCAGGATCTTGCGCGGGTTCTGGCTGCGGTCGAGCACGAACAGGTGGTTGGACGCGGCGTCGTACAGCCCCGCCGTGGTGTCGTAGTTGCCCTTCAGCACCAGGGCGCCCAGCACCTTGCCGTCGGTGGGATTGAGCGCGATGACGCGATCCGTGTTCGGCTCGCCGTTGAACACCAGCAGGCTGCCCACGGGGATGTTGGCGCCGTTCAGCGTGAACGCCTCGTCCGTGATCTGCAGGGCGCCGACGGTGATCTGCGTGGCGCCGAAATCCTTGGTCGTCAGCGCGATCGATTGCAGTTCCGTGCCGGTGGCCAGATCCAGCCGGCGCAGCGCGCTGGGGGAGCCGCCGGGGTAGTTCACCACCCAGGCCGATTTGGTCGTGGGGTCGAAGGCCACGTCGCGCAGATTGCCGAAGCCCTGCGTCAACTCGTTCAGCGCGAACGGCGCCGAGGTGCCGCCGGCGGTGGTGATGGTCAGCGGGCCGAAGCCATGCACCGGCTCGCCATCCAGCCGCACCGCGCCGTTGTCGAACCCGTCACGGCCGTAGATGTCCGCCCCAGGGTTGGGCTTGTCGTTCGCAGCGGTGTCTTTCTGTTCCCCGCCGGCGAACGTCGCCGTCAGCGCGCCTTCCACGAAGCCGGAGCCATAGATGTAGAGGTGGTTCGAAACGTCGTAGCTCTCGATCGTCGGCACGATCTGCAACAACGGCTGCACGCCAGCGCCGAGGATCTGCAGGGCGAAGGCGCCGCTGGCATCCTTGGGCACCTGCAGGATCGCGGTCTTGCCGTCGGGCGAGGCGTAGATCGGGTTCAGGATCCGATAGGTCGTCTCGCCGTAGTAGCTGGCGATGGAACGGAACACCACGTCGGTGTCGGTGCTGAGGCCATCGCCCGTCAGCGTCACGGTCTGGCCGGGATTGGCGGAGGCGAATGCGCCGTTCGCCGGGGTGCCGGACAGGGCGGTGCCCTGCAGGGCGGAGACCCCGATGCTGAAGGGCGCGCTGGTGCCGCCTTCGGTCTTGACGGTGATCGGCCCGAACGCATCCGCCATCGACACGCGCAGGTTCACCGCGGTGTTGGTGCTGTAGACATCCGCGCCGTCGCTGCCCGTGTTGCCGTCGCTGCGGATGACGGAGCCGAACCGGTATTCGCTGCCGTTCCCCTCCACGAAGCCGGCGCCCTGCAGGGTGATCGAGGCGTAGGCGCCGTTGGAGTCCAGCGATGTCATGTTGGCCAGGGTGAGTTTGGGCACCACCTGGAGGAACAGCGACGTGGCCTTGTTGTCCCCGATCAGCCGCACGCTGCCGGTGGCGGCATCAGCCGGGACCACGACCTTGATGGTGGTGCCGGCCTTGTCCACGCTCCAGGGCGAGGCGGTGATCTGGCTGCGCGTGCCGTCGGCGCTGATGGTCTCGAAGACCACCGTGCTGCGCTCCGACAGGCCGACGCCGGAGAGCGTGATGCTCTGGCCGGGATTGGCGGAGGCCTTGCCAGCGTTCGCCGGCGAGCCGCTATCGGCCATGGCGGTGATGGTGGCCAGCGACTGGCCGAGCGTGTTGCTGGTGCCGCCAGGCGTGGTAATGCGGATCGCACCCGTGGGCACACCATCCGGCACGAACAGCGTGGCGCGGCCATTCGGGTTCGATTTCGTATCAAAATACGACAGAATGTCGGTGCCGTTGGTGCGCGACGCATCAGGGATGGATTTCGCGCCGAAGCCGATCGTGGTCATGCCCTCGGCAAAGCCGGTGCCGGTGAGGGAGAGGAAGCCGCCGTTGTAGGTGGAGCCGCTGGACATCGTGGCGGCGCCCAGCGTTGGCACCACCTGCAGCAGCACGCCGGCCTGGTCGCGCGCCAGCCGCACCACGCCGGTGGTGGCGCTGTCGGGCACCACCACGGTCAGGCTCGTGCCGTCGGCCGCCACCACCGTGGGGGTCGCCGTGACGGTGCTGACCTCGCCGGATTCGTCCAGCCGCGTGAAGATCACCTGGTCGTCGGCGGAAATCCCGGTGCCCTGCAGGGTGATGGCCTGGCGCACATTGGCCGAGGCAACACCCGCCTGCGCCGGCACGCCCAGTTCGGCGAGTGCCGCAATGCCGGACAGGCGGGTATCGCCGCTGCTCATGCGGTCCATCGTCAGCACATAGGCGGCCGAGGAATAGAAGGAGGAGGTGGCGCTGCCTTGCACGGTGGGGTCGTAGCTGTAGTTCCCGTAGCCGCTGATGCCCACGTAGTAGTCGCCATTTGTCGTGGCGGTGTAGCTGGACGTGAACGCGTTCTTCTCTTCGGAATAGCTGGTCTGGACTTCCTTGCCCGCGCCGTTGAACAGGCGGACATAGGCGCTGGACGTGCCGTTCACGGCATAGCGCAGCGTGTCCCCGGCCAGGAGGTCCACGCGGAACAGGTCCACGTCCTTCGTGATGAAGGTACCGTCGCCCATCACGGCCGAGAGGGAGATGCTCTGCGCCGGCTGCAGCCCCGTGCCGAGCGCGGTGGCGAGCGTTTCGCCCACATCGGCAGGCGGGGTCAGCGAGAGTTGCGTGATCGCAACGCCCGTCCGCAGCACCGTGGTGCCGCCCACGGTGGAGACCGTGATGTTGGAGCCCGATACGCCGCTGGGCAGCACGATGGTCAGAAGCTGCTGGCTCGTTGCCTCGGTCAGCGGGCGGTAGAAGGACAGGTAGCCATCGTTGCTGGTGCTGTCTGCCACGGTGCGCACGCTGACATTGCCGATGGTGCGGCCACCGGCCTGCACCACCAGTTCCGACGGTACCAGCCCGGTGCCTTCCACCAGCAGCGTGTTACCGGCGGCCACGGTACCGCCCATGCTGCGCAGCGTGGGCACCACCTGCAGCATCTGCCCGGCACTGCTGCCTGCCAGCCGCACCAGGCCGGAACGCGCGAGGGCGGGCACCGGCACGGTCAGTTCGGTGCCGGCGCTGTTGGCGGCGCCGGCGCGGGTGACGATGCCTTCCCGCCCGGTGTCATCCATGGCGGTGAAGGCCACGCGCATGCCGCTGGTGAAGCCCTGGCCCAGCAGCTTGATGGTCTGCCCGACATTGGCCGAGGCCTGGCCGAGCACGTTGGGCGTACCCTCGGCGGCGATGCCGACAATACCGCTCAGCACCGCCGTGGGGGCTGTGTTGACCGGCCCTGCGATCTCCGCACTGCCACCTTCGGTGGTGACCTTCAGCGGCCCTTCCAGCACCAGCGGTGCGACCAGGGTGGCGGTGTTGTTGCGCGCGCCGCCGACATCGAACAGGGCGGAAGAGGTGGCGAAGTCGTCGTTCAGCGTGATGCCGCCGATGCTGATCTTGCTGGCGCCTTCCATGAAGCCGCTGCCGCGCAGCGTGAAGCTGTTGTCGGTGCCCGGGCGCCAGCTGCCTTCCACCCCGGTGAGCGTCGGCACAACCTGCAGCCGCACGCCGGCGCTGCTGTTGATCGTCTGCGGCACCGTGAGCGAGTAGTTGCTGATGCTCTCGCGCATCAGCAGGGTGCCGTCGGCCGACACCTGGAACACGTCGCCGCCCGTCGTACCGTCCCAGCTGTCGAAGGCGTAGAGGTCGAAGCTGAGCGTGTAGGTCTGGCCGGCGGTCAGCCCGGAGAGCGACAGGCGCTGCTCGTTGTTGCCGAAGCGGCCGGAGAAGGCGGAGAACACGCTCTGGTTGCTGCGATCAACCGTGCTGCTGCTCCAGGCCGGGTTTGCGCCGGCCTCGAACGTGTCGGCGAAGACCTCGCTTTTGCCCTGGGTGACCCGAACGTTGTCGAGGCCCCAGCTTTCGTCATCGATGCTCTGCAGCCCGCCATCGCTGAAGCGGATCGTGCTGCTCGTGGCGGCGGCGGTGAAGGAGAGGGTGATGCTGCGGTAGATCGCATCGGGGTGGGAGGAGAAGCCGAGGTTGCGGTAGGTGCCGTTCGAAACGCGCACCTCGCCCGTGGTGGCCCGGTCTGGCACCTGCACCTGCATCTGCGTGCCGGCATCGTTGATCGCCAGCGGCACCACGGCCACCAGGTCGGTGCGGCCCTCCTGGTCGCGCGTGGGGAACACCACCTGCGTCTGCGGCCCGAACTGTGTGCCGGTCAGCGTGATGACCTGGCCGACATTGGCCGACGCCTTGCCGGCATCGGCCGGCACGCCGCCCAGGGCCAAGCCGGTGATGGAGGTGAGGGTGGGCCGGGCGCTGGCCGCCGGATCGGCGTTCACGTCCACGCGGTAGATGCGGCCCTGGGTGGAGGACACCAGCAGCTTGCCGGTATCGTCGAAGCTGAGGCCGCTCACCTCGCCGTCGTTCACGCCCTGCAGGCCGATATTGATCTGCCGCACCTGCGTGCCGGCCCGCGTCATCTCCACCAGCACAGACGGGCTGCTGGTGCCGGCGAGCCACAGATTGCCGGTGACAGGATCGATCGCCAGGCCGCGCTCCTCGGCGTAGTCGATCGGGAGGGAGCCGATCTCCGTCCCGTCCGCCGGGTCGATCTCCATCAGGCGGCGCGCGCTGTTGTTGCGCTCCGTGAGCAGCAGGTGCTTCGTCGTGGGGTCGTACAGCCCCGATGTCAGGTCGTAGTTGGCCTTCAGCGCCAGAACGCCCAGCACCGCGCCGGTTGTGGGGTTGAGCGCGATCACGCGATCCGTATTCGGTTCGCCGTTGAACACCAGCAGGCTGCCGGCCGGGATGTTCGCGCCGTTCAGCGTGAAGCTCTCCGGCGCCATCTGCAGCCCGGCCACGGTGATCTGGGTGGAGCCGAAATCCTTGATCGTCAGCGGGATCGATTGCAGCTCCGTGCCGGTGGCCAGATCCAGCCGGCGCAGCGCGCTGGGCGAGGCGCCGGGGTAGTTCACCACCCAGGCGGATTTTGTCGCGGGGTCGAACGCCACGTCGCGCAAATTGCCGAAGCCCTGCGTCAGCTCGTTCAGCGCGAACGGCGCCGAGGTGCCGCCGGCGGTGGTGATGGTCAGCGGGCCGAAGCCATGCACCGGCTCGCCGTCCAGCCGGAGTGCCCAGTTCTCGAACCCATCGCGGCTGTAGACGTCTGCCCCCGGGTTGGGCTGGGCGTTCGTGGCGGTATCCTTCTGCTCGCCACCGGCAAACTTCGCCGTCAGCGCGCCTTCCACGAAGCCGGTGCCATAGACATAGAGGTGGTTCGAAACGTCGTAGCTCTGGACCGTCGGCACGATCTGCAGCACCGGCTGCACGCCGGCACCCAGCACCTGCACTGCAAACACGCCGTTGGCCGTTTGCGGCACCACCGCGGTTGCGCCGGTGCCGTTCGGCGCCGCTGCCGCCACCGTTTGCAGGTCGTACTGGACCGCGCCGTCGTAGCTGCTGGTGCGCCGGAACAGCAGCTTGGTCTCGGCATCCAGCCCCGTGCCGCTCAGCGTGATCGCCTGGCCGGCATTGGCCGAGGCCAGGGCCGGATTGGCGGGTGTGCCGCTCATCGCCGTGGCCGTGATGCCGCTGAGGTTCACGCTGTAGGCGGCCGAGGTGCCGCCCGTGGTCTTGACCGTGATCGCCCCGAATGCGCCATCCACCATCGGCACGGAGACATAGGCACGGCTGTTCTCGGTGAAGTTCGGTATGAAGGAATAGGTGGCATCCGGCCCGGTGTTGGCGGCGGTGTCCACCACCTGTTCCGTGCCGAAGGTGTAGGTGGTGCCGTTGGCTTCCACGAAGCCACGGCCATCCAGCGACACGCGCATGGTGCCGTTGCCGTTCAGGAAGTCGATCCGCGCATCGGTCAGCAGCGGCACCACCTGGAGCGGGAAGGCACCATCGGCGAAATCGGTGCGCTTGCCGCCGGAATCCTTGCCGAACACCACCACATCGCCGGTGAAGGCGTTGTTGGGCACCACGAAATAGGCGGTGGAATTGGCCGCATCAAAGCGCGTGGCCTTCACCTCGGCGGTGGAGGTGGTGCCGGCTTCGTTGATCGTGGCGAAGGTGATGTAGGCGGTTGCGGGATCGAACGGCACCGCGATGCCGATCTCCTGGCCCGGGTTCGCCGAAGGTGCCGCTGCCGCGGCGGGGGTGCCGCTGGCCGCCTTCACGTCGCTGGCCGGCCGCACCGTGAAGCTGCGCTCCAGCGCCGTGGCGGTGATGTTGCCGGACAGGTCGGCCATCGCCGAGGGTTCGATGCGGAACCGGTATTCGCCCGGCGGCAGCGCGACCTGCGGCAGCACGGAGGCCATGCGCCCCTGCAAGCGCATGTCGATCTTCGTGGGCACCGTCACGTCGTCTGCCGTGCCGAACTTGCCGTCGGCGCCGAGACCGATGAGGGAGACGCCGCCGCCGTTCAGCAGCGCCGCGTCCACCTGTTCATTGAAGCGCACGTCGATGTTGCGCACGAAGAAGCGCTTGTCGCCATCGGCGATGCTGGTGGAAAGGATCGTCGGGCCGAAGGTGTCTGGCACGGTCGCCAGCGTTACCTGCTCGGAAAGGCCGACATTGCCGCCGGTATCGGTCACCCGCACCTGCAGCTGCACGGAGCCGCCCAGGGTGGGCGCCTGGGTGAACATGTCGAACGGGAAGCTGGGGTCGTTGCTGACCACCTTGCCGTTGACCAGCAGCTCCACGTTGCGGATCTGCACGTCGTCGGAGACCAGCGGCGTGACATGCACGGAACCGCCGGCCAGCACCTGGATGCCGGGCGTGCCGGGATCGGCATCCCCGGCGGCAACGCTGATCTTCACCGTGGGCGCCACGCCCTTGGTGTCGAACGCCATGTAGTTGACGATCTGCAACCCGGCCTTGGCATCGGCCACGAAGGCCACGCCATTGGCGAGCGCCACGTCGCGCGCAATCTCCGGCAGGTTGTAGGACACGTCGATCGACCCGGTGTCGGCCGGGTCCGCCACGTTCACCACGTCCAGCCGGCGGAACGCGCCGAAGACGAAATCGTTGCCGCCGACCGCGACCGCCCGGCCCGTGCCGGTCAGCGCGATGGCACTGCCGGCGATGCCGGTGCTGTCCACGCCCGACAGCATGGCGAGCGCATTCAGGTCCTTGACGTCGACCGTCATGAACCCGGCCTGCCCGCCGGTATAGGCGGCGACATAGGCCACGCCGCTACCCACAGTGATGCGCGAACCTGTCTGCGGCATCGCCACCTGGCCGCGCAGCTGCAGGTCGTCGCCATCGATCGAGATCGCGCGCACCACGCCGACATTGTTCAGCGTGTAGATCACGTCCCCTTCGATCGCCACGTCCACCAGCGTGCCGCCCGGCTCCAGCTCGGTGCGCACATCGCCGGTGTTGATGTCCACCGCCAGGAGGCGGTTGCCGGCCACGGCATAGGCAATGCCGTCCCGCATCGCCACGGATACGACGGAGGACGAAAACATCACGTCCCGGATCAGCACGGGGGCTGCGGGATCGGCGATGTTGACCAGGTGAAGCCCGGCGCCACCGCCGGCGATTGCCGCCACGCCGCGGTCGGAATCCACCGCGATGCGGGTGTTGTCGCCGGCGAGATCGATCTCCGCCAGCACCGAGGGTGCCGTGATCTTGCTGACATCCACCACCGCCAGGCCGGCGGTGCCGGTGGTGACAAAGGCGGTGAGCTTGGTGGGATCGGTGGTAGAGCCGATCACCGCCACGCCGCTGGCGGTGCCCTGCAGCGTTGTCGCGCCCACCACCCCGGTGGGCGTGCCGAGATCGCCCAGCGGGCTGAGCCCCTGGCGGATCGCGGCGAAATCGGAAATGCCGTCCTTGTTGGTGTCGATGGAGCGCGGGTTGCTGTCGATCGCGAACTCCACGTCATCCGGCAGGCCGTCGTAGTCGCTGTCCCGCTCCAGGCTGGCGCCGAACACCAGCGTGGCAGTGAGGTTCACGCCCTTTCCGGAATCCGCGGTCTTGCCGTAGTCGTGCGCCATCAACCCCGTGGCCGGGTCGAACACGGCCATGTGGTAGGGGCTGTTGTTCGGCAGGAAGAAGCTGAAGAACCCCTTGTCGTCGCTGACGGCATGCAGCGCCGGCGGGTTGTTCGGCGTGGTCACCTGGATGCCGACATAGTCCTGGCCCCAGGAGGCGGCCGGCAGCGCCGCAAGGCCGGTGCCCACCGCACCCAGGCGCAGTACGGGCTGCGTGGGGTCGTTGGTCACCACCTCCACCACCGCGCGCTGCAGGCCCAGCGCGCTGGCCGCATAGGACAGGCCGAAGGAGAAGCTGCCGCCCAGGGCGATGCTGGCGGGGCTGGACTTCAGGTCGCCGGGCACGCCGAGCAGCGCGAATTCCGCGCCGCCCTCCACCAGCCGGATCTCAGTGATCGACAGCGGCGTGGCGCCGGCATTGGCGATGGAGAACAGCCCGTTCAGCGTGGCCGCGGGCGCGCCCACCACCATGCCGCCGAAATTGTTCACGCCCGAACTCGCCACCGCGCGTGCCGTGGCGGCGATGCCGGTGCCGGAAAGCGGAATGCTCACCGGGCCGAACTCGGCGTTCGATCCGATGGTAAGCGTGTCGGTCGCGTTGCCAACCATGGCGGGGTCGAAGGCCAGCGTGAGCACCGCGCTCTGGTCCGGCGCCAGCGTGGTGCCCTTCAGCGCCGCGTTGACGATGGAGAACCCCTTGGCGCCGCTCGCCAGCGCCAGGCTGTCCAGGTTCAGCGTGCTGAAGCCGACATTGCGCAGCGTCACGTCCATGGTCTGCAACATGCCGCCCGCGCCATCGGCGGCGACGTTGCCGAAGGTGACCACGCCGTTGCTGTCGGCACCGGCCGATTCCGCATACAGCATCGGGCCCGTGAGCGTGTTGTCGAAGTCGCGCAGCCCGACGAGGCTGCCGGGCAGGTTGAAGTTGGTGCGGTATTCCTTCACCGCCGCGGTGATCGGGGTCTGCCCATCGGGCTGGATGCCCAGCGCCGCCTGCAGCAGCGCCACGTTGGTGGCGGCAAAGGACAGGTTGCCGTCGGCGATATTGCCCGAACGCATGATGTCGTTGGGCGGGTTCACCGGCGGCGAGCCCTTGCCCGCGATGTTCACATAGGCGTCGTTCAGGCCGAAGGTGTGCGCCAGTTCGTGGCTGACGGTGTTGGCGACGTACTGCGCGAAGGTGGCGCCGCTCGTCCAGTCGAAGTTGATCGCCACACCGAACTGGCCGGAATTGACGACCTTGAAGTTCAAACCTTCGGCGACCGCATGTTCCAGCGCCGCCTGGCCAATGGTGGCGCCCGCGCCGCCCGCCGGCCGCAGGGGCAGGTAGGTGGACATGTATTTGGTCAGGCGGTCGAAATCCGCGAACCCGTACACCAGCGACTTCGATGCACCGAAGAACGTGTCCTGCCAGGACATCGTCACGTCTGCACCCGCGTTGGCCGCGACCACCTGATACTGCTTGCCGGCGACGGCGTAGTCTTCCTCCACCGCCGCCTTCATTGCCGCCACCTGCTTGTCCAGCATGGCGGTGTAGTCTTTGCCGGTGTACACTTTGTCCGGCAGGAATTTGCCGAACTCAGCGATGAACGAGGGGCCGATGGCGCCGAGCTTGTTGGCGGCCGCCACCACGTTGATGGTCACGTCGTCGGCAGTGCCTGCCTTGCCGTCCTTGCCGGGCAGGGTCATCAGCGTCACCCCGCCGCCGTAGTCGTAGAGGTAGCGCGTGGTGTCGTCTGCGGTTCCGAATTTGGTGTCAGCCCCCGGCAGCGTCACCAGGCTGATCGCCTGCAGCGCACGGCTCAGTTCGGTCCGGTAGCCGGCCTCGTCCACGCTGATCTTGGTGGGTGCCGTGCCGGTGCCCACCGCCGTCACCGCGCCCACGGTCAGCGCGCCCTTGGCGTCGTTCACCTGGACGTTGAAGGTGGATTTCTGGTCGTAGCCCGCCACGCTCGGGTCGAACTTGCCCACCAGCGTGCCATTGCCGCTGTAGTTGCCGGCCAGGGTGAAGGGGGCGCCACCGCCGGTGAAGCTGGTCTGCACGTTGTTCGGCAGGAACAGCTCCACCTTGTTCGTGCGCACCACGCCATCGGTGTTGGTGCGGAAGAACGCCATCAGGTCGCCGCTCTGCTTGGAAGCGGAGGTTTCCTCCACCGCCGCCACGAAGCGGTTCTGGTAGTAGGTGTAGATGTCGCGCGTGCGGCTGCCATCGGCGTTCTGGCGGATCTCAGTGATCTTGATGCGTGCGCCGTAGAGCTGGTCGTTGTTCAGGTCGGCGAAGCCGTTGCCGCCCTTGAACATCTCGGCATAGGTCTTGGGGTCGAAGTCGAACTTCTTGGTGATGTTGGTGCCGGCCGACAGGGTGAAGGACTGGCTGCGCAGGTCCAGGCTGCCATTCACCGGCTTGGCGAACTGGCCCAGCGCGCCATCCACCTCGATGGTCACGCTGATGAAGGGTTGGGTCTTGGTATCCGGGTTGTGCGGCGGCACCTCGCAACCGGGGATCGGCGGCAGCGGCGGCAGCGCCTTCGTGGGCTGCGGGGCATTCCACTGCAGGGCGGAGAAATTGTCGGTCGCGGCACTGGCGGTGAGGAAGGTGAGCGCCTGCGGGGCGTGCTCGTTGACCTTCTCGTCCTTGCTCGGCGGCACCGGGTCTGGCGGCGCGCCACCGGAGGGGTTGCAGCCGCCGGGCGGCGTGATGCCGTGCCAGCCCGGCGCGCGCACGCCGGCCCCTTCGTCGGACACCACCGTGAGCCCATCTTCCGAGACGGTGGCGGTGCCGTTGATCACCAGCATGCCGGTGGTGTGGTCGAAGCTCAGGATGTTCAGCTTGGTGCCGGGCGCGGCGCCGAACACGTTCGGGAACGAAATGGTCGCGGGCGTGGCGAAGGTGGCAGCCCCCGGCGCCTGGATCGTGATGTCGAACGTGTGCTGCAGCACGCCTGGCGGCAGCATGTCGCGCACCAGTTCCGGTGGCACGGTTGAAAGGCCGATCTGCGCATCGCCCAGCGGCTGGCCGTCCGCGCCGATGATGCTGCCGGGATCGACAGTTAGCTTCAGCGCGCCGCGCTGGCTGTCGGTCAGGTTCGGTGCCGAGCTCTGGTCCACCCCCACCGTGGTCGGCACGGTGTCGCTCACCAGCGAGAAGATCGTGGTGGCCACGCGCGGCAGGTACACCTCCTGCCGCCCGGCATGGGACGCGCGCTCCTCGGCGCTGCCCATCGTGTCCATCAGCGTGTTGACCTCTCCGGGCCGCAGCTCGGAGTCCATCACCATCTCGGGCCAGAACACGCCCACCGGCGCGTTGGTCGCAGTACGCCCGTCGATCGCCACCTTCACGGTGCCGGCCGGCAGGTTCGTCATCTCGAAGAAGCCGTTCGCGTCGGTAAAGACGAAACGGTCCTCCATGCCCAGCACATAGACCTTGGCGTGGGCGATCGGGTTCAGGAACACGTCGTCCGGGGTGTAGATCACGCCATCCGGCCCGCGCCGCATGTCGTCGAAGGTCATCGGCTGCAGGTCGGGGCCCGGGTCCACCACCCGGCCGCGCAGCACCGTGCCGGCCACGGCGGTCAGGCTCACCGTGGTGAAGCTCACCTGGCGCAGCCCGCCGGCCACGCCATCCAGGTTGGCATCCAGGAACGCGCCATCCGTTGCGGCGCGGATGCGCGAGCCGTCCACCGTCACGGTGATCGTGGCCCCGCCCGGCATCGGCGCATCCAGGAACAGCATCGCGGAGCTGCCATCCTGGTTGGGCACGATCGTGCCGGCCAGCTTCGTGCCATCGGCCGCGCTGGCATAGAAGCTGTCCGCCGTCAGCGTGTTGATCTTCACCGCGCGCGAGAAACGGATCTCCGGCCGCTCGGTGGAGCCGACATCGCTCTCGCCCGAGGTGGGGGAGATCGCGGTAAGCTGGAACGGCGCCAGGGCCGAAAGCGTTACCCCGCGCGTGAGCGTGGCGGCGTTCCCGCCGGCGTCGGTCGCGGTGATGGTGAGCGTGTGGGCGCCGATATCGAGGTCGCCGAGGTTCAGCGCCGCGTCATAGGCACCGGTCGTGCTGTCGAAGCCGATGCTGGTCGCCGGCCCCTTGTCGAAGCTGTAGGTCAGCTTGCTGAGCGTCGATCCCGTCGGCCCCGCCACGCCGGTGAGGCGGGTGACGCTGCTGAAGCTGTCGCCCTCGGCCAGGCTCGCCAAGGACATCACCGGCAGGCGCGTATCCAGGCGGAAGCTGCGCGTCACGGCCTTGGCGGTATTCCCCGCCACATCCTTGGCCGAGATGCTGATCGTGTGCAGCGCATCCTGCGTGCCATCCAGCGCGAAGGCCGTGGCGATGCTGTAGCGGCCCTGCCCGTCCAGCGTCAGCGCCTGCGCCGGCCCGCCATCGATGCTGTAGCTGGCTTCCGACACGCCGGAGAGGTTGTCCAGCACCTGGCCGGAGACGGTGACGTTCTTGTTGGTGACGCCAGGCAGGATGGAGGCGACCACGTTCGGCCCCTGCGTGTCCTGCGACAGGTTGAAGCGCGCCAGCGCCGCGCCGGCCACCTGGGCGCCAAGCGTCTTGCCGCCTTCGTTGGAGAACTCGAAATGGATGCCGCCATAGATGCGGCTGCGCCCGGCTTCGTCCACCGCCTGCTGGAAGCTGGTGTAGTTGCGCGTGACGCCCGGCAGGGTGAAGGAGCTGGTGCTGAACGCCACGTCGCCGAAGCTGGCCTGCAGCACCGTTGCCGCCGCCGCGCTGAAGGTGGAATGGCCGGAGACGTATTCCGGGTGCGGCGGCGTGATCAGCAGCGGCAGCCAGGCCTCGTCCTTCGTGGTCGCCGCGTTGCCGTCCAGATCCGCCTGCTGGATCGCGTCGATCGGCCGCCACAGGCTGTAGGCGAACTTGGTGTTCCAGGAGGCGATGGCCGCATCCGCCAGCGCCACGTTCAGCTTGGCGAACAGCCGGACGTTGGCGGCCAGCGAATTGCCCTGGGACTGCGCGATCTGCTGGGCGATCTGATTCCAGTGCCCCGGCGGCGTGTAGCTGCCGCGCCCGTCGGACCAGAACTGCGCCTGCTGGGCCTGGTCGGCGGTGCGGGTGGCGCTGGTGGCCGAGCCCAGCTCGCGCACTTCGGCCAGCGCGGCGGCATATTCGGCGCTGGTGAGATCGGGCGGCGGCGGCAGCTGGAACTGGCTGGCGCTGGAAAGCGCGAACGGCGTCAGCTCCGCCCATTGCGGCTCCTCCGCCACCTCGAAGCTCGGCGCGGTCGGCCGCCAGCGGCCCGGCGTGTCGCTGGCGAGATATTCCACGTAGTTGGCCGAGCCATCGGATGCGCGGATATCCACCACCGCCTGCCCAATCGACCCGCCCAGCGCCAGCGCGTTGGTCTTGGCCACCCCATCCGGCACCGCCGCCACCGCGGTGGCCAGGATCTCATCAAGGCTGGTGCGCTGGTTCGGGAAGGAAGCCCACAGCACGGTGTGCGCAGCCTTGGCCAGCGCCAGCCCGGTGTCGATCTCGCCGGAGAAGTTCTGCCGCACCAGGAACGCCGCGGAATTCTCGATCGCCGCCAGCGTGTCGAACTGCGCGACGCCCACCATCGCCATGATGCGCGTCGCCGTCTCCGGATACATGGAGGCGCGGCGCACCGCCTCCAGCGTCGCCTGGTTCCAGGTGATCGCGGCATCGGCGGAAACGCTGCCGGAGCGGTTGATGGTCAGCGTTGTCGTCGCGGTGTTGCCGGCGAGGTCGGATAGCGTCAGTGACAGCTTGTTGTCGCCATCAACCAGCACCACGTCGGCGAACTGGAAGCCGCCATTGGCCGCCACCAGCGCCTTGGCGCCACCCAGCGTGGCCACTGCGGCGCCCTCGGCGGAGCCCAGCAGCCCCACGCGGGCGGCGGCGGTGATGTTGTCGCCCGCCGTGCCGGTGTCGGAGCTGGCGGTCAGGCCGAAGGAGCCGATCTTCGGCGCGATGGAATCATAGGTGAAGGGCAGCTCGCGGGTGGTGGTGATGCCGTTGGCATCCGTCACCGCCAGGCGCAGCACATGGGCGCCCTGCCCCACCGCGCCGCCCGCCAGCGCATCCATGTCCGCTTTGGACAGGCTGAAGATCCCCGCCCCATCCAGGGTCAGCACCGTATCCGCCGCCTTGTCCAGCCCCACCAGGGCGCTGTCGATCTTCACGCCGCCGGTCACCGTGCCGATGACGGCATAGTCGGAGCTGATCCCGTCGCTGGTGGAAACGCCGGTATCGTTGGCCAGCCCCGCCACGATCTGCGTGTTGCTGTAGGTGAAGCGCATATCCAGCGTGCGCGTGTTGCCGGAGGCATCCACCGCCACCAGGTGCAGCACATGCGGCCCTTCGGCCAACGTGCCGCCCGCCAGCGTTGCCATGTCCTCAGCGGTGAGCGTGAAGCCGCCCTGCGCATCCAGGAACAGCACCAAATCGGTGAAATCCGCCGCCGGCGTGCCATCCAGCCCGCCGCGCAGCGCCACGATCCCGCCGGCATCGGTGGCACGGCCGGAAACCGCCACCTCGGCCGTTACGCCATCGGTGGCGCTCGGCCCGGTGTCGTTCACCAGGGCCGCCGACAGCGTTGGCAGCGTGCGGTCCCCGGGCGAGGTCGCGAGCGTCCGCGGCGCGCCGGCCGGGGTGTAGCTGCGCCCGCCGGCGAAGAAGCTCGGCGGCAGCACCCCGGTGACGATCCGGCTGGTGCTGTCGATGCGCCCGCCCACCATCAGCGTTTGGATGCGGCTGGCCGAGCCGCCGCGCACCACGTCGTCGCCGTCGTCGAACACCCCGTTCACGGGATCGACGCCCACATGGATCCGCGCGCCGATCATCGCGCCGGCCACGCGCAGCTGCCCGATGTACCCGGCGCCGAAGCTGTCGGAATCCGCCCCGGTGCCGCCCAGCTTGCCGTCGGCCCCCAGCGTGGCACCCACCATCAGGTGCGCGCCCACCAGGCTGCCGCCCACCGCGAACACGTCGATCGCCTTGGTGGCCAGCGTGCCGGAGAAGATGCCGCCGGTCGCCACCGTGCCGGTGCGCCCCACCACATCCGCACTCCAGCCCGCGCCCACCGAGCGCACCGCGATGCTGCCGATATCGCCGGCCACCTGCCACATCCCGCCCGTCAGCGCGCCGGCGAGCACGCTGCCCAGCGCGAGGTCCAGGCTGGTGAGCGTCATGCTCATGTTGAGCTGGCCGGCGCTCGAAAGGCTGCCCACGGAGGGCGCCACGATGCCGTTGGCCACCACGCCGCCGGATTGCCAGCTTTCCACCGCCACGCCGCCGATCGCGGCCGTGGAAGACAGCACCATGTCGCGCACATTGCCCAGCACGATGCTCTGCACCGCGCCCTGCACCGTGAAGCTGCTCACCGGATCCGTGCTGGAGGCGGTGAAGGAGGCCATCGGCCCCGACAGCGTTAAGCCTTCCAGGTTCACCCGCCCATTGCCGCCCACGCCGCTGAGCGTGAAGACGCTTGTGGCATCGGTGCCGGTGATCAGCAGCGTCGGCAGTGCGGCGCCCTGCACCACCTGGAACTGGCCGGGCCCGGTCAGCGTCGCCGTCACCTTGGTGTCGTCGGCATCCAGGAACTCGGCGCTGCCGGTGCCGCTGGCCAGCACCGTGCCGGCCGGCACGCCAGACAGCAGCAGCCGCGGCTCATAGGATTCGAACAGCACGGGGTTGGCCGCCGGGCGCGCGGCCGGCGCTGCCTCATGCTTGGCGGAGCGCCGCTGCTTGCGCCACTTCAGCCGCCGGTCATGCCGGTTCGCGTCCCGCCCATCGCGGTCGCCGGCGCTGTCGCCCATCTCGTCGGGTCCGAACGGCCAGGGCATGGCGGTACTCCGTCTCAGAAATCAACGCCGTCCGGCGGCAGGGCCGCGGGAACGTGGGCACGGCTTGGTGCCAGGGCGCGGGCACGCCCCTGCAATCGCCAGCATGGGCGGCCAAGCGGCCGCGTCCTCCCATGTTTGCGACACGTTAATCTTGCACCCGCGTGCGCTGTTCCGCAATGCGAAACCGTTACCAGACCGGACGCTGTGCCATCACAAAAACGAAGTATGCACCAATGAACTCAGCGTGTTTCGGGGCCGAATCGCACGGCGCAGCGCACGCCGGCCGGTAGCGCCTTGTCCGGGTTGGGCAGGGCCAGCCGCACCCCGAAGGTGCCGGAGGCCGCATCCATCACCGGATCCACCACCAACACCCGTGCCGCCACCGGCTGCGCGCCCGGCAGTTCCGGCAGCACCTGCGCCGCCATCCCCGCCCGAACCTGCCCGTGCAGTGCCGCCGGCACGAACACCTCCACCCGCAACGGGTCTACCTGCGCCAGCGTGAACACCGGGCTCTGGTCGTGCCGGAACTCGCCCACCCGCAGCAGGCGCTCCATCACCACGCCGTCGATCGGGCTCACCAGCGCGCGCTGGCGCAGCAGCGCCCCCGCCTGCGCCACTTCCAGCTGCGCCACCTCCCGGTTCAGCACGGCCAGGCGAAGCTGGTTCTCCGCCACCTTCATCTCCGCCTCCGCCTCCTCGCTGCTGTTGCGCGAGACGAGGTTGCCGGTGGCAAGCTGGCTGGCGCGGCCATGCTTGCGCTGCAGATAGGCCAGCCGTGCCTGATTTCCCGCGATGTCGTGGTCGTTCGTCGCCCGCGCCCGCGCCAGCGCCAGGTTCGCCCGCTCCACATCGTCTGACAGCGTGCCCAGCACCTGGCCCTTGGACACCCTATCGCCGCGGTCCACATCCAGCCGCGTGATCAGCCCGGTCGCCTGGCTGGCCAGCTTCACCACCTGCTCCGGCTCGATCACGCAATCGAAGCTGCGCGATGCCAGCGGTTGCGCCGATGCCGGCCCCGCCAGAACCACCGCCATCATCATCCCGATCACGCGCATTCCGGCCATCGCACCCCCAACCAGGGCTGCAAGCCTGCGCCAGCCAGGCCCGCCCCGGCAAGTCGTTGCCGGCGCGGCCGCTTTACCCTTTCTACACCCGGTCCGCTGGTCCAATATCCCCAGGCGGCGCCCCGCCGCCGGCCACCACCCCAAGGACACGATGTCGGAGACGACCCCGACGCCTCGCGACGCCGCTGCCCGCCCCGTCGTCCCCCCAGGGGACCGGGCCATGGAGCGCCGCGCCCGGCTGTGGGCCATCCTGCACGACGACACCGCCCCACAGGCGGAATACTTCGCCGCCTGGCTCGCGCTGCAATGCGAATCGCTGGCTGGCGCCACCGGCGGCCTGCTGCTGCTGCGCACCGCCGAGGGCGGCACCCACCCCCAGGCCAGCTGGCCCGCCCCGGGCACGCCCGCCGCCCGCGACAATTCGGATCTCGCCCGCCTCGCCGAGCGCGCCTTGGCCGAGGCCCGCACCATCGCCGCCTGGGGCCGCACCCCCATCCAGGGCACCATGGCCCTGTTCGTTGCCCAGCCGCTCGGCCCCGACGGCGCTCACAATGCCGTGATCGCCGTCACCCTCACCGTCGCGGGCGGCATGGACCGCACCGACCCGGAGGCGATCGGCCAGCAGTTGCGCGCCGCTGCCGGGTGGCTGGATGGCTGGCGCTGGCGCCAACCGCTGGAGGCGGCGCGCGCCCGCATCGCCATCGCCGCCACCGGGCTCGATATCCTGGCCGCCACCGGCGAGCACCGCGGCCTCACCGCCAGCGCCATGGCGCTCGTGAACACCCTGGCCACCCGCCTGTCCCTGGACCGCGCCGCCCTCGGCCTCGCCCGGCGCGACGGGGTGGCGCTGCAGGCCGTCTCCCATGCCGCAGACTTCCAGAAGGGCAGCCGCATCGCCGACGCCCTGGCCGAGGCGATGGACGAGGCCCTGACCCAGAATGCCACCCTCGCTTTGCCGGAGCCGGAAGGCGGCCCGCGCCGCGTGACGGTCGCGCATCGCGCGCTGCACACGGCATCGGGCACCCGCGGCGGCCTCGCCTCCGTCGTCCTGCCCGGCCCCGGTGGCAAACCCACCGCCGTGCTCACGCTGGAACGCCATGCCAGCCCGTTCACGCCCGACGAACTGGCGCTGGCCGAAACAGTCGCGGCGCTGACCGGCCCCGTTATCGGCCTGCACGCCGCCGAGCGCCGCTGGATCAGTGGCCGCGCCCGCGACCTGCTGGAACAAGTGCTGCACGCCCTGTTCGGCCCCGCCCGCCCCGCCCTGAAGCTCGGCACCGTCCTGGCCCTCGCCCTCCTCGCCACCCTCGCTTTGGTGAACGGCGAATACCGCGTTGCCGCCCGTGCCGTGGTGGAAGGCGAGGTGCAGCGCGCCGCCGTCGCCCCGTTCGACGGCTACATCCGCAGCGCCCCCGT
>CANHKG010000007.1 GCA_947460455.1 Rhodospirillales bacterium | reverse complement strand
TGCACATCCTGCCCCTGGCAGAACTTGTCGATGCTGATGGCGGCCTGGTGGCCGTGGGCGACGGCCCAGATGATGTTCTTGGGGCCGAAGGCGGCGTCGCCACCGAAGAAGACGCGGTCGTTGGTGGACTGGAAGGTGGTTTCGTTCACCTTCGGCATACCCCAGCGGTCGAACTCGATGCCGATGTCGCGCTCGATCCAGGGGAAGGAGTTCTCCTGGCCGATCGCCACCAGCACGTCGTCGCAGGCGATGAATTCTTCCGGCTCGCCGGTGGGGACGAGGTTGCGGCGGCCCTTTTCGTCGTAGACGGCCTTCACCTTCTCGAAGGTCATGCCGGCGAGCTTGCCGTTTTCGTGGACGACGGCTTTGGGGACCATGAAGTCGAGGATGGGGATGTCCTCGTTCATCGCGTCCTCCTTCTCCCACGGAGAGGCCTTCATCTCCTCGAAGCCGGAGCGGACGACGACCTTCACTTCCTCACCGCCGAGGCGGCGGGCGGAGCGGCAGCAATCCATCGCGGTGTTGCCGCCGCCGAGCACGATCACGCGGCGGCCGATGGTCTTGATGTGGCCGAACGAGACGCTGCTCAGCCAGTCGATGCCGATATGGATGTTGGCGGCGGCTTCCTGGCGGCCGGGGACATCGAGGTCTCGCCCGCGAGGGGCGCCGGAGCCGACGAAAACGGCGTCGTAGCCTTCGTCCAGCAGGGCCTTCAGGCTGGGGACGTAGGTGTTGTAGCGGGTTTCGATGCCGAGTTCGGTGATGAAGGAGATTTCCTCATCAATCACGCGCTCTGGCAGGCGGAAGGCCGGGATCTGGCTGCGGATGAAGCCGCCGCCCTTGGGGGCGCTGTCGTAGACGACCACTTCGTAGCCCGAGGGGGCGAGGTCGCGGGCCACGGTGAGGCTGGCGGGGCCGGCGCCGACGCAGGCGATGCGCTTGCCGTTGCTGGGGGCGCGGCCGAGGCGGACGCGTTCCAGGATCGCGTCGGATTTGTAGTCGGCGGCGACGCGCTTGAGGCGGCAGATGGCGACCGGCTCTTCCTCCACGCGGCCGCGGCGGCAGGCGGGTTCGCAGGGGCGGTCGCAGGTGCGGCCGAGCACGCCCGGGAAGACGTTGGATTTCCAGTTGATCATGTAGGCGTCGTCGTAGCGCCCGGCCGCGATCAGGCGGATGTATTCGGGTACCGGCGTGTGGGCCGGACAGGCCCATTGGCAGTCCACGACCTTGTGGAAATAGTCAGGGTTGCTGATGTCGGTCGGCTGCAAGACGCGGATACTCCCCTGGACGACGCCCCGTTCAGGGCGCGGATATCATGCCACCCATTTGCCGGCGCCCGCGGATTCCGCACCGCACGCCCCGGTCCCCCGGCAGGATGGTCGGCCGGCTTTGACCGGTCCGCCGGACACTATGCCATTGGATCCCGTGCTCTGGTAAGTCCCCGGCGCCGGGCGGCCCTGCGGCCACGGGCGGGCTGGCAATTGGCCTGCCGCACGGCCACCTTGATGGCATGCGCACGCTCCTTTTTCTTCTGCTGCTCCTCACCTCCCCCGCCGGCGCGGCGGAGCTGAAGCTCGCCACATGGAACCTGGAATGGCTGACGTTGCGGCCGGCCGGGGACCGCGCGCTGCCGCCGGATGTGCGGCCGAAGGGGGCGGAGTCCCACGCGCTGCTGCGGCGCTATGCCGAGGAGCTGGCCGCCGACGTGGTGGCGCTGCAGGAGGTGGATGGGCCGGAGGTTGCAGCCCAGGTGTTCCCGCCCGCCCGCTACGCCCTGCATTTCACCCGTGATCGCGTGGTGCAGCGGGTGGGGTTCGCGGTGCGGCAGGGGGTGCGCTTCACCGCCAATCCCGACCTGGCCTCGCTGAACGTGACCCCAGGCGCGCCCCATCCGCTGCGGGCGGGGGCGGATATCACGGTGGAGACGCCGGGTGGGCGGCTGCGGCTGCTGAACGTGCATCTCAAATCCGGATGCAAGGAAGACCGGTTGGACCGCACTGGCCGGCAGCAATGCGAGCAACTGTCGCTTCAGCTTGCGGCCCTGCAGGGTTGGATTGCCGAGCGGCGGCGGGAGGGTGTGCCTTTCGTGCTGATGGGCGACTTCAACCGATGGCTGGATGGCCGCAATGAGCGCAGCGGTGGGTTCTGGGCGGGGCTGCAGAGCACCGGGCCGCTGGCGCGGGCCACTGAGGGGCGCTCTTCGCCGTGCTGGGGCGGGGGCGGGTTCATCGACCACATCATTGCCGGCGGGGCGGCGCGCGGGTGGATGCAGGGGGATAGCATGCGGGTGATGGTGTATCGCGAGCAGGGCGAGGAGTGGCGCCGGCGGCTTTCGGACCATTGCCCGGTTTCCGTGCGGTTCAAGCTGCCGGAGTGAGGGCCGCGGCCTTCGTCACCAAAGGATCACGCACGGGTGCATCTTCCGTGGCATGATTCGGGGGTTGCAACCGCCGGATTTCGCCATGGACAGCACGCGCCGCCATATCCTCGACCTCTCGCGGCGCGGCCTGCTGCGTGGTGCCACCGCGATGGCGGCGATGGCGGCCCTTGCGCCGCCGATCCGCCAGGCGATCGCCCAGCCGGTGTTCCGCGCCTACCCCTTCGCCATGGGCGTGGCCTCTGGCGACCCGACGCCGGATGGGATGGTGCTCTGGACGCGGCTCTGCCCGGAACCGCTCGCCGGTGGCGGCATGCCGCGTGCCGCGGTGGAGGTGGGGTGGGAGATCGCGGCCGACCCGGGGATGCGGCAGATCGTGCAGAAGGGCACCGCGCTGGCCCGCCCCGAGCTTGGGCATAGCGTGCATGTGGAGGTGGCGGGCCTGGAGCCGGGCCGCCCGTATCACTACCGCTTCCGCGCCGGGCGGGAGGCGAGCCCGATCGGCCACACGCGGACTGCCCCGGCCGCCGATGCCATGCCGGCGGCCATGCGCTTTGTTTCCGCCGGGTGCCAGCATTGGGAGCACGGGTTCTTCACCGCCTGGCGCCATGTGGCGGAGGAGGCGCAGATCGACTTCGTCGCGCATTATGGCGACTACATCTACGAGTACCGGGCCCGCGCCAACGCGCCCGGCGGGTCGCCGGCGGTGCGGCAGCACAACAGCGACGAGATCCATACCATCGACGACTACCGCAACCGGTATGCGCTGTATCGCTCGGACCCTGATTTGCAGGCCGCCCACGCTGCCCATCCCTTCCTGATGTCGTTCGACGACCATGAGGTGGACAACAACTGGGCTGGGATCCATTCGGAGGAGGATGGCTCTGCCCGCTTCCCGGTGGCGGTGCCGCCGGAGATCTTCGCGCTGCGCAAGGCGATTGCCTTCCAGGCCTGGTACGAGGCGATGCCGGTGCGCCGCGCGCAGTTGCCGCGCGGGCCGGAGATCACCGCGTGGCGGGGGCTGCGCTGGGGGCGGCTGGGCGAGATCGCGGTGCTGGACACGCGCAGCTACCGCGACGACCAGCCCTGCGGCGACATCAACGGCGCGCCCTGCGCCGAGGTGGACCGGCCGGAACAGCACATGCTCGGCGCGGCGCAGGAGGCCTGGCTGCATGAGCGCCTCGCCCGCAGCGATGCCACCTGGAAGGTGCTGGCCCAGCAGGTGCCGATCATGCGCCGGGATATCGGCAGCGACCGACTGGCCATCTCCATGGACAAGTGGGATGCCTACCCGAAGGCGCGCGATCGCCTCACGCGCCATATCCATGACGCGCGGGTGCGGAACGTCGCGATCCTGACCGGGGATGTGCATCAGGCCTGGGCCGGGACGGTGCATCTGAATGCCGACGACCCCACCAGCCCTGCCGTGGCCAGCGAGTTCGTTGCCAGCTCCATCAGCTCCAACGGCGACGGCTCCGAGGTGCTGGGATCGACGGAGCGGATGTTCGGCCGCAACCCGCACATTGCCTTCTTCAACAACCGCCGCGGCTACGCGCTGCATGAGGCGACCGAGAAGCGCCTGACCGCCACGTTCCGCGGGGTGGACTACGTGACGCGATCCGGCGCGCCGCGGGTGGACAAGGGGGTGTTCGTGGCCGAGGCGGGGGATGCAAGGGTGAAGAAGGGCTAGGGGAAATACTTGGCGCGGTAGGCGATCGCCGCGCACAGCGTGGCGCCGATGCGGAAGCTGACCCAGCGGCTCTACCGCACAGCATCCCCTGCGAACGGCCCTTGCCGGCGCCGGGGATTCGCGCCTCCATAACACCCACCAGCACGTGGGAGTGTTTGCATGACCCTCGAATTCCTCCTCACCTCGCTCATCGTTGTCGCATCGCCGGGCACCGGCGTTCTTGTTACCCTCGCCGCGGGCCTCACCGCCGGGCGGCGCGCCGCCCTGGTTGCGGCCTTCGGCTGCACGCTCGGCATCGTGCCGCACATGCTGGCCGCCATCACCGGGCTGGCCGCCCTGCTGCATGCCAGCGCGCTGGCCTTCGCCGCGATCAAGTATGCCGGCGTCGCCTACCTGCTCTGGATGGCGTGGATGACCCTCAAGGAGCACGGTCCGCTGGCGGTGGACACCTCCTCGGCCCCGCGCGGTGCCCGCGAGGCGATCGTCTCGGCGATCCTGGTGAACGTGCTCAACCCCAAGCTGTCGATCTTCTTCTTCGCCTTCCTGCCCCAGTTCGTGCCGGCCGATTCCGACGGCGCGGTGGCGAGGATGCTGGAGTTGTCGGCGGTGTTCATGGCGATGACATTCGCCGTGTTCGCGGTCTATGGCCTGTTCGCCGCGGCGATGCGCGACCGGGTGGTGTCGCGCCCGAATGTCATGGCCTGGCTGCGCCGCAGCTTCGCCGCCGCCTTTGCCGCGCTGGGGCTGAAGCTCGCCTTGGCCGAGCGGTAGCCGCCCTGCGCCCAACGGTCTAGGCTCGCGGGGACATCCTGGAGGACTCCCCCCGTGCCGCTTACCGTTTTCGTCACCGGCGCCTCGGCCGGTTTTGGCGCCGCCATCGCCCGCCGCCTGGTGCAGCAGGGCCACCGCGTGATTGCCGCGGCGCGCCGTGCCGATCGGCTGGCTGAACTTGCCAAGGAGCTTGGGCCGAACCTGCTGCCCTTCACGCTGGACGTGACCGACAGCGCGGCCGTCGCCGCCCTGCCCGGCTCGCTGCCGGCGGGCTGGCAGGAGGTGGATGTGTTGGTGAACAATGCCGGCCTCGCGCTTGGCCTGTCGCCGGCCTGGGAGGCCAAGCCGACCGATTGGGATACGATGGTGGCCACCAACGTGACTGGTGTGCTGCACATGACGCGGGCGCTGCTGCCGGGGATGGTGGCGCGCAACACCGGGCATGTGATCAACCTCGGCAGCACCGCGGGCATCTATCCGTATCCCGGCGGGCATGTGTATGGCGCCAGCAAGGCCTTCGTGACCCAGTTCAGCCTGAACCTGAAGGCGGATCTGGTGGGCACCGGGGTGCGGGTGACGGATATCGAGCCGGGCCTGGTTGGCGGCAGCGAGTTCAGCACGGTGCGCTTTGGCGATCCGGCCCGCGCCGCTGCGGTGTACCAGGGCACGACGCCGCTGACGCCGGACGACGTTGCCGAGGCTGTTTCGTGGGTTGTGAACCTGCCGGCGCACGTGAACATCAACCGCATCGAGATGATGCCGACCTGCCAGGCGCCCGCGGCTCTCGCTGTGAAACGCACCACCTAGGTGCGCGAAACCTTCGTTCGCGTGACCCTGCCGCTGGCGGGGTTGAACTGGGTCAACCAGGCCGCCCGTGGCGTGATGGCGGTGATCGGGCCGGTGCTGGCGGTGGAGTATGGGCTCACCGCCAGCCAGCTTGGCCTGCTCGCCTCCGTGCTGTTCCTCGCCTACTGCCTGTGGCAGTTGCCGATGGGCGTGCTGCTGGATGTGTACGGCCCGCGCCGGGTGCAGACCTGGATGGGGCTGCTGGCGGCGGCGGGGTGCGCGCTGTTCGCGGTGTCTGACGGGATCGGCGGGTTCATGGTGGCGCGCGCCATGATCGGGGTGGGCATCGCCGGCGGGCTGATGGCGGTGCTGAAGGCGAACAGCCAGTTCTTCGCCCGCGCCGAGGTGGCCGGGGTGACGGGCATTGCCATGTTCATCGCGGCATCGGGCAGCCTGCTGGCCACCGCGCCGGTGGAGGCATTGCTGCCGCATATCGGCTGGCGTGGGGCGTTCTGGATCCTGGTGGCAATCACGCTGGCGGTCTCGCTGTGGATCTTCACCTCGGTGGAGGACAAGCCGGGCCAGCCGAGCCGGGGTTGGCGGGCGGAATGGGGCGTGGTGGTGGCGATCGGCACCAGCGGGATCTTCTGGAAGCTGACGCCGCTGATCGCGCTGATGTCCATCTTCACCTTCACCTATCACGGGCTGTGGGCCGGCCCCTGGCTGCGCGACGTGGCGGGGCTGGACGGGCACGCGCGGGCGGCGACGTTGTTCTGCTACGCCATCGGCATGATGACCGGCGGGCTTGTGATGGGGCAGCTGACCAGCCGGGTGCAGAAGCGCGGCTATCCGCCGATGCTGGTGCCGGCGGCCGCCGCGGTGCTGATGCTGCTGATCCAGCTGGGCTTCGTGTTCGGGCCGCGGGATTTCGTGACGGTGACGGTGCTGTGGGCGCTGCTGGCGCTGATCGCCGCGGCGGGGCCGCCGGGCTATGCCGTGATCGCGCAGTTCTTCCCGGTGGAGCAGATGGGCCGGGTTTCCACCGTGATCAACACGGTGGTGCTGGGCGGCGCGTTCCTGATGCAATCCTTGATCGGCTGGATCCTGGATTTGTGGCCGCGCACGGCCTCGGGCGGGTGGGACCCGGCGGGGTATTTCTGGGCCATGCTGCTGTCGATGGCGATGCAGGTGGTGGCGTTGCTATGGGCGTGGCGGCACCTGAAGCGGAAGGGCACGGCATGAACGGCAAGCAGATCAAGAAGCTGCTGGAACGCACGCGGCTGACGGAGGGCCGCGGTTTCCGCCTGCGCGACCATGACCCCGACGATACCGCGCCCAAGGTGGTGCGGGAGGCGGAGGGGGAGGCGCTGCTGGAAGCCGCCGTGGCGCGGCTGGCGGAGTTGCAGACGCTGCTCTACGCCGATGCCAGATGGTCTTTGCTGTGCGTGTTCCAGGCGATGGATGCGGCGGGCAAGGATGGCACGATCAAGCACGTGATGTCTGGCGTGAACCCACAGGGCGTGCAGGTGCATTCCTTCAAGGCGCCGAGTTCGGACGAGCTGGCGCATGATTTCCTGTGGCGGGTGCAGCGCGAGCTGCCGAAGCGCGGGCATATCGGCATCTTCAACCGCAGCCACTACGAGGAAGTGCTGATCACCCGCGTGCACCCGGAGCTGCTGGAGCGGCAGAACCTGCCGGATGCACTGCGCGGCAAGCATGTGTGGCGCGACCGGCTGCGCGACATCGCGGGCTGGGAAGGCTACCTGGCGCGGCAGGGCACGGTGGTGCTGAAGTTCTTCCTGAACATCTCGCGCGCGGAACAGAAGAAGCGCTTCCTGGACCGCATCGACAAGCCGGCCAAGCACTGGAAGTTCCGGCCCGAGGACGTGACGGAGCGTGGGCATTGGGATGCCTACATGGATGCCTATGAGGCGGCGATTGCGGCCACCGCGACAGAGGACGCGCCGTGGTTCGTGGTTCCTGCCAACAGCAAGTGGTTCGCGCGGCTGGTGGTGGTTTCGGCGATGATCGATGCGCTGGAGCGGCTGGACCTGGAGCCGCCGCGCGTTTCGCCCGAGGATTCGGCGCGGATGATCGAGGCACGGCGGCGGTTGGAGTTGGAGCAGGACTGATGCGGATTCTCTCAGGCGCGCAGGTGGCGCAGCTGGTCGGCGTGGCCGACCTGATCGAGCCGGTCGCGGCGGCGATGGTGGAGGTTTCGGCGGGGAACGTGGAGATGCCGCTGCGGTCGATGGTGAAGCTGCCCCCGTCGCCCGAAGGCAGTGCCAACCACATGGGCATCATGGGCGGGCATCTGGGCACGCCGGCGGGGCATGGGGTGAAGGTGCTGAGCCTTTTTCCCGATAACCCGAAGTTCGGGCGGTCCAGCCATTCCGGGCTGTTCCTGCTGTTCGATGGCGAAACCGGGCTGCCGGTGCTGTGCATGGATGCCGCGGTGCTGACGGCGATCCGCACGGCGGCTTCCACCGCGGTGGGTTCGCGCGTGCTGGCGCGCCAGGATTCGAAGGTGCTGGCGATATTGGGGCTGGGTGAGCAGGGGCACAGCCATATCGCGGCGATGCGGGCGGTGCATCCGATCGAGCGCATTGTTGCCTGGGGGCGGGACCGCGCCAAGCTGGAAGCGTTCGGGCGGGAGAACGATGTTGAGATTGCCGCCACGGCCGAGGCGGCGGTGGAGGGTGCCGATATCATCGTGACGGCGACGCCGGCGAAGGAGCCGTTCCTGTCGCTGGCGATGCTTTCCCCCGGCCAGCACGTGAACGCGGTGGGGGCCAGCGTGGCATTCATGCAGGAGATGACGCCGGATATCGTGGCCGGCACGCGCTTCGTGACCGACTACCGCCTTTCGCTGGAGCCGCAGGCGGCCGAGGTGATCGCGGCGCGCAAGGCCGGGCTGATCGGGGACGGGCACGACATTCCGGAGATTGGCGAGATCATCGGCGGGACGAAGGCGGGGCGGCGGAGCGCGGCGGAGATCACGGTATATCGTTCGCTGGGCATCTCGGCGCAGGATCTGGCTGCGGCGCATGCTATCCTGGCGAAGGCGGAGGCTGCGGGGGTGGGCACCGTGGTGGAGATGAAGTAAGGACTCTTCTTTTTCTTAAGAAAAAGAAGCAATTTTTCATGCATTTACGTCAGGAAATCCGCCCCCTCCGCACCAAACGAACAAAAGTTTTTTGGTTCTTTTTTTCAAAAAAGAACCGCTTTCTTGAGCACGTCATCGATCAACACCGCATCATTCGGCGCTGCCAGCGGATCGCGCGGGGTGAGGCGATGCAGGAGCACCAGGTTCGCCAAGGCGCGGCGGTGAGGAAGCCCAGCCTGTTCCGCTTCCCAGGCGAGGGTGATGGCGGTGGTGGCGTGGTAGAGGCCGGAGGCGGCCTGGCGGGCGAGGGGTTCGGCGCCCTGCCCCGCCACGTGTTCGGCGAAGGCGGCGGCGCGGTGCAGCGCGGCCAGCAAAGCGGGGTCGGTGGTGCGGGCCTGCAGGTGGGCGACGAGCGGGGGCAATGAGCCTTCGCGGGTGATGGCCCGCATCACATCCAGCGCGACGATGTTGCTGGTGCCTTCCCAGATGGAGCCGAGGTGGCTGTCTCGCAGCAGGCGGGCGTCCGGCCATTCCTCGATGTAGCCGCAGCCGCCGCGGACCTCCATGGCGTCACCGGTGACGCGGCGGGCATCGCGGCAGGCGCGGAACTTGATCAGGGGCGTGAGGATGCGGGCGAGTTTCGCGGCGGTGGGGTCGCCCTGGTCGGCGCGGGCCAGGGCGTCGGCGGTGGTGAACATCATGCTGCGCGCCTGTTCCGTGGGGACGAGGAGCTTGGCGAGCTGGCGGCGCATCAGGGGCAGTTCGATCAGGGCGCGGCCGAAGGCGCGGCGGTGGCGGGCGATGTGCAGCGCCTCCGTGGTGGCGCGGCGCATGAGGCCGGCGGCGCGCATGCCGTTGGAGAGGCGGGAGTTGTTGATCATGTCCGCCATCTGCTTGAAGCCGCGGCCGCGTTCGCCGACCAGGTAGGCCTCGGCGCCTTCCAGGCGGATTTCGCCGGAGGCCATGGAGCGGGTGCCGAGCTTGTCCTTCAGGCGGAGGATCCGGTAGGCGTTGGGCGTGCCGTCCTGGCGGGTTTTCGGGAGCAGGAAGAGGCTGATGCCGGCGAGGCCTTGCTTGTCCTCGCTGCGGGCCAACACCATGGCAAGGTCCGCATCCGGGTTGGAGCAGAACCATTTGTCGCCCCACAGGCGCCAGGTGGCTTCGTTGCTGGGTTCGGCGCGGGTGGCGGTGGCGGCGACATCGGAGCCGGCGCCCTGTTCGGTCATGAACATCGCGCCCTGGGCCAGCGTGTCGAAATCCAGGCTGGTGAGGCGGGCGAAATAGCGTTCGACCAGTTCCGGCGCGCCGAATTTGCGCAGGGTGCGGGTGAGGCTGTCGGTCATGGAGACGGGGCAGCAGAGGCCGAACTCGGCCTGCACGAAGAGGTAGGTGAGGGCGTATTTCGCCGCCGGCGGCATGGGCGCGGGCCAGCCGAGCACGCCGCCGCGATGGGAGAGGGCGGCGAGGCCGAACTCGCTGTAGGCCAGGCGCTCCATGGCCACGTAGTCCGGGTGCTTCTGGATGTCGTTCGCGTCCTGGCCGGTGCGGCGGCGGACGCTGAGGGTGGGTGGGTTGCGGTCTGCCGTGGCGGCCAGCTCATCCAGCGTGCCTCCGGCCAGGGCGCCGAGGCGGGTGAAGTGCGGGGCGAGATGGGTGGCGAGATCGGGCGGCAGGTAGAGGGCGTGCAGCGCCGCAGCGTCGGGGTCGGCGCAATGGAGGTTGATGCCGCGGGCATCGGGAATGGGATGGTCGGGCATGGCGTCCATGGTGGGGTCCTCCGCTGGGGAGCGGGATGGAGGCCGGGTGGGTTGGCTGTCAATCGGGCATGGGGGATGGCATGTTTCGATCGGTAACACCGGAGGGGCTGGGATGCGTGGCTTGGTCTGGGTGCTGTGCGGGATGTTGGCCGGGCCGGCGGCGGCGGCGGAGCTGCGGGTGCAGGTGAGCGGCATCCGTTCCGCCGAAGGGCAAATCGGGTGCGCGCTGTTTGCCGAGGCGCGCGGGTTTCCCGGCGAGGGGGCCACGGTGCGGCGGGTCGTGCAGGCCGACCCGAAGGGCGTGGAGTGCCGGTTCGAGGGGCTGGCGCCGGGGAGCTACGCGGTGGCGGTGCTGCACGACCTGAACGGCAATGGGCGCAACGACACCAATTTCCTGGGCTTGCCGACCGAGGATTGGGGCGTTTCGAACAATGTGCGGCCGACGCTGCGCGCGCCGCGGTTCGAGGAGGCGGCGGTGGAGGTGAAGGATGGGCCAGCCGTGGTGATCGGGGTGACGGTGGGGCGGTAGGGTCAGCGGCTCGCGCTGGCAATCACGGCGCCAACGGCGACGAAGGTGGCACCGGTGGCACGGTTGAAGGCGCGGCCGTGGCGGTGGAGCCAAGGGGCGGCACGAACGGCGAGGCCGGCGAGGAGGAACTCGTAGGCGATCTCCACGGCGAGGAAAGTGCCGCCGAGCAGCACGAGCTGGGTGGCGTAGGCGGCTTCCGGACGCATGAACTGGGGCAGGAAGGCGGCGTAGAAGAGCAGCGCCTTGGGGTTGGACAACGCGACAAACAGGCCATCGGCAAACAGCCGTGCGGGATGGGCGGCGGGGTCGGCGCCGTGCGCCTGGGGGAGCGGGCCCGGCAGGGCGGCGGCTGGGGCGCGCCAGAGGCCGATGCCGAGCCAGGCCAGGTAGGCGGCACCAGCCCATTTCGCGGCGGTAAATACGTCCTCCGAGGCGGCGAGCAGCGCGCCCATGCCGGCGAGCGAGGCGGCGATGAGGATAAGGAAGCCCAAGGCACCGCCAAGGATTGTGGCGATGGTGGGGCGCAGGCCGTAGCGGGCGCCGTGGGTGAGGGCGAGCAACCCGTTCGGCCCCGGGGTGAGGGACAGGCCGATGGCGGTGGCGAAGGTGAGGAGCCAGAGATCGAGGGGCATGGGGGGGTTATGCCATCACACATCGCCATCTTCGAAATAGTCGAGATCGAGGCGCTTGAGGGTGACGGTGCGATGAGGGCGGTTGGCGCGCAAGTCGCGGACGTTACTTGGTTCTTTCGTTCAAGAGGTGGGGCACCTCAGCCCGTGGTCCGCCTGAAACGAAAAACGCCGCCGGGGGTGAGCCCGGCGGCGTTGGTCGGTTTGGCGGCTGGAGGGGTCAGCCGGCGACTTCGGGTTCCTTTTCCGCTCCGCCTTCGTCGCCGTCGGATTCCGGCTTGGGGAGGGCGGGCGCGGCAGCTTCGATGTATTCGAAGGCCAACGCCTTGTCCTTGAGGGTGACCTTGACGGCGCCGCCCTTCACCAACTTGCCGAAGAGGAGTTCCTCCGCGAGCGGCTTCTTGATGTATTCCTGGATCACGCGGGCCAGGGGGCGGGCACCGTAGAGGCGGTCGTAGCCGCGTTCGGCGAGCCATTCCTTGGCCGCACTCGACAGCTCGATGGTCACGTTGCGGTCTGCGAGCTGGGCTTCCAGCTGCATCACGAACTTCTCCACCACGCGGCCGACGATATCCTGCGTGAGCGGGGCGAAGGCAACGACGGCATCGAGGCGGTTGCGGAATTCCGGGGTGAACAGGCGCTTGATGGCTTCCCCGTCCTCGCCCTTGCGGCCTTCCTCGCGGGCGAAGCCGATGGTTTCCTTGGCCAGGTCCGATGCGCCGGCGTTCGTGGTCATGATCAGGATGACGTTGCGGAAATCGACGGTCTTGCCGTTGTGGTCCGTCAGCTTCCCGTGGTCCATGACCTGCAGCAGGATGTTGTAGAGGTCCTGGTGGGCCTTTTCGATCTCATCCAGCAGCAGCACGCAGTGGGGGTGCTGGTCGATCGAATCGGTCAGCATGCCGCCCTGGTCGAAGCCCACGTAGCCCGGGGGGGCGCCGATGAGGCGGCTGACCGAGTGGCGCTCCATGTATTCCGACATGTCGAAGCGGATCAGCTCGATGCCCAGCGTGCTGGCAAGCTGACGGGCGACTTCGGTCTTGCCGACGCCGGTGGGGCCGGAGAAGAGGTAGTTGCCGATCGGCTTTTCCACTTCGCGCAGGCCGGCGCGGGCGAGCTTGATGGCGGCCGAGAGCGCCTCGATCGCCTTGTCCTGCCCGAAGACCATCGACTTCAGGTCGCGTTCGAGGTTGCGCAGGGTTTCCTTGTCGTCGCTGCTGACGGACTTGGCGGGGATGCGCGCGATCTTGGCGACGATGTCTTCCACGTCTTTCAACGTGACGGTCTTGCGGCGCTTGTTCTCGGGCAGAAGCATGCGGCTGGCGCCGACCTCGTCGATGACGTCGATCGCCTTGTCCGGCAGCTTGCGGTCGTGGATGTACTTGTTGGACAGCTCGACGGCGGCCTTGATGGCCTCATCCGTGTAGCGGACCTTGTGGTGCTTCTCGTAGTTGGTCTTGAGGCCCTTGAGGATCTTGATGGCATCCTCAACGCTGGGCTCGTTCACGTCGATCTTCTGGAAGCGACGGACGAGGGCGCGGTCCTTCTCGAAGTGGTTGCGGAATTCCTTGTAGGTGGTGCTGCCGATGCAGCGCAGCGTGCCCTGGGCCAAAGCGGGCTTGAGCAGGTTGGAGGCATCCATCGCGCCGCCGCTGGTGGCGCCGGCGCCGATGACGGTGTGGATCTCATCGATGAACAGGATGGCGTTGGGGTGCGCCTCCAGCTCGGTGATGACGGCCTTCAGCCGTTCCTCGAAGTCGCCGCGGTAGCGGGTGCCGGCCAGCAGCGCGCCCATGTCGAGCGAGAAGATGGTGGACTTGGACAGCACCTCGGGCACGTCGCCCTCGATGATGCGCTTGGCCAGGCCCTCGGCGATGGCGGTCTTGCCGACGCCGGGATCGCCCACATAAAGCGGGTTGTTCTTGGTGCGGCGGCACAGGATCTGGATGGTGCGCTCGATCTCCTGCTCGCGGCCGATGAGCGGGTCGATCTTGCCGGATTGCGCCTTCTTGTTGAGGTTAACGCAGTAGTTGCCCAGCGCGTCCTGGCCCTTGCCCCGCGGCTTTTCCTCGCGTTCCACCTCGCCGCTGCCCTCCTGGTTGCCGGAGCCCTGCACCGGGCGCGCGGCCGTGCGGCCGGGTGCCTTGGCAATGCCGTGGCTGATGAAATTGACGGCGTCGAGACGGGTCATGTCCTGCGTCTGCAGGAAATAGACGGCGTGGCTTTCGCGTTCGCTGAACAGGGCGACCAGCACGTTCGCCCCGGTCACTTCCTCGCGCCCGGAGGATTGGACATGGATGGCGGCGCGCTGGACGACGCGCTGGAAGCCGGCAGTCGGCTTGGGCTCCCCGGGGCGATCCGTGGCCAGGCCGGCGAGGTCCTTGTCCAGGAACTCGGTGAGCTCCGCGCGCAGCTTGTCGATATCGACGCCGCAGGCGCGCAGGACCGTGGCCGCATCCGAATCGTCGGTGAGGCCGAGCAGCAGGTGCTCCAGCGTGGCGTATTCGTGTTTGCGCTCGGAGGCGAGGCCGAGAGCGCGGTGGAGCGTTTGTTCAAGATTGCGGGAGAGCATGGATGTCAACGCTCCTCAGGTAAGGCGCGGCGCGGGGAATGGCCCGGCCGGGGGAAATGGCACTGCGTCGCGGTGGAGGCGGCCCGGCGACCTGCGGGCCTGTGGGGTGGCCGAAGCGCCATCATTCGCGATGCCGGGGTGGTCGCACCAGCGTTTTTTTGGCGCGCGGCGATGGGGGGCTGGGGCAGAGTGTTCCACGGCAGAGACATGGCGTGGCGAGGCGGGAACGAAAACGGGCCCCAGCCATGCCGGGTGGGGCGGGCTGACCGGGGGCGGGCGCGGGTTGAAAGAACCCGGCGCGCGACGGTGCATCGATATGCGGAGGCAGGGGGGGTGCCCAAGGCGCTGGACCGGTCGGTTCCCGACGGGCTCAGTCCTTCTCGATGGTGCACTGCAGGGGGTGCTGGTTCTGGCGGGCGAGGTCCATCACCTGGGTGACCTTGGTTTCGGCCACCTCATAGGTGAAGACGCCGCAGACGCCGACGCCGCGGCGGTGGACGTGCAGCATGATGCGCGTGGCTTCCTCGCGCGTTTTCTGGAAGAAGCGCTCCAGGACGTGGACGACGAACTCCATCGGCGTGTAGTCGTCGTTCAGCATCAACACCTTGTACATGGCGGGCTTGCGGGTTTTCGGCCGCGCCTTGACGACCACGCCGCTGTTCGGCGTTTCGCCATTGCCCTTGCGGCCATCGTCGTCGCTGCCGCGCTTGTCGCCGCCGTCACTCATCCTGCGCCACCCTAGATCTCGTATGGGGGTGCCCCCCGCGGGCCTGGCCCGCCGGGCATTCTGTGCCCAATGCCTTAGCATATCGCAAACCCGCGCGCTGGGAAACGGCCCGGGCAGCGGGGGCTGCCGCGAACGCAGGCGAGGCCCGGACGGGGAGGAACGTCCGGGCCTCGTCGCGTGGCCCTGCGGCGCCAGGGGGGGGGATAGGCGCCGCGGGGCCGTGATCGTCCGCTGGCGAGCCCGAGGGCTCAGCCGACGCGGGCGAACTTCTCCACCGCGAGCGTGACGCGGGCGGTGAGGGGCGCCATGGCCTGCTCGGCCAGCTTCATGGAAGCGTCGGTGATCTTGCCGGTCTCGCTGACGGCGGTCTCCATCGAGGCGCGGGCGAGGGTGGTCTGGAGGTCTATCGCTTCCTTGAGGGACTTCACCGAGGTGAGCGCCTTGAAGTTGCCCATCGCGGCCTCAACCTGGGCCTGCGCGGTGGCGGCGAAGGTCTTGTGCATGTCCTGCACGCCGGCGGCCCAGATCTGGCCAGCCTTCATCATCGCCTCGAAATTGCCCTGGCTGAAGGAAACGAACTCTTCGGCCGACTTGACTGCCTTTTCCATGGTCTGCTTCACCTTTTCCTGCGTGTTGTCGTGGCCGGCAATCGCGCCGGCAGCGCTGTTCTTGAGGGCGGCCACGGTGCGCTCGAAAGGCCCGGCCGGGGCAGCCAGAGCCGCGGGGGCGGGCGCGGGAGCCTGCTCGATCGCGGGGGTGGCGGCAGTGGCGGCGGGCTTCCTGGCCATGATCCCTGTCTTTCCTGGTGTGCCGCCTTGCGGCCTCGAAGCATCATGCTGCGGTGCAACACGATCCGGCTTATGGCAGTGTGGTTCCGGGGGGTCAAGGATCTTGTGCACTGCACAATCGGCAGAATGGTGCGCCGCAACATGGCTGGTTCCTGGAAATCGGGCAGCGGGCGGGTGCGCCAAACTTCGTAACTTCGGGCGGCAAAGCCTTCAGATTCATGTGTTTCAAAGATGCCTTTAGGCTGGACAGGCGGGCGCCGCGGCCGGTAGAAACGGAAGGTTCGCTGGGAGCCCGCTCTGCAATGGCCGATCGCCTGTATCGACTGCGCCGCATGGCGCAGCTTGTGTGCGGAGTGTTCCTGGCCGGAATGGGCCTTGCGATAGCTGGCGCCCTGCCCGCCGCCGCGCAGATCGGCTCCGAGCGCTATTCGTCCTTGATCCTGGACGCACGGACCGGGCGCATGATCTCGTCGGTGAATCCGGACGAGCTGCGCCACCCCGCCAGCCTGACCAAGATCATGACCTTGTACATGACGTTCGAGGCGCTGCGCGACCGGCGCATCTCGCTGCACCAGAGCGTGCCGATGTCGGCCTATGCCGCCTCCATGTCGCCGACCAAGCTGGGCGTGCCGCCGGGCGGGCGGCTGACGGTGGAAGAGGCGATCCTGGGGCTGGTGACACGCTCCGCCAACGATGCCGCCGCCGCGCTGGGCGAATTGCTGGGCGGCACCGAGGACCGCTTCGCGCGGGTGATGACGCTGCGGGCGCGGGCGCTGGGCATGAGCCAGACGGTGTTCCGCAATGCCTCTGGCCTGCCGGATTGGGACCAGGTGACCACGGCGCGCGACATGACAACGCTGGCGCGCCGGCTGTTGGGGGATTTCCCTCAGGAATACAAATACTTCTCCACCACGCAATTCCGCTTCCGCGGCCATGTGTTCCGCAACCACAACCACCTGCTGGACACCTATCCGGGCGCGGACGGGATCAAGACCGGGTATATCGACGCCTCCGGCTACAACCTGGTCAGCTCCGCCGTGCGCGGCAATGTGCGGCTGATCGGGGTGGTGATGGGCGCTGCCCGCGGCTGGGAGCGCGACCTGCACATGGTGGCGCTGCTGGACCAGGGCTTCGAGAAGCTGGATGTGCCGATCGCGCCGCGCGTGGCCGGGCGGATGCCGATGCTGGTTTCCGCCGCCGCGGCGGCCCCGGCGCCGCAGGTGGTGGTGCAGCGGCCGCGGCCGGCCGCGCGCTGGGCGGTGCAGGTGGGGTCGTTCACCACCGAGCGGGCGGCCCGGCAGGCCGCGGTGGCCGCGCGGCGCATCGCCGATTCGGGCGAGTCGCGGGTGGAGACGGTGACGGTGCAGCGCAAGCAATCCTTCCGCGCACAGGTGATCGGGCTGACCCATGCCGAGGTGCAGGAGACATGCGGCCTGCTCTCCCGCCGCAAGATCCCCTGCGTGCCGATCCGGCCGGAGGCGGGGCAGATCGCCAGCCGCTGACGGGACGCAAGGCACGCGCGCCCGCTTCGCCCTTGCAGGGCAGGCGGCGCTTGCGCATTTTGGTGCGATTGCGCGGCCACATGGCGGCCGCGAGGAGGCCTTGATGGACGGCAGGCAGGACGCACGACGGATCACGCTGCATGCGCCGGAGGATTTCGCCGGGATGCGGGCGGCCGGGCGCTTGGCGGCCGAGACGCTGGATATGATCACGGCGCATGTTCAGCCGGGCGTGACGACAGAGGAGCTGGACCGGGTGTGCCACGAGTACATCCTGGCCCATGGCGCCACCCCTGCCCCGCTGAACTACCGCGGCTACCCGAAATCCATCTGCACCAGCATCAACCACGTGGTGTGCCACGGCATCCCCGGCGACCGGCGGCTGGAGGCGGGCGACATCGTCAATATCGACGTGACGGTGATCCTGGACGGCTGGTACGGCGACAGCAGCCGGATGTACTGCGCCGGCGTGCCCAGCACCAAGGCGCGCAACCTGATCGAGGTGACGCACGAGGCGCTGGTGCGCGGCCTGGCGGCGGTGAAGCCCGGGGCGCATTTCGGCGATATCGGCCACGCCATCCAGAGCTACGTGGAAGCGCAGCGCTTCAGCGTGGTGCGCGATTTCTGCGGCCACGGGATCGGGCGGGTGTTCCACGCGCCGCCGAACGTGCTGCATTTCGGCCGCCCCGGCGAAGGGCCGCGGCTGGCGCCGGGGATGTTCTTTACCATCGAGCCGATGGTGAATGCCGGCCGGCCAGACGTGAAGGTGCTAGATGACGGTTGGACGGCGGTGACGCGCGACCGCAGCCTGTCGGCGCAGTTCGAACACATGGTTGGCGTGACGGAGACCGGGTGCGAGATCTTCACCCTGAGCCCCGCCGGGATCTTCAAGCCGCCCTACCCCGAGGCATAGGCCCCGGGGCGGCGCCGGCGGCGACTTCCTACAGCGTGAGGCCGCCATCCACGACGATGGTCTGGCCGGTGACCATGGACGCGCCGAAGCCGAGGAACACGATGACCTCGGCGAGGTCTTCCGGCTCGCAGCGGCGCTTCAGCGTGGCCTTCTCGATGGAGTGCTGGCGGGCTTCCGGCGTCCATTCGATCTGCCAGGAGGAATTCACCGCGCCAGGGGCGATGGCGTTGACGCGGACGGGGGCGAGGCCGCGGGCGAGGTTCTTGGTCAGCGAGATCACACCCGCCTTGGTGGCGCCATAGGCCAGCGACGAGCCGGCGCTGTGCAGGCCGGCGATGGAAGCGGTGGAGACGATGGCGCCCTCGCTTTCCTTCAGCCACGGGGCGGCGGCCTTGGAGCAGCGGAACACGCCGACCAGATTCACCTGGAGCAGGATCTCCCACAGTTCCTCCGTGATCAGGTCGATGCGCGCGGGGGGCACGACCTCCTTCACGCCGGGGGTGCCGGCGTTGTTCACCAGCAGGTCGAGCCGGCCGAGCTTGCGGCAGGCATCTTCCACCATCTGCTCGCATTCGCCGGCCACGCCCACATTGCCGGGGGCGGAAATGACGTTCAGGCCTTCCTGGCGGAGGTTGGCCACGGCTTCCGCGCCACGGGCGTCGTCGGCCAGGTGGTTGATGGCGACCGCGCAGCCGTTGCGGGCGAGCATGGTGGCGGTGGCCAGCCCGATGCCGGAAGCGGCGCCGGTGACGAGGGCCGCTTTCCCGGAGAGGTCGTAGCGGAGCTTGTTGGTGGCGGAGAGGTTCATCGGTGGGATCCTCAGAGTGCGGTCGTCGGAGGCGGCAGCGCCGGAGACGTGAACCGCACGATCAAGCGAAGGCCCTGATCCCGATTGGGATCAGGGCAGCCAGGGCTCGGGGGCGCGAACGTCGATATCGGTGACGACATCGACCACGACGGGTTCGTCCATCGCCAGGGCGCGGGTGAGGGCGGGGGCGATCTGGGAGGGCTCGGTGACGCGGATGCCAGCGACGCCGAAGCTTTGCGCGACCTGGGCGAAATCGGTGGGGCCGAAGCGCAGCATCTCGGCGGGGTTGCCGGGCAGGTTGCCCTGCTGGCGGACGAGGTTGGGCCAGCCCTGGCCGAAGCCGGAATTGTTGTTGATGACGGTGACGGTGGCGATGCCGCGGCGGCGGGCCGTCTCCAGCTCCGCCAGGTGGTAGTAGAAGGCGCCGTCGCCGGAGAAGGTGACAACCTTGCGGCTGGGGGCCGCGAGCTTGGCGCCGAGGGCGGCGGCGTAGGACCAGCCGAGCGAGCCGGCGGCGCGCAGGTAGGTCTGCCCTGCCCCGTTGAACTCGATGCAGGTGCCGGTCCAGATGCCGGAATAGCCGGTATCGGCGACCAGGATGCCATCGGCCGGCAGGGCGCGTTCGATCTCGGCGCAGAGGCGGTCCGGGCGGATGGCGTTGGCGTTGCTGTTGAAGTGCGGCGCCATCGAGACGCGCCATTCGGCCATGAGCGCGGCGGACTGGTCGGCCCAGGCGGTGTCTCGCTGGGGCTTGCCGATGGCGGCGGCCAGCGCGGCGAGGGTGGCCTTGGGGTCACCGTTCAAACCGAGCGAGTTGGCGAAGTTGCGGCCGAGCTCGGTGGCGTCGATGTCGATCTGGATGGTGGCGGTATCGGGTGCCGGAACGCGCCAGGTATGGGTGACCTGGTCGCCGGTGTCGCAGCCGACATAGAGCACGAGGTCGGCGCCGTGGACGACCTTGTTGGCCGGGGGCGCGGCGTAGTTGCCGACAACGCCGACGGCGAGGCGGTGGCGGGTGGGGATGATGCCGCGCGCGCCCAATGCGGTGGCGACGGGGGCGGCGATGGCTTCGGCGAGCTTGAGCAGTTCCGGCCCGCAGCCGGACAGCGCCGCGCCGTCGCCGGCGACGATCACGGGGCGGCGGGCGGCGAGCAGGGCCTTCGCCGCGCGCTCGATGTCGTCCGCCGCCGCAACCGGGCGGTGGGCCGGGGTGCGCAGCAAAGCGGGGTCAATCACCGGGGCCTCGGCCACCTGGCCAAGTTCGACGACTTCGCCGGAGAGGCCGAAGAGATCGAGATGGGTGGGGCGCGGGGTGCCGGCGGTGGCAGTGCGGATGGCCTGGCGCAGCAGGCGCGGCAGGTCGGCGGCGCTGGCGACATCGGCGGTCATTTTCGTGACCGGGCCGAACAGGGCGTGGTGGTCCACTTCCTGATAGGCGTTGGCGTGGTGCTGGCCGGGGACCTTGCGGCCCGTGATGGCCACCACGGGCACGCGGGCAAGCCAGGGATCCTGCAGGGCGGCGGCGAGGTTGGCGGCGCCGACCGACTGGGCGAAGCAGAAGGCGGCCTTGCCGGTGATGCGGGCGTAGCCATCCGCCATGTAAGCCACGCCGGATTCGGTGTGGGCCAGCTCGCGCTTCACGCCCACCTGCTCCAGCTGGATCAGGGTGCGGCGGATGACGCTGTCGATGAAGAACACATGCTCCGTGCCGGTGGAGGCGATGGCGCGGGCGAGCCATTCGGCGCCGGTCAGGGGTCCCGTCATTCCTGGTTTCCTCCGGTCAGTAAACAAGCATGTTCTTTTTTGGAAAAAAGAACCAAAAAACTTTTATTTGTTTGATGCGGAGAGACCAAGTCTCTCCGCATCAAATAGCGGTTAGAATAGGCTGCCGGCTTTTGCGACCTTGGCCTGGTGGGTGTTGGTGTCGCCGAAGAGCTGCTCCAGCATGGTCATGCGCTTGAAGTAGTGGCCGGCCTTGTATTCCATCGTCATGGCGATGCCGCCATGCAGCTGGACGCATTCCTGGCCGATATGCTTACCGGAATTGTTGATCTGCACCTTGGCGGCCGAGATGTTGCGGCTGCGGGTGGCGGGATCGGTCTCGCTGGCGGCGAAGGTGGCGAAGATGGACATGCTGCGCGCCTGCTCCAGCGCCACGAACATGTCCACCGAGCGATGCTGCAGCACCTGGAACTCGCTGATGGCCCGGCCGAACTGCTTGCGGGTCTTCATGTAGTCCACGGTGGAGACGTGCATCTCGTGCATCAGGCCGACGGCTTCGGCGCAGATGGCGGCCATGGCCTGGTCCATGACCAGCTCCGCCGCCGCGAGGCCGCCGGCGGGGTCGCCGAGGACGGCTTCGGCGCGGGCGTTGTCGAAGCGGATCTCGGCGGCGTGGGTGCCATCCTGGGTGGGGTAGCCCTGGATGGTGACGCCCTGGGCCTTGGCATTCACCAGGAACAGGCCGATGCCGCCGCGGTCGAAGCGGCCGCCGGCGGTGCGGGCTGTCACGATCAATGTGTCGGCGGTGTCACCGGCCATCACCACGGATTTCTCGCCGTTGATGATCCAGGCGCTGCCATCTTGCTTCGCGGTGGTCTGCACGTCGGCCAAGTTGTAGCGGCTGCTGCGTTCCACCTGGGCGAAGGCGTAGGTCTTCTTGCCCTGAGCGATCTGCGGCAGGAGGGTTTTCTGCTGCTCGGGCGAGCCGGCCGCCTGGATGAGGCCACCGCCGAGGATGACGGTGGGGAGGAAGGGTTCCAGCACCAGGCCGCGGCCGATGGCTTCCATCACCAGCATGGTCTCGACAGGGCCGCCGCCGAAGCCGCCCTGGGCTTCCGGGAAGGGCAGGCCGAGCAGGCCGAGTTCGGCGAACTGGGCCCACATGTCGCGCGACCAGCCGCCGGGTTCGGCCATGATCTTCTTGCGGGAGTCGAAGGCGTAGCGGTCGGCGATCAGGCGGTCGACGCTGTCTTTCAGAAGGCGTTGGTCGTCGCTGAGGTCGAAGTCCATGTGCGTATGTCCTGAACGGAGAGCAGGAAGGAAGCCTGGGTGCCTTGATCCATTTGCCCGGACGGTGTTGCCGGGCAAATGAACAAAAGTTTTTTGGTTCTTTTTTTCAAAAAAGAACCACTTCCTTGCTTCTAGAACCCAAGGATCGCCTTGGCGATGATGTTACGCTGGATCTCGTTGGAGCCGCCGTAGATCGAGACCTTGCGGTTGTTGAAGTAGGCGGGCGCGGACTGGGCGGCGTATTCCGGCCCCCAGCCCATTTCGTTGCGGCCGCTGCCTTCATCGGATTCCGCGAAGGGCATCACGTAGGGGCCGACCACGTCCATCAGCAGTTCGGTGGTGAGCTGCTGGATGACCGAGCCTTCGAGCTTGAGGATGGAGCTGGCGGGATCGGGCCTTCCGCCGCGGCCGCGATCGTTGGCGACCACGCGCAGCTGGGTCATTTCCAGCGCCTTGAGGCGGATTTCGGTGGAGGTCAGCTTTTCGATGAACTTCGGGTCGTCGATCACGCGCTGTTCGCCGACGCGTTCGAGGGCGGCGAGTTCGCGGATCTTCTTGAGGCGGGCCTTGGAGAAGCCGACGCGGGCGATGCCGGTGCGCTCGTTGCCGAGCAGGAACTTGGCGTAATCCCAGCCCTTGTTCACTTCGCCAACCAGGTTTTCCTCGGGGACAACGACCTCGTCGAAGAAGATCTCGTTCACCTCATGGCCGCCGTCGATGGTTTGGATGGGGCGACGGGTGATGCCCGGTGTTTTCATATCCGCGAGGATGAAGGAGATGCCCTCCTGCTTCTTCGCGGTCGCGTCCGTGCGGCAAAGGACAAAAATCCAGTCGGCGTGCTGGGCCAGGGTGGTCCAGGTTTTCTGACCGTTGATCACCCAGGTGTTGCCGCGCTTCTCGGCCTTGGTGCGCAGCGAGGCGAGGTCCGATCCAGCGCCGGGTTCGGAGAAGCCCTGGCACCACCAGATGTCGAGGTTGGCGGTGGCGGGAAGGAAGCGCTTCTTGATGTCCTCGCTGGCGAACTGGGCGATGACGGGGCCGACCATGGAGGTGTTGAAGGCGAGCGGCGAGGGCACGCCGGCCTGCTGCATCTCATCCTGGTAGAAGTAGTACTGCACGGCCGACCAGGTCTTGCCGCCCCATTCCACCGGCCAATGCGGCGTGGCCCAGCCCTTGGCGTTCAGCACGCGGTGGGCGGTGACGATTTCGTCCTTCGAGAGGTGCTGGCCATCGAGCACCTTGCGGCGGATGGCTTCGGGGAATTCCTCGCGGAAGAACTTGCGGCACTCGTCACGGAAGGCGAGCTCTTCGGGGGTGAAGCTGAGGTCCATGGCGGTTGCTCCCTAGGTTGCAGCTATTTTCGCGCGTCGGTGGGGGGTGGCGCAAGCGGGGGGATAGGGAGCGGGGAAGGAAGGGAGCCGCCAAGGCGCAAAGGACGCCAAGAAGGACGCCAAGGCTGGGGTCAGGGGGTGAGCACGAGGCGGCGGAGGCCGTGCTTGAGCAGGGTGACGTTGAAGTTGATGAGCAGGCCGAGCGGGCGAGCGGACAATTTGAGGTAGGTGAGCAGTTGGGCTTCGTGCAGCGACGAGAGGGCCTCCACGGCCTTCACTTCTACGACGACGATGTCATCGACCAGCATGTCCATCCGCAAGCCGGGTTCTATGCGCAAGCCGCGATAGACGATGGGGAGCGCGACCTGGCGCTTGACCGGCACATCACGCAACGCCAGCTCGTGCGCCAGGCAATCCTCATAGACCGATTCCAACAGGCCCGGCCCGAGGGCGCGGTGCACCGCCAATGCCGCGTCCACAACGATGCGCGCGGCGCGATCGGCCAGGATCCCTGGTTGTGATGTCGTGGTACGTTGCATGATAGCAAGAACCTAGGGCTATCCCGCCGCTTCGGCCAACAGCGCTCTTGGCGTCCTTGGCGTCTTGGCGGTGCCCTTGCGCCGGGTGGGTTTGGCCCCTGCCCAGCCTTCTGGCATGGTCTGGGGAAATCAACGGAAACGAGCTACGCCATGTCCCTGCCCCCGATCCTTCAGCACCTGCGCATTCCCGTCATCGCCTCGCCTATGTTCATTGTGAGCAATCCGGATCTTGTGATCGCGCAGTGCAAGGCGGGGATCGTGGGCAGCTTCCCGGCGCTGAATGCGCGGCCGGCGGAGGCGCTGGCGGAGTGGCTGGACCGGATCACCACCGAGTTGGGCGAGCACAACGCGAAGTATCCGGATCGGCCGGCGGCGCCGTTTGCGGTGAACCATATCGTGCACCGTTCCAACGTGCGGCTGGAGCACGATCTGGAGCAGACGGTGAAGTTCAAGGTGCCGATCATCATCACCTCGCTGGGTGCGCGGGAAGATGTGTATGCGGCGACCAAGGCCTATGGCGGGATCACGCTGCACGACATCATCAACAACACCTTCGCGAAGAAGGCGATCGAGAAGGGTGCGACCGGGTTGATCGCGGTGGCGGCGGGTGCCGGCGGGCATGCCGGCAGCCTTTCGCCGTTCGCGCTGCTGCAGGAAATCCGCGAGTGGTTCGATGGGCCGGTGGCGCTTTCGGGCTCCATCGCAAACGGGGGCGCGGTGCTGGCGGCGCAGGCGGCGGGGGCGGATGTGGCCTATATCGGCAGCGCGTTCATTGCCACGCATGAGGCGAATGCAGCCGAGGGCTACAAGCAGATGATCGTGGACAGCTCGGCGCAGGACATTCTCTACACCAACGCGATCACCGGGGTGCACGGCAACTACCTGATCCCGACGCTGGTGAAGAACGGGCTTGATCCCGCGAACATGCCGGTGGCCGACAAGAGCCAGATGAGCTTCGCCGACAACAAGCCGAAGGCGTGGAAGGATATCTGGGGCTCCGGCCAGGGCATCGGCGCGGTGAAGGAAGTGGTGGGCGCGGGCGAGCTGGTGGACCGGCTGGCGGCGGAATACGCGGCGGCGCGCACCCGGCTCGGGCTGCCCACGGCGGCTTCCTCCTGGGCGGCCGGCTGATGTTCGGGGATATCGCGGGGAAGGTCGCGCTGGTTACCGGCGCGTCTTCCGGGCTGGGTGAGCGGTTCGCGCGCGTGCTGGCCGCGGCCGGGGCGAAGGTGGCGTTGGCGGCGCGGCGGGTGGAGCGGCTGGAGGCGCTGGCGGCAGAGCTGCGCGCCGGGGGTGCCGAGGTGCTGGCGGTGGGGATGGACGTGGCTTCCGTCGCTTCCGTTCGCGCGGGTGCGGAGGCGGTGCTGGCCGGGCTGGGGCCGATCGACATCCTGGTGAACAACGCCGGCATTTCGATCCAGGCGAAGCTGGAGGCCGTGACGGAGGATGACTACGACGCGGTGATGGATACCAACCTCAAGGGCGCGTTCTTCCTGTCGCAGGCGGCGGCGAAGCAGATGATGGCGGCGAAGCGCGAGGGGCGGATCGTCAACATCGCTTCCATCGCCGGCATGCGCGCGATCGGGCAGCTTTCCACCTATGGCATGAGCAAGGCGGCACTGATCCAGATGACGCATGCCATGGCGCGCGAATGGGGGCGGCACGGCATCAACACCAACGCCATCGCGCCTGGCTACATCGCCACCGAGATCAGCGCCGAGTTCCTCAAGACCGAGGCGGGCGGGAAGTGGGTCGGCTCCCTGCCGCGCAAGCGGATGGGGGAGGCGCGGGACCTGGATGGGCTTTTGCTGCTTCTGTCTTCGGGCGAGGCGGCGCGGTTCATCAACGGGTCTGTGATGGTGGCGGATGACGGGTTCACGTCGCTCTAGGAGGGACGGACATGACACTTCGACTAGGCCTCGTCGGGCTTGGGCAGATCGCCCGCAACCGCCACGTGCCGAGCATCGCCGCGAGCGCCGATTTCACCCTGGCGGCGCTGGCCGATCCCCGCGGTGGGGATGCGGTGGCGGGCGTGGCGATCGCGCCGGATCATCGTGCCATGCTGGCGGATGCGAGCATTGATGCGGTGGTGATCTGCACCCCGCCCGCCGCGCGGTTTGCGATTGCGCGGGAGGCGTTGCTGGCCGGCAAGCACGTGGTGCTGGAGAAGCCGCCGGCGGCCACGATGGGCGAGGCGGCGGCGCTGGCGCAGTTGGCGGCACGGGAGAAGCGGGTGCTGTTTGCCACCTGGCACTCGCAATACAACACCGCGGTGGAGGCGGCGCGGCGCTTCCTGGCCGGGAAGAAGCTGGCGTCCTTCCGCGTGGATTGGAACGAGGATTTCCGCAAATACCACCCGGACCAGAGCTGGATCTGGGAGAGCGTGGGGCTGGGCGTGTTCGACATGGGGATCAACGCGCTTTCCGTGATCAGCCGGTTGTTCGCCAACCCGCCCTATGTGCGCGCGGCCGAATTGCGCATCGCGGAGAACCATGCGGCGCCGCTTTCGGCGGTGCTGAATTTCGGGTCGCTGGATGGCGATGGGCCGATGGAGATGCACATGGATTGGGGCCATACCGGGCCCGACCAGCGCGAGATCCGCATTGCCACGCAGTGCGGCCATTCGCTGGAGCTGCTGGAGAGCGGCGGGAAGCTGGTGATCGACGGGGCGGTGGTGGTGGAGGAGAAGCGGGCGGAATACCCGATGCTGTATGCGCGCTTCGCCGAGTTGGTGCAGCGCGGGCGCAGCGATGTGGATTTGGTGCCGCTGCAGATGACGCTGGATGCGTTGGCGCTGGGGCGGCGGACGGTGTTGCCAAGGTTCGACGGGTAGCGGTTCGGGCATGAGTCATCGCCGCGGGGCGCGGGGTTTTCGCGACGGATTCAGGATGTGAGGGGGGTGTTCGGGCGCCATGGCGGCGCGCGGGCGGCCTGTTGCGGAAGGATTTCGGGCGCGCGGTGGCCCGACAGAGTGATGCCGCGGTTGGGGTGGCCGCGCATGAGCCAGCCGAGTTCGGCCCGCAGCTGGAGCAGGCGGCGCAGGGCGTAGGCGCTCTGGGCGGAGTCCAGGTCTTCGGCGAGATCACTGTGGGTGGAGAAGAGCCAGTCCTGGCGCAGGGCGCGCAGGGTGTGGCCGGTGGTTCGGGCCATTCCGAAGGCGCCGAACAGGGCGAGAAGCAGGAGCTTCAGGGGCGCCGGAATCCGGGCGTGCAGGATCGCCCGCGCCCAGGGGCGCGGTGCGTCGGCTTCGCTCGGTGCGGCGGGTTGATGAGTCATCTGAAATAACTATCTACGACGCAACACCGGTGGGCAAGGAAAATTTCTTCGTATCTGAGATTTTGTTCTGAATGGTGGTTGGATTGGAAAAAAGCAAGACGATTCAACACGGAGGACACGGAGATGAAGAGGAGAACACGGAGGATGCCTGGCTTCCGTGACCTCTGCGTTGGTTTATTTTTCTGATTTACCGGTTCGGCAGGGTTCTAATGACGAATTTTAAATCGGGCGAAGTCGTATTTAAGAGTAACATTGATGAATGATGCTGCGGCGGCGCGAAAGGACTGGATTGCTTCGCTTCGCTCGCAATGACGGAGAAGTGGCTGCGGGGGTTTATCCGCTTGCACCCGTCTCTCCATGGAGAAACGGGCACAAGCGAATAAAAGTTTTTTGGTTCTTTTTTTCAAAAAAGAACCGCTTGCTTCCTCACCAGGTGCCGATGTTCGGTGCGCTGGCCCAGGGCTCGGCCACCGGCAGGGCGTCGCCGTCTTGCAGGAGTTCGACGGAGATGCCGTCCGGGGTCTTCACGAAGGCCATCTTGCCCTCGCGCGGCGGGCGATTGATGGTCACGCCGTGCTTCTGCAGGGCGGCGCAGGTTTCGTAGATGTTGTCCACGGCATAGGCCAAGTGGCCGAAGTTGCGGCCGCCGGTGTAGGCCTCGGGGTCCCAGTTGAAGGTGAGTTCCACCTGGGCGGTTTCGCCGGGCACGGCGAGGAAGACGTTGGTGAAGCGGCCCTTCTCGCTGGAATAGCGGCGCACTTCCTTCAGGCCGATCACGTCGAAGAAGGCGACGGTGTCGTCGATGGAGGACACGCGGATCATCGTGTGCAGGTATTTCATGGCTTCGGCTCCCGGAAATCGTGGTGGGCGCGTTGTGGCAGAAATCGGCGCGCGGCGGGAGGGGCGGTTGCCGCTGGCGGGCACGGGACGCACACTCCGGGCGGTTCCAGCTGATGGGGTGTGGCATGTCCTCTCGTTTCCTCGAAGGCCGCGTGGCGGTGGTGACCGGTGCGGCGCATGGCATCGGGGCGGCCTGTGCGCGGGTCTATGCCGAGGCGGGTGCCGTGGTGGTGGTGTCGGATGTGGACGCGGCGGGCGGGGCGGCGACGGCGGCGGCCATTCCGGGGGCGCGTTTTCTGCGTTGCGACGTTTCGAAGGCCGCCGATTGCGCGGCGCTGATCGGCCAGGCGGTGGCGGCGCATGGGCGCATCGACATCCTGCACGCCAATGCGGGGATCGAGCTGTGCCGCTCGATCTGGGATACGACGGATGAGGAATGGGACCGCATCCTGGCGATCAACCTTTCCGGCAGTTTCTGGTGCGCGCGCGATGCGATGAAGGCGATGCGGGCGGCGGGCACCAAGGGGGTGGTGACGCTGACGGCCTCACCACATGCTTTCGTCACCTCGCGCGAGATCGCGGCCTATGCGGCGACGAAGGCGGGCCAGGTGGGGCTGATGCGGGCGATGGCGCTGGAGGGGGCGCCGTTCGGCATCCGGGTGAACGCGGTGCTGCCGGGGGCGACGGATACGCCGATGCTGCAGCGGGAGGCGGAGTCTTCCGGTGATCCCGCGGCACTGCTGGCCACGTTCGCCGCGGCGCAGCCAATGGGGCGGCTGGTGCGGCCGGAGGAGGTGGCGCGGGTGGCGGCCTTCCTGGCCAGCGATGCGGCCAGCGGGGTGACGGGAACCTGCGTGGCCGCCGATGGCGGGCTGATGGCGGCGATCAATGCCGGGGCGGGCATTTCCTACACGGGCGAGACGCGATGATGCCGCCGATCACGGAAGGCTGGCGGCTGACCAAGCCTGCGGCATCGGGCAAGCGCGGCGTGGTGGTATCGCAGTGCCGGGCGGGGGCAGAGGCGGGCATCGCCATCCTGGAGGCGGGCGGAAACGCGATTGATGCCGCCGTGGGCACCGCGATGGCGCTGGCGAGCCAGGAGCCGTGGAATTCCGGGCTGGGCGGCTATGGCGGGTTCGCGGTGGTGCACCGGGCCGGTGAGGCGCGGGCGGAGGTGGTGGATTTCGGGCCGGTTTCGCCGCGCGGGCTGACGACCGAGGCGTTCAAGCTGACCGGCCGGATGACCGAGACCGGGTTCCGCTGGCCGGAGGTGGCAGGGGACGCGAATATCCACGGGCCGCTGGCCGTCGCGGTGCCGGCGGCGGTGGCGGGGTGCGAGGCGTTGCACACGCGCTGGGGGCGGCTGCCGATGGCCGAGGTGATGGCGCCGGCGGTGGCGCTGGCGAAGCAGGGGCTGCGGCTGGATTGGTTCGCGGCGCTGAAGATCGCGGCGGCGGCAAAGGATCTGCGGCGATATGGCGAGAGTGCGCGCATCTATTTGCGCGACGGGCTGCCGCCGGTGCCGCCGGCGGAGGGCAACCCGGGCACCCTTCCCCTGGGCAACCTCGCCGCCACGATGGAGCAGTTGGCACGGGCCGGGTGGCGCGATTTCTATGAGGGCGAGATCGCCGCGGCCTTCGTGCGCGACCAGAAGGCGGTGGGCGGGGTGATCGATGCGGAGGATCTGCGCGGCTGCGCGGCCCGCGTGGTGCCGGCGTTGCAGGTGCCGTGGCGCGGCGGGCGCACCTTGCAGCTCGCCGATGGCATGACGGCGACGCCCGCCATGTTGCCGGTGCTGGATGCAGTGCGGGCGGCGGAATACGGCTCGGCGCCGGATGCGGCGTGGTTCCGGCTTCTCGCCGGGGCGGCGAAGGCGGCCTATGCCGCGCGGCTGGACGCCAGCGACACCTGCACCACGCACCTGACGGTGTGCGATTCCGAGGGCACCATGGTGGCGATGACCACCACGCTGATGGCCAGCTTCGGCAGCCGCGTGGCGCTGCCGGAAACCGGGATGATGCTGAACAATGGCATCATGCTGTTCGATCCGCGGCCGGGCCGTGCCGCATCGCTGGCGCCGGGCAAGCGGGCGCTGACCAACATGGCGCCCTTCGTGCTGCGCGAGGGCGATGCCCCGGTGATGGCCGGTGGCGCCAGCGGCGGGCGGCACATCATGGCCGCGGTGTTCCAGCTGATGAGCTTCGTGGCCGATTTCGCCATGGACCCCGAGGCCGCCGCGCACGCCCCGCGAATCAGCGTGGCCGGGCCGGACAAGGTGGCCGCCGATCCCGGGCTGGGGGAGGAGATCCTCGCGGCCCTGGCGCAGGACGGGCCAGTGGAAATGGTGCGGCGATACGTGATGCCGGCGAATTTCGCCAACCCGAACCTGGTGGTGCGCGGCCCCGATGGCGTGGCGACCGGGATTGCCGACGATCGCTCGCCCTGGAGCGCGGCGTTGGCGCGGTAGGGGCTACCACCAGCCTCCATCCACCACCCAGTTCTGGGCGGTGCACATGCGGCTGTCGTCGCTGGCCAGCCACAGCACCATGCGGGCGATGTCGGCGGGTTCCAGCATTTCCTTCAGGCACTGCGCATCCAGCGTGCGCTGGCGGCTTTCGTTGGTGAGCCACAGGGTTTTCTGCCGCTCGGTCATGATCCAGCCGGGAATGATGCAGTTCACCCGAATGCCGTCCGGCCCGAGGTCGCGGGCGAAGCTGCGGGTGAGGCCTTCCACGGCGGCCTTGGCGGAGGTGTAGGCCGGCATCCCGCCCGATTTCAGGTGCCAGGAGATGGAGCCGAAATTGATGATGGAGCCGCGCCGTTGCGCCTGCATCAGCGGGGCCACGGACTGGATGGCGAAGAACTGGTGGCGCAGGTTCACCTGCATCCGGTTCTCCCAGTATTCCGGCGTGACGGTCTTCCAATCGTGCCGGTCGTCATGCGCGGCGTTGTTCACCAGCACGTCGATGCCGCCCAGTTTTTCAGCGATGCCGGCGATGGCGGCCTGGTAGGCTTCGATGTTCCGCAGGTCGCAATGGACGAAATGCGGCTTGGTGTGGCCTTCGGCGGCCAGCGTCTCTGCCAGGGCCAGGGCGGGTTCCTGCTGGATGTCCACGAAGGCGACGCGCGCGCCCTGGGCGGCGAAGTGGGAGACGATGCTGGCGCCGATGCCGGTGGCGCCGCCGCTGATGAGAACGGCGCGGTCGCGCAGGCTGGCATAGGTGGTGTCGGTCATGGGGCGGTCCTCCGGCTTTGCGCCGGAGCCTAGCCGCGGGTGGCTTGCTCGGCCAGCCAGTCGCGCACGCCCTGGGGGGTGCCGAAGGCCTCGTCCACCTTCAGGCCGATGCCGCCCATGGCGCGGGCGGCGGTGATGGCGTCCTCATCCGTGACGTCGTCGCCGACGAACAGGGGCGTGCGACCGGCGAAGGGGGGGCGGGCCATGAGGGCGCGCACGGCATGGCCCTTGTGGATGCCGCGCGGGCGCACTTCCCACACCATGTTGCCGGCGAGCAGGGCGTGGCTGGGCAACGCGGCCAGCAGCGCCTCCGCGAGCGTGCGCAGGGCGGGGCCGGCTTCGGGGGCGCGGCGGAAATGCAGCGCCACGCCGTGCGCCTTGCGTTCCAGCAGCGTGCCGGGATGGGCGGCCAGCGCTGCTTCCGCCATGGCCAGCCAGGCATCGGGCACTGGTGGGTGGTCGTCGCGCTCCAGCGGCCCAGCCGGCGTGTGGCGGATGGCGCCGCCATGCTCGCCGGCCACCGCGGGCAGGCCGGGCAGCAGCGCGTCGATCTGGGCCACCGGCCGGCCGGTGACGATTGCCAGCGCGCCGCCGAGGCGGTTTTCGAGGCGGGCGAGTGCTTCGGGCAGGCCCGGCGGCACCACGACGGCATCGGGCGTGGGTGCGAAATCCAGCAGCGTGCCGTCGAGGTCGAGCAGCAGCGCCATGCCGTTCGTGATCCCGGGCGGTGCGTTCATCCTAGGGGCGGCAGGCGTACAGGCGGATGTCGTGGGTGGCATGCTCCACCAGCGCCAGCTGCGGCTGGGAGGCGATCATCCAGCCGCGGAACAGCGCCGGGTTGGCGCCGTCGGCGATTTCCAGAAAGGCCGCGGCATCCGGCGCGCGATCCGGCGGGCGGACGACGCAGCTGCGCAGCGTTACGGTGAGCGGGCCGAAGCGCGCGCTTTCACCGGGTTTCAGCGTGAGGGTGGTGGTGCGGGCCATCACCTTGTCGATCGCGCGCAGCTCGGCGGTGGCCTGGGGCAGCCATTCCGCCTGCACCGGGGCCACGGGGGCGATGCTGGGGGTGGCCGGGCCGGTGGGCGCGGGGGTGCTGCCGGGCGCGGGCGGGACGGCGGGCAGCGCCTGGCCGGGCAGAAGCTGCGCCCCGGCGGGTGGGGTGGCGGGCGCGGGCCCGCCTGGGCGGCTTTGGCCCAGCAGGCTTTGCGCGCCGGCCGGCAGGGCCAGCGCCAGCATCAAGGCCACGGAAAGACGGATCATCCGCGCTTCGGGCTGCGCAGGCCCTGGACCAGGTTGGACAGGATGGCGCGCATCGCGGCCTCGTCCACGCCCATGAGGATCGCGTCCTCGAACGCATCCTGCATCACCTGGGCCAGTTCCGCGTGGTTCTCGCCGAGGGTCTTGAGCTTCTCCCGGCAGGACACCGGGGCGCCATCCGGCTGCGGCCAGATCTTCGGCGCCGCGATCACGGCTTGGCCCCGGGCTTCTTTTCGTCCAGCGATTTCTGCACGTTGGAGGAAAGCTCGTTCACGCCGAAGATAAACTTGCCCAGAAGCTGCTCCAGGCTGGCCGCCGACTGGGTGATGCTGAACTCACCGCCCCCGGCCAGCAGCTTGTCATCCCCGCCAGGCACGATGGCGATCGCCTTGCTGCCCAGCAGACCGTCGCTGCCGATCTCGGCGCTGGAATCGCGCGGCAGCTTCAGGTTCGGCTGGACGGACATGGTGACGACCGCCTGGAAGCTCTGCGGATCGACGCGCGTGGCGGTGACGCTGCCGACCTTCACGCCGGCCAGCCGCACATCGGCGCCCACGTTCAGACCGTCGATCCGATCGAACTTGGCGTGCAGGGTCATGCCGGCCATCGCGGTGCGGCCGGTATTGGCCATCGCGTAGCCGAGGAAGACGCCAGCCACCAGCAATACGGCGGCGCCGGCCAGCAGCTCGGTGGGGTTGCGCCGTGCCATGTGCGGGGCTCCGCGCGAAGGGGCCGTCAGGAGCCCGGGGTCCAGGCCTCGTAGTCGCCGGTCGCTTTCGCGTGCTGGCCGCCCTGGTAGTCGTGGCCGGCGGGGCGATAGCTTTGCGCGGTGCCGGTGAGGTTGGGCAGATGCGGCTTCTGCCAGGCGCGGCGGTTCTCTGGCAGGGCTTGGGCCGAGGTGTAGTGCAGCCAGGGATGCCATTCCGGCGGCACCTTGGAGGCCTCTGCCGCCCCGGCGAAGATCACCCAGCGGCGGGCGCGTTCGCCGGGGCGGGCGCGCTTGTCCTCGTAATACGCGTTGCCGGCGGCATCGCGCCCGACAAGGCGGCCGTTGAACCAGGTGAAAAGTCGTGTGCCGATGGTCATGCCCCCGATATAGGCCTTTGCCGCGCGCGGGTCCAGTTGAACGCCACCTGACTCTTATCCACAGGATTTTGTGGTTGACAGCCCCCTGGACCACAAGATGCGGCTTTCGGAGTCGCCGAGTCGGCGTTAGCATCCTGGCCATGGAACACGAGCGCCCCACCCTCTCCCCCCGTGGACCCACGCAGAAGGGCATCTCGGCCTGGCGCGCGGTGCGTATGCGCCGCACCCTGGCCGCGCCGGACCCCGACAGCGCGCCGCGCCAGGTGGCGCTGCCTGCCGCCTGGGAACAGCGTGCCGCCGAAGCCTTGGCCGCGCTCGCCACCGGGGAAGGCTCCGTCAGTGCGTCGGCCGCTGCCGAGGCCTGGATCCGCCCGGTGGCCGACCGCGCCCGCCGCGCCGGGCTGCAGGAAGACCGCACGCGCGACGACATGAGCGAGGGCCTGCACGCCCTGCTGGTGGGCCGCCGCGGCACCGCCGGGGAGAGCGTGTGGCAGGGCCTGGCCACGCCGCGCCCGGGCTTCGTGCTCAACCTGCCCGCCTTCCACGACGCCGAGCATGGCTTCGACGCGGAGGGCTTCGCCGACGCCGCGCAGCAGGCCGTGGTGGCGCTGACGCTGGCGGTGCCGGCCGCCACCCGGCTCGCCGTTTCCATGCACGATCTCGCCGGCCTGCTGGCCCGCCTTGGCATCACCTATGACAGTGCCGAGGCGCGCGGCATCGCCGCCAGCCTCGCCGCCCTGCTGGGGGCCGCCGCCGGGCTTGCCTCGGCCGAGATGGGCGAGCGCTTCGGCGCCCCGTTCCAGGCCGGCCCGGCCGCGCCGGCCCCGGAGGCCTGCGTGCTGCTGGGCCTCGCCGAAGCCGCCCGCGCCGCCCAGGCCCGCGCCGCCGAGAAGCCCGCCCGCCGGCATGAGGCGGTGACCGCGCTGGTGGCGCCTGATCTCGCCTGCGCCGTGCTGGGCGTGGAAACCGGCGGCATCGCCCCCGGTTTCTCCCCGCTGGACGATACCGGCGCCCTTACGGTGGCCGCCCGCGCGTGGCTCGCCTCCCGCGGCATGACGGCGGAGGCAGCGCTTGCCAGCCTGCTCGCCGGCCGCACCCCCTTCCCCGCCGCCGGTATGCCCGCCCATGCCGCGATGCACGATGCCGTGGTGTCGTTCCTGGACGACGCCACCGCCCGCCCGGCCGCCGCGCCGCTCGCTGCCCCCGGCGCCCGCCGCGACCTGCCTGCGCGCCGCGCCGGCTACACCCAGAAGGCGGCCGTGGGGGGGCACAAGCTGTTCCTGCGCACCGGCGAATACGCCGATGGCAAGCTGGGCGAGATCTTCATCGGCCTGCACAAGGAGGGCGCTGCCTTCCGCGGCCTGATGGACAATTTCTCGGTGGCGATCAGCCTTGGCCTGCAGCATGGCGTGCCGCTGGAGGAGTTCGTGGAGGCCTTCACCTTCACCCGCTTCGGGCCCTCTGGCACCGTGGAGGGCGACGCCGCCGTGGGCCGCGCCACCTCGCTGCTGGACTACGTGTTCCGCAACCTGGCGGTGAACTACCTGAACCGCACCGACATCGCCGAAGCGGAGATCGACGAGGACGCCGACACGGTGGGCGACGGCGCCCGCGACCGTGCCCCGCTGCTGCCCGGCTTGCTGCCGGCCGGCGAGGCGCGCGAAGATGGGCCCAGGCCGCGCCGCCGCGCATTGCGTGTGGTCGGCAAGTAAGTATCGGAGAAGACCATGGCTGGACGGATCGACGCGAAACTCGCCGAACTCGGCATCACCCTGCCGGAGGCCGCCGCGCCCGTGGCCAACTACGTGCCCTTCGTGCGCACCGGGGACCTGGTGGTGATCTCCGGCCAGCTGCCTTTGGCCGATGGCAAGATCATCGCCCTGGGCAAGATCACCGAGGGCGTGACGATCGAGCAGGGGGCCGCCGCGGCGCGCCAGTGCTTCATCAACCTGCTCGCCCAGCTGAAGGTGGCCTGCGGTGGTGATCTCGATCGCGTGCAGCAGGTGGTGCGCCTGGGCGGCTTCATCGCCGCACCCGCCGCGTTCAGCCAGCATGCCGTGGTGATGAACGGCGCCAGCAACGTGGCGGTGGATGTGTTCGGCGATGCCGGGCGCCATGCTCGCACCACGATTGGCGTGCCCTCGCTGCCGCTGGATGCGGCGGTTGAGGTTGAGGGTATGTTCAGGATCGCATGAAGCAAGGGAGCCGTTCTTTTTTGAAAAAAAGAACCAAAAAACTTTTGTTCGTTTGCGTCCCGGGTGGTGGCACCGCCCGGGTCCAAACGAATGAAGTTTTTTTGCTTCTTTTTGTTCACAAAAAGAAGACTCTTCCTTGGACCTGACTCTCAGCCTCCACAAATCGATCGCGGAGATCCCACCCGAGGACTGGCTGGCCTGCGCCGGGGCGGACAACCCCTTCGTGAGCCACGCCTTCCTTGCCGCCGTCGAGGAGAGTGGATCCGCCAACGCCCGCACCGGCTGGCTGCCGCAGCATGCCGTGCTGCGTGACGAGGCCGGCCGCGTGATGGCCTGCGCGCCGATGTACGCCAAGAGCCACAGCTACGGCGAATACGTGTTCGACCATGGCTGGGCGAATGCGCTGGAGCGCGCCGGCGGGCGCTACTATCCGAAGCTGCAGGTCGCCTCCCCGTTCAGCCCGGTGCCGGGCCGGCGCCTGCTGGTGCGGGACGACGTGCCGGTGTCGGTGCTGGCCGGCGCGCTGGAACAGGCGAACACGGAGCTTGGCACTTCCGGCGTGCATGCCACCTTCTGCACGAAGCCGGAATGGGATGCCCTGGGCGAGGCCGGCTGGCTGCAACGGCTGGGCATGCAGTTCCACTGGTACAACCAGGGCTACGCCACGTTCGACGATTTCCTGGCGGCACTGTCCTCGCGCAAGCGCAAATCCATTCGCCGCGAACGGCGCGACGCCAATGCGGCCGGGCTGGAATTCGTGACGCTGCGCGGGCCGGAGATCACCAGGCAGGACTGGGCCGCGTTCTACGGCTTCTACGCCTCCACCGTGGATCGGAAATGGGGCAGCGCCTACCTCACGGAGGAATTCTTCCCGCTGCTGGGCGAGAAGCTGGGCGAGGCCGTGGTGCTGATGATGGCGCGCAACGGCGGCAAATGGGTGGCCGGGGCGCTGAACCTGGCGGGGGCGGATACGCTCTATGGCCGCAACTGGGGCTGCCGTGGCGACTGGCCGTTCCTGCATTTTGAGCTGTGCTACTACCGCGCCATCGATTTCGCCATCGAACACAAGTTGGCCCGCGTGGAGGCCGGCGCGCAGGGCGAGCACAAGATCCAGCGCGGCTACGTGCCCAGCGAGACCTATTCCGCCCACTACATCGCCCATCCCGGCCTGCGCCGCGCCGTGGCGGAATTCCTGGTGGAGGAACGCGCGGAGCGGGCGGCGCAAATGGAAGCGCTGGCCGAGTACGCGCCCTTTCGCGAAGCGGATTGATTCGCTCCAGCGTCTTGTGCGGCGCAGCACAACGGCCCAAACTCGCCGCATCATGACCGATATCCGGCTCGAAGCGATCAGCAAGCACTATGGCGCCTTCAAGGCGGCGGACAACGTGGACCTTGCCGTGGCGCAGGGCGAGTTCGTCACCATCCTTGGCCCCTCCGGCTCCGGCAAGACCACGCTGCTGAGCCTCATTGCCGGGCTCAACCAGCCGACCACCGGCCGCATCCTGATCGGCGGGCGGGACGTGACCGGTAGCCCGCCGCAGCAGCGCAACGTGGGCCTGGTGTTCCAGAGCTACGCGCTGTTCCCGCATATGAGCGTGTTCGACAACGTCGCGTTTCCGTTGCGCGTGCGCAAGACTCCGCCCGATGCACTGCGCGCCAAGGTGATGGCGGCGTTGGAACTGGTGCAGTTGCAGGGCCTGGCCAACCGGCGCCCGGCGCAGCTTTCCGGCGGCCAGCAGCAGCGCGTGGCGCTGGCCCGCGCCTTCGTGTTCGAGCCTGATATCCTGCTGCTGGATGAACCGCTCGGCGCGCTGGATCGCAAGCTGCGCGAGGAATTGCAGGTGGAGCTGAAGCAGCTGCAGCGCCGCATCGGCGTTACCACCATCCTGGTGACGCACGACCAGGAGGAGGCGCTGTCGCTTTCTGACCGCGTGATGGTGCTGGATCGGGGCCAGGTGCAGCAGATTGCCGCGCCGCAGGAGGCCTATCTGCGCCCGGCCAACAAGTTCGTGGCGGACTTCCTGGGCATCGCCAATTTCGTGCAGCTGCCGGGCGGGCGGGAGGGCGTGATCCGCCCGGAACGCATCCGCCTCGCCGCCTCGGGCGGGCTGGCCGCGAAGGTGGTCGAGGCGGTCTATCTCGGCCAGACCATCCGCTACCACCTGGATGCCGGCGGCACTGGCTTTGTTGCCGCGGCCCCGTTCGTCGGCCAACCCCATGCCATCGGGGACAGCGTGAGCCTGACCTGGGACGAGGCGGATGTCTGGCCTGTGGCCTGACATTCCCCAGCCCGCAACAAGGAGGATTCCATGAAGCGTCGTGCATTGATCGCAGGGGCCAGCGCCCTGCCCCTCGTCTCCGTCATCCGCCCCGCCTCGGCCCAGCTGCGCGAGATGCGCATGGTGGAATCCGGCGGCAAATCCGGCGAGTCGATCGACGTGGGCTACGCCGCGCCGTTCACCGCCAAGACCGGGATCAAGCTGGTGCGCGAAAGCCCCGCCAGCCTGGGCAAGCTGCAGGCGATGATCGCCAGCGGCCGCATCACCTCGGCGAGCGTCGAGCTGGGCAGCGGCACCATGGTGCAGGCGCGCAAGCTCGGCCTGATCGAGAAGCTGGATTGGGCGGCGATCAACCCGATGCCGATGTTCCCCGAGGCAAAGAACGAGCACGGCTTCGGCTACCAGTATTTCTCCACCATCATGGCCTGGCGCAAGGCCGCGAAGGCGCCGGCGAACTGGGTGGATTTCTTCAACACGAAGGACTTCCCCGGCAAGCGCGCCATCCCGGACTACCCCGCCTACACCATCGCCTTTGCCCTGCTGGCCGATGGCGTACCGATGGACAAGCTGTTCCCGCTGGATGTCGATCGCGCGCTGAAGAAGCTGCTGTCGATCCGGCGCGACATCTCTGTGCTGTGGAAGGCCGGCGCCCAGGCGCCGCAGCTGCTGAAGGACAACGAGGTGCAGTACGCCATCGCCTGGTCCGGCCGCGTGGTGGAAGAGCCTGATCTCGCCTACAGCTTCAGCGGCGGCATGGCCGATTTGTCGTTCATCTGCACCGTGAAGGGCGCGCCCAAGGCGGAGCAGGAGGCGATGAACAAGCTGTACTACGAGATGTCGGTGCCGGAGAACCAGGCCAAGGCGGCGGGCGTGATCGCCTATACCGGCCCCAGCCCCGCGCTCGATCCGCTGCTGCCCAAGGACAAGCTCGGCATGTTCCCGACCGCGAAGGCGAACAAGGACGTGCAGTGGGTGCAGAACGCCGAGTGGTGGGCCGAGAACGGCGAAAGCGCCAACAAGAAGTGGGAAGAGTTCAAGCTTTCCCTGTGACCTGACGCGCGGCGCCCCGGCCAACCCGGGGCGCCGTTTTCTGGAGTGCCCATCTTGGCCGCCATTCTCGCCGAGCGCCGCCATGGCTTCGGGTTCGTCACGCCGCTTTTGGTGGTGATGCTCGCGGCCTTCAACCTGCCGATCCTGTATATGCTGGCGCTCGGCTTCTGGTCGAAGCAGGGCGGCTTCACCACGGAGCATTACGCGGCGCTGCTGGATGCGCCGATCTATTTGCGCGTGCTGGCCAACACGCTGCGTGTTTCCGTGGTGGCGATGCTGGTGAACATCGCCATCGGCTACCCGCTGGCCTACTGGATGCGCGGGCTTTCGCCGCGGGCGCAGTTCATTGCGCTGGCTTGCGTGATCACGCCGTTCTGGATCAGCGTGCTGGTGCGCACCTATGCCTGGATCGTGGTGCTGGGCAATAACGGCATGGTCAATCGCCTGCTGCAATGGACGGGCCTGACCGACAGCCCCGTGAGCTTCCTGTACAACGAACTGGGCGTGATGATCGGCATGGCCAACGTGCTGCTGCCCTTCCTGGTGCTGCCGCTGTTCGCCGCCATGCTGCGCATCGATGATCGGCTGATGCAGGCCGCTGCCTCCATGGGCGCGCCGCCCAGCACGATCTTCCTCAAGGTATTCCTGCCGCTGACGCTGCCGGCGCTGGCCTCCGGCGCGCTGCTGGTGTTCATCCTGTGCCTGGGCTTCTACGTGACGCCCGCGATCCTGGGCGGCGGCAAGGTGCCGATGATCTCCAACCTGCTTGATTTCCTCATCAACCAGATCCCGCGTTGGGAGCAGGCTTCGGCACTTTCAACGCTGCTGCTGATCGTGACGCTGCTGATCTTTGCCGCGTATCGCGCGCTGGATCGGAAGGTTGGCGCATGAAGCCCACCCTCGCCTCCCGCCTGGTGGCGGCCACCGGCATTGCGGCGCTGGCATTCCTGGTGCTGCCGCTGCTGATCGTGGTGCCGATGAGTTTTTCCTCGGCCCGCTCGCTCAGCTTCCCGCCGCCGGGGTTTTCGCTGCGCTGGTACGTGGGCTTCTTCGGCGATGAGCGCTGGATGGAGGCATTGTGGACCTCCCTGGCGTTGGCCTTCATCTCCTCCATCTTCGCCGTGGTGCTGGGCGGGCTGGCCGCCTACGGGCTGCGCCGCGGGACGTTCCGCGGGCGGGATGTGCAGGAGGGCAACTTCATGGCGCCCCTGATCGTGCCGACCATCATTGCGGCCGTGGCCATGTATCTCGGCTTCGCCAAGGCGAACCTGCTGGGCACCTTCGCCGGGCTGGTGCTGGCCCACACGGTGCTGAGCGTGCCGCTGGTGATGATGGTGCTGGGCGTGGCCATCCGCAGCTTCGATGTGCGGATCGAGCAGGTGGGCTGGAGCCTCGGCGGATCGTGGTTCTACACCGCGCGCACCGTGCTGCTGCCCAACATCGCGCCCAGCCTGTTCGCCGCCTGGATCTTCGCCTTCATCGGCAGTTTTGATGAGGTGATCGTCACCTCCTTCATCGCCGGCACGTATGAGACGATCCCGAAGAAGATGTTCAACGAGCTTATCCTGGAAGTGAACCCCACCATCACCGCGGTGGCCACGCTGCTGATGGCCTTCACCATCCTCGCCCTGGGCCTCAGCGCCTGGATGCTGCACCGTGCCGGCAAGCTGCGCGAGACGATGCTGTAGCGAAACCGCCACGCCGTTGTATGTTGCCAACAGGCAACTCAGCGGGGCATGGGGCGTGATCGAACTCGACGTCGGCGCCTTCCTCGCGGGCGATGATGCGCCGCTGGTGGACCAGCTTGCCACCGATGCGATCCGCCATTTCCGCAGCAATGAGGCCGCCCAATTGCGCGCCTGGGAGGTTTCGCTGCGCTGCCTGCGTGCGGCGTTGGCCGATTGGCCGCAGGCCGCAGCGTGGCGGCTGGTGCTGGAATTTCCGATGAAGCGGCTGGGCCGGCGCATCGATGCCGTGCTGGTTACGCCGCGCGCCATCCTGGTGCTGGAGTTCAAGGCCGACGCCACCACCCTCACGCCCGCTGATCGGCGCCAGGTGGAAGACTACGCGCTGGACCTGCAGGATTTCCACGCCGGCAGCCGCAACCGGGTGATCGTGCCGATCCTGGTTGCCACCGCCGCGCGGCCCGGGCCGGTGACGTGGCCGCTGGCCATTGGCGGTGTCACCGGCGTGATCGATGCCGCAGCCACCACCCTGCCCGCCCTGCTGCGCGACCTGTGGGCGCGCCTGCCGGAAAGTGACATCGACGTGGCCGGCTGGTCCGCCGCGCCTTATCGCCCGGTGCCGGGGATCGTTGATGCCGCGCGCACGCTCTACGCCCGCAACAGCGTGGCCGAGATCGCCGATGCCGGGGCGGAGGCGCGCAACCTGCGCGAGACCACGCAGACCATCCTCGCCGCCTGTCGCGAAGCGCGTGCCGAGGGGCACCACGTGGTGATCTTCGTCACTGGCACGCCCGGTGCCGGCAAGACGCTGTGCGGCCTGAACGTGGTGTTCGGCGCCGAGCGGGAAGCCCACGCCACCTTCCTTACCGGCAACCCCACATTGGTGCACGTGCTGCGCGAGGCGTTGGTGCGCGATGCCGTCGCCGCCGGGCAGGAGGCACGTGCCGCCCGCCAGCGCATGCGCGCCGCCATCCAGGCCCTGCCGCATTTCCGCGACCACCATATCGGCACGCCCACCGAAACGCCCGCCGACCGCATCGCGGTGATCGACGAGGCCCAACGCTCCTGGTCGCAAGCCTACGCCGCCCGCGCCAGCGCCGACCGCCCGGTGCGCCTGACCGACAGCGAGCCCGGCCATTTGCTGGACATCATGGCGCGCCATGCCGACTGGGCCGCGATGGTCTGCCTGATCGGCAACGGGCAGGAGATCCACACCGGCGAGGGCGGGCTGGCCGAGTGGGGCGAGGCCCTGGCCGCCCGGCCGCATTGGCGCGTGCTGGCCGCGCCCCAGGCGCTGCGGGATCCCGAGCCACGCCAGCGCCTGCCCGCCCTGCCCGGCCTGCGCACCGATGAAGCGCTGCATCTGGACATCGCCATGCGCAGCATCCGCAACCCCGCAGCCGCTGCCTGGGCCGATGCCGTGGTGCGCGGTGAGGCCGAAGCGGCCAGCGCCATCGCCGCCCTCGGCCCCCTGCCCTTCCTGCTGGTGCGCGACCTGCCCGCGCTGCACGCCGCCCTGCGCGCCGAAGCCCGTGGCGAGCGCCGCGCCGGGCTGATCGGCAGCGCCGCGGCCAAGCGCCTGCGGGCGGAGGGGATGGGCGTGGAGCTGCCGCACATGGATGCCAACGCCGTTGCCCGCTGGTTCCTCGATCGCTGGCCGGAGGATGTGCGTGCCTCCGACGCGCTGGAGACGATGGCCACCGAATTCGCCTGCCAGGGGCTGGAACTGGACGTGGCCGGGCTGTGCTGGGGCGGCGACCTCATTCGCCTGGGCGCCACCTGGCAGGTGCGGGATTTCCGTGGCACCGACTGGCAGGTGGCGCGCGATGCGGATCGTCGTGCCAACCGCCTCAACACCTATCGCGTGCTGCTCACCCGCGCGCGCTACCGCACCATCATCTGGGTGCCGCGCGGCAGCGCCGCCGACCGCACCCGCAATCCCGCGGAGATGGACGCCATCGCCGCCTTCCTGCGCGACTGCGGCATCCCGTCCCTTGGGCAGGAATCAGAACGGCCCGGCGAGGTCTCCCCCGCCGGGCCGCTGGTTCAAACCTTATTAGTTTGAAGCCGGATTACTTCCACTTCGCCCAGAAGAAGCGCGGCATCTCGTCCGGGAAGGCCTTGAAGTCGAGCTGCTTGTTCAGGCCGTACACCGTCACGTAGGTGCCGATCGGCAGCCAGTAGGCGCGCTCGGTGATGATTTTGATCGCCTTGGAGTAGTTGGCCTTGCGGGCCTCCGCATCCGCCGTGGCGCCGCCGGCGCGCAGGGCGGCCGTCAGCTCGTCATCGCGCGCGAGGTCGTCCACGTTGTTCGAGAAGAAGTAGGGCATGATCGCCGACACGTCGTTGATCGAGTAGCTGCCCCAGGACGACATGTACATCGGCACCTCGCCCTTCTGGATGCGGGTCTGCGCCGCCACGAAGGTCGTGTTCGTGACCTTGGCGCGGATGCCCACGGCGGCGAGGTTGGCCTGCACCGCGCCGACCCAGGCATTCAGCATGCCGGGGTTGACCAGCTCGATCTCGAAGCCGTTCGGGTAGCCGGCTTCGGCCAGCAGGGCCTTCGCCTTGGCGGGGTTGTAATCATACTTCACCGCCGCACCCTGGTCGCAGCCGAACTGGGTGTAGTAGCAGGGCGCATCCGGCACGCGGCTGCCGAAGCGGATCAGGTTCTTGGTGAAGGACTGCCGGTCGATCGCGTGCCAGATCGCTTGGCGCACCTTGATGTTCGTCAGCGGGCCCTTGGGGTCGCTGCGCCCGGCGGCATCCAGCGACAGATGCGCGATGCGGAAGGCTTCCTGCGTGAGCGTGGCCGCGTTCGGCAGGGCGGCGATCTTCTCCACCAGGTCGGCCGGGTACTGCCAGATCCAATCCACCTGGCCGCCGATGATCGAGTTCACCATCAGGTTCGCGTCGGTCACCTGCTGGATCACCAGGCGCTTGATCGGCGCCTTGCCCTTGCCGCCGCCTTCGTAATAGCCCTCGTAGCGCTCCATCTCCACGGTGCGCCCGGCTTCCCACTTGGTGACGCGGTACGGGCCGGAGCCGACGGGCTCCCGGTTGTACTGCTCCTTGCCCACACGCTCGCGATAGGCCTGCGGGTAGATCGGCGTGACGAAGGAGATGTATTCCAGCGCGGCCGGGAAGGCCTGCTTCATCTTCAGCCGCACCGTCAGCGGGTCGATCGCCTCGATGCCCGCGATCCAGGTGAAGTTGCTGGGCACGGAGATGCCGCTGGCGGGATCGGTGATCAGCTTGATGGTGTACACCACGTCCGCCGCTGTCACCTTGTCGCCGTTATGGAAGGTGGCGTTGGGGCGCAGCTTGAATTCCAGCGTGGTCTCGTCGATCTGCTTCCAGCTCTCGGCCAGCAGCGGCTTCATGGTGAAACCGTTGGGGTCGCGGAACACCAGCCCATCCCACGCATGGTGCGCCAGGATGAGCCCGGTGCGCTGGCTGTTGTAGTACGGATCGATCTGCGTGACCGGGTCCATCCACATCGCCCGCAGCGTGTCGGCGGATTTCTGCGCCACCGCCGGCTGGGCGAACAGCGCGGCGGCGGTGGCCGCGGCTGCGGTGAGCAGGGAGCGGAACTTCATCTGCAAGCCTCCAGGTCTTGTTGTTGGCACAAGCTAGGGCCGGTGCCGTCCCGCACGCAACGGGGCTGTCACGAGTCTTTGTTTTGCGGGCCGCCACCCGCCAGCCCGGCGCGCGATACCATTCCCTCCCATCGCCGGGAGAATCGGCGATGGGAGGGAATGGTATCAGACGCGGGTTTCGAGCCCCGCGGGGTCGCCGACGATTTCGCAGCACGCATCCAGCACCATCGTCGCCCGCCGGGCCGTGTCGTAGCGCGGCCAGGGCAGCGCCGGGGTGGCGGCATCGCCGCGGTGCACGAAGGCGCACCAGGCCGCGCGCATCGCATCCGACAGCCCGTCCATTTCGGCGGCATCGCCGCCTTGCAGCATGCCGGCGCCGGGCCATTGCGCGAAATTGCCGAACACGAAGGGCAGTTCGATGCAGTGGCAGGCGCGGAACCGGCTGCCCCCATCCCTCCCGGGCGGCGCCCAGTCGAACTGGAACGCCTGCACCGCCACCCCGGCATCGGCGAGTGCGGAGGCCAGGCGCATGGTCGGCCACAGGAAGGTGTGGTCGCTGACGATGTCGGCCAGCCAGTCCATCAGCGTGCCGCCGGGCCGGCGCGCCTTGTAGCGCTCCATCGCATCCACGCGCTTGCCAAGGGCTGCGAATCGCTGGGCGCTGGCGGTCCAGTCCGGGTTGGCCATGGCGGGGTTGGAGGCGAAGAAGGCGTGGATCTCGTCATGCGTCGCGCCGATCAGCACCTGCATGCCTTGGGCGGCTTTCGCGATCGCGGCGAACAGCTCAGCCTGCGTCATCGGCTCGGCCACGGTGGGCATGAAGGGCGGGTTGGTCTCGGCGAAGCGTGCCTTGGCCGCCGCTACCTTGCCGGTGGCGGCCAGCAGGGCGTCGGTCGGCACCGCGCGCAGTTGCGCCAGGACATCCGGCGCCTCCGGGTCCACGCCCGCCGCGCGCAAAATCTCCGCATGGGTTGCCTGTGCCTCGGCGCGCGTCAGCGGATCGCGCCCGAAGCCGCCGGATTGCAGAATGGCGCGGTGGAACAGCTTGCGGGCGCGGCCATCGATGATCAGGCGGCCGATGCTCGCCGCACCGGCGGATTGCCCCATCACCGTCACGCAGCCGGGATCGCCGCCGAGGGCCGCGATGTTGGCGGCCACCCAGCGCAGCGCCTCGATCTGGTCCAGCGTGCCGAGGTCGTCCTCCGGCAGGGCGGGATGCTTCAGGTAGCCCAGCGCGCCGAGGCGGTAGTTCACCCCCACCACCACCATGCCGCCCTCGCGGGCGAGGCGGGCACCGTCGTACCAATCGAGCGAGCCCGCCCCGCTCACCCAGGCGCCGCCATGCAGCCACACCAGCACCGGGCGTTTTGTTGCATCCGGCGCGGGCGTCCAGATCGTCAGTGTCAGGCAATCCTCGCTCATCGGCAGGGTGTAGTCGCCCATGGCCGGCGCGAGGCGGGAGGGGGTTTGCGGCGGGATCGGGCCGTGCTTCGTGGCGTCGCGCGTGCCGGCCCAGGGGGTGGCGGGCGCCGGTTCGGCGAAGCGGAGGTCGCCCACCGGCGGCTGGGCATAGGGCACGCCGCGGAACACCGCCACGCCCTGGTCGGTCAGCCCCTGCAGGGCACCGAGTGTGGTGTTGGCAACGGGCATGTTTCCTCCGGGACTAGACGCCGAGGAAACGGTGCGCCACCTCCGGCGCCGCGTCCAGGTCCGCCGGCGTGCCCTGCCACACGGTGCGGCCCTTCTCGATCACCGTCATCCGATCCGCCAGCGTGCGCAGCGCGGCGAGGTGCTTGTCCACGATCAGAATGGATTGCCCCTGCGCCTTGAGGCGGGCGAGGCATCCCCAGATCTCGGCGCGGATCAGCGGCGCCAGTCCCTCCGTCGCTTCGTCCAGCACCAGCAGCACCGGGTTGGTCATCAGCGCGCGGCCGATCGCCAGCATTTGCTGTTCCCCGCCGGAGAGCGTGGCCGCCATCTGGCCGGCGCGCTCGGCCAGGCGCGGGAACAGCGCCTCGATCCCCGCGACATCCCATGGCCCGGGGCGGGAGGTGGCCACGAGGTTTTCCCGCACCGTGAGCGTGGGGAACACCTGCCGCCCCTCCGGCACCAGGCCGACGCCCAGCCGGGCGATGGCGTGCGGCGGCAGGCGCGTGGTGTCCCGCCCGCGGAAGGTGATGGTGCCGGTGCCGCGCAGCAGGCCCATCAGGCAGCGTATCGTGGTGGTCTTGCCCATGCCGTTGCGGCCCATCAGGCTCACCACTTGGCCCTCCGCAATGGAAAGCTCGATGCCGTGCAGCACCTGGCTGTGGCCGTAGCCGGCGTGCAGGCCCTGGATCGCCAGCATCACGCCGCCCCCAGATAGGCGTCGCGCACCGCCGCATCGGCGCGGATTGCCGCCGGCGTGCCGTGGGCGATCACCCGCCCGCCTTCCAGCACCGTGATGCGATCCGCCAGGGCGAACACGGCATCCATGTCGTGCTCCACCAGCAGGATCGACACCTCCTGCTTCAGCGCGGCCAGCAGCACCGTCATCGCGGCGGATTCGGTGGTGCCGAGGCCGGCCATCGGCTCATCCAGCAGCAGCAGGCGCGGATTTGTGGCGAGCGCCATCGCCAGTTCCAGCTGCCGCCGTTCGCCGTGGCTGAGGTCCTCCGCCGCCACATCGGCCCGCGCGCCCAGGCCGACGCGTTCCAGCATCGCCCGCGCCGGGGCCAGCAGGCGTTCGTCGCGCGCGGCGGGGCGCCAGAGGCGGAAGGAATGGCCCTGCCGCACCTGTTCCACCAGGGCCACGTTGGCCAGCGCGCTGGCGTTCATCAGCACCTGGGTGATCTGGAAACTCCGCGTCATCCCCGCGCGCACCCGCGCCGGCACGCCCAGCCGCGTGATGTCCTGCCCGGCGAGGTGGATCGTGCCGGCATCGGGCCTGATCTCGCCTGCGATCTGGCCGATGGCCGTGGTCTTGCCGGCGCCGTTCGGGCCGATCAGCGCGTGGATCTCGCCGGAGGCCACATCGAGGTTCAGCCCATCGGTGGCGACGAGGCCGCCGAAGCGCTTGGCCAGGCCGCGGACTTCCAACAACGCGCTCATACCGGCCCCTGTCCGTGTCGACCCATGAAGAATGGGTCGACGGGGCCGGTATGAGTCTTTGTTTCGCGCGCCGCCACCGGCCAGCCCGGCGCGCGATACCAACCCCGGCGATCGCCGGAAGCGTCGACGATTGCCGGGGTTGGTATCATTTGCCGCCCAGCGCCCCCCACAGCCCGCGCCGCGCCAGCAGCACCACGGCCACCAGGATCGGGCCGAGCACGATCTGCCAATGCTCCGTCCATTGCGCCAGCACGGCATGCAGCACCACCATCGCCGCGGCACCGAACATCGCCCCCCACAGCGAGCCGAGCCCGCCCAGCACCACCATCACCATCAGCTCGCCCGACATGGTCCAGTGCAGCAGATCGGGGCTGGCGAAGCGGAACAGGTTCACGTGCAGCGCGCCGGCCAGGCCCGCGATGCCCGCCGAGAGCACGAAGGCGGCGAGCTTGTAGGGGAAGGGCGAAAGGCCGATCGCCATCATCCGCCGCTCGTTCTGGCGGATGCCGTCCAGCACCGTGCCGAAGCGGCTGGCGGCGACGCGGCGCAGCAGCAGCAGGACCAATACCAGGGCGGTGAGGCAGACGTAGAAGAACGCGACGTCGTCGCGCGGGGCGATGCCGGGGATGGTGGAGCGGCGACGCAGCGTGAGGCCGTCATCCCCGCCATAGGTCTTCAGCGCCACGAACAGGAAGAAGAACATCTGCGCGAAGGCCAGCGTGATCATGATGAAGCTGATGCCGGAGGTGCGCAGGCACAGCGCCCCGATCACCGCCGCCAGTGCCGCGGGCACCAGCACCGCCAGCGGCCACACCGCCCAGGCCTGCACCGCCCATTGGTCCCATGGGGGCCCGAGGTCGCGCGCATGGAAGGCCAGGATGCCCACGGTGTAGGCGCCCAGGCCAAGCCATGCCGCATGGCCGAAACTCGGCAGGCCGGTGCGGCCCATCAGCAGATCGAGCGAGGCCGCCGCGATCGCCATCACGCAGGCCTGGCTGCCCAGCGTTACCAGATCCGGCCGGCCCACCGCGCCGGCGATCCAGGGCAGTGCCGCCAGCAGCGCGAAGGACGCGACCAGCACGAAGATCTGGCGCGGGGACTCACGCATGGGCGGGGAAGAGGCCCCTGGGGCGCCACAGCAGCACGATCGCCATCAGGATGAACACCGCCATGGAAGACAGGCCCGCCCCCAGCGCATCCGCCTCGCTGGCCGGCAGCACGGCGCGCAGCGTGGCGGGCAGGAAGCCGCGGGTGAGCGTATCGACCATGCCCACCAGCATCGCACCGGCCAGCGCACCGCGGATGGAACCAAGGCCGCCAATCACGATCACCACGAAGGTCGTGATCAGGATGCGCTCGCCCATCCCCACCTGCACCGCGAGCAGCGGCCCGGTGAGCGCGCCCGCCAGCCCGGCCAGCAGCGCGCCGAGGCCGAACACGGCCGTGTAGAGCAGCCCGATCCGCACCCCGAGTGCGCCCACCAGCTCCCGGTGCGTCGCCCCCGCGCGCACCAGCATGCCGATGCGGGTGCGCGAGATCAGCACATAGAGCCCGGCGGCCACCAGCAACCCGGTGGCGATGATGGCCAAGCGATACACAGGATAGGGCACGCCCGGCACGATCTCCACCGCGCCCGACAGCCACGGGGGTGGCCCGGCCATCAGCGGCTGGCGGCCGAAGATCATCGCCACGGCTTCATTGCAGAACAGGATGACGCCGAAGGTGGCCAGCACCTGGTCCAGGTGATCACGCGCATAGAGCCTTCGCAGGATCACCGCCTCCAGCGCCATGCCCAGCACCGCGGCCGCCGACAGGCCCGCCAGCAGGCCCAGCACGAACGAGCCGGTTTGCAGCGTGGCCCAGGCGGCGGCATAGGCGCCGATCATGTAGAGCGAGCCATGGGCCAGGTTGATCAGGCCCATGATGCCGAACACGAGCGTGAGCCCGGCCGCCATCAGGAACAGCATGACGCCGAACTGGAGGCCGTTCAGGAGTTGTTCCAGAAGCAAGGTCATCAAGAAAGACTCTTCTTTTTGTGAACAAAAAGAAGCAAAAAAACTTCACTCATAGGTGCGGAGAGGCCCGCCTTCATGAATAAAAGTTTTTTGCTTCTTTTTTTCAAAAAAGAAGCGCTTGCTTAGATCTTGCACTGATCGGCGTAGGCATCGCCCCGATCCGCCAGCACCCGCCCCTGGGTCTTCAGGAACAGCTTGCCGTCAGCCCCGCGTTCCGGCCGGATGGCGTACCAATCCTGCACCGGGTGCTGGTTGGGGCCGAACTTGAACTTGCCGCGCGTGGCCTGGAAGTTGGCCTTCAGCATCTCGCGGCGGAACGCCTCGGTGTCGTCCGCCTTGCCGCCGGTGCCCTTCAGCGCCGCGGCGATGGCGAGTGCGGTGTCGAAGCCCTGGCTGGCGTAGTAGGTGGGCATCCGGTTGTACTTGGCCTGGAAGTCGGCGACGAACTTCTTGCTCACGGGGTTGTCGAAGTCGCTGTTCCACTGGGCGGAGACCTCGATGCCCAGGGCGGCATCGCCCACCGCGTTCAGCGTGGTGCTGTCGAGCGAGGGGGAGGAGACGACCATGGGGATCTTCCCGCCCAGGCCGGCCTGCTGGTACTGGCGGATGAAGGCGATGCCGAGGCCGCCAGGGTGGAACTGGAACACCGCATCCGGGTTGGCGGCGCGGATCTGCGCCATCTCGGCGGCGTAGTCGGTCTGGTCGAGGCGGGTGTAGATCTCGCCCACGATCTCCCCCTTGAAGAAGCGCTTGAAGCCGGTGATGGCGTCGCGGCCCGCGGGGTAGTTGGGGGCGAGCACGAAGACCTTCTTGTGGCCGAGGCGGTTGGCGTTCTCGCCGGCGCTTTCGTGCAGCGTGTCGTTCTGCCAGGACACCACGTAGTAGTTGCGATGGCAGCCCTTGCCGGCGAGCGAGGAGGGGCCGGCATTGGGGCTGACGTAGATGGCGCCTTCGTCCAGCACGTCCGGCGCGATGGCTTCCATCACGTTGCTGAACACCACGCCGGTGAACAGCTTCAGCTTCTCGGTCTTCAGCCAGCGATCGACGATCTGCTTGGCCTGGGCGGGCTTGAGGCCGTCGTCTTCCACCAGCAGCTGCACGCCGGGCAGCGC
>CANHKG010000006.1 GCA_947460455.1 Rhodospirillales bacterium | reverse complement strand
GGTTGCGCCGGCTATGCCTCGCGCGCGGCGCGCAGCAATTCCTCGGCGTCTTGCGGGTCCATGCGCAGGGCGCGCAGCGCGGTGTCGCGGCTGAAGCCGGCGCGGGCGAAGCCGGCCAGTTCCTTCTGCACCCGGGCGGGATCGGCGGCCACGGTGCGGAACGGGCCCAGGCGCCGGCGGCGGGCATGGGCCACGGCGGCGGCGAGTTCGGCCTCCGGGTCGTCCGGCAACGCGGATTGGGCGGTTTCGGCATCCACCCCCTTGGCCGCGAGATGGGCGGCCACGGCACGGCGGGAACGGCCGGCGCGGTTGAGGCTGCGGGCGCGCGACTCGGCGAACACCGCATCGTTCAGCGCGCCAAGCTGCACCAGCCGGTCTGCCACGCGCCGCGCCGCCTCGCGCGCCGCCGCGGCCTGCGCCGGGGCGGCCTCGTTGCCCTCGGAGGCGCGCAGCCAGCGCAGGATGCGGCGATCGAGCACCGCCACCAGCCCCGCCCGCGTGGTGGCGTAGCGCGCAAGATGGGTCAGCGCCGCCTCGCGCAACGCGGGTTCGTCGGGGGCAGGGCCAGGAGGGCCGGGAACACGAGCCATGCAGCGATTCCTGCCACGGCCCGCGCATGGGCGCCATGCGCAACATTCCCGCCATTTGACACCGGCGCCGCCGCCCCCCCATTGTTCCCGCTTCCCCGGAACCGCCGGCGCATGGGCGCCAGTGGCCGCAATCCCGTGGAACAACGTCCCCAGCACGAGGGACCAATGAGGGTCACCCGGATATGATTTCCGCCCTTCTGCCGAACTACAACCGCGCCGACCTCGCCTTCGAGCGGGGCGAGGGTGCCTGGCTGTGGACGACAGACGGCCGACGATTCCTCGATTTCGGATCCGGCATCGCGACCGCCTCCCTCGGGCACGGCAACAAGCACCTGGCCGACGCCATCTCGGCGCAGGCCCACAAGGTGATGCACGTCTCCAACCTGTACCGCATCCCGCAGGCCGAGCAGCTCGCAGCCCGGCTGGTGGAAGCCACGTTCGCGGACACCGTCTTCTTCTGCAACTCGGGCGCCGAGGCGAACGAGGGCATGATCAAGATGGTCCGCAAGACGATGGCCAGCACCGGCAAGCCGGAGAAGTACGGCATCATCTGCTTCGAGGGCGCGTTCCACGGCCGCACGCTCGCCACGCTCGCCGCCACCGGCAACAGCCACTACCTGGAAGGCTTCGGCCCGAAGGTGGAGGGCTTCAAGCACGTGCCGCTGAACAACATGAACGCGGTGCGCGACGCGATCGACGGCAACACGGCGGCCGTGATGGTGGAGCCGGTGCAGGGCGAGGGCGGCATGCGCTCGGCCGACATCCAGTTCATGCGCGACCTGCGCGCCATGTGCGACGAGTTCGGCCTGATCATGGCGCTGGACGAAGTGCAGTGCGGCATGGGCCGCACCGGCAAGCTGTTCGCCCATGAATGGGCCGGCATCGAGCCGGACGTGATCTCGGCCGCCAAGGGCATCGGCGGCGGCTTCCCGCTCGGCGCCGTGCTGGCGAAGGAATGGGTGGGCAAGCACCTCGTGCCCGGCACCCACGGCACCACCTACGGCGGCAACCCGCTCGCCTGCACGGCGGGCAACGCTGTGCTGGATGTGCTGATGGCCCCAGGCTTCCTCGATGGCGTGATCGCCAAGGGCGAGTTGCTGAAGGCGGGCGTGGAGAAGCTGATCGCCGAATTCCCCGGCATCTTCGCCGAAAGCCGCGGCCGCGGGCTGATGCAGGGCATCAAGTGCGTGATCCCGGCCGGCCAGGTGCAGGTGGCCTTCACCGGCGCCGGCCTCATGACCGTGACCGCCGGTGAGAACGTGGTTCGCCTCGTGCCGCCGCTGGTGACGACCGAAGCCGACATCGCCGAGGCGCTGGGCATGATGCGCCGCGCCGCCTCCGATCTCGCCACGGCCTCCAAGGCCGCGGCGCAGTAATCGGGAGCGCCACCGTGAGCGGCGCCGCATTGCGGCGCGAGTCCTCCATGGAGGGCGGGGAGAGCGATTCTCCCCGCCACTTCATCGACATCCGCGACCACGACGGCGCCACGCTGCGCCGCATGCTGGAGGTCGCCTCCGGCTACAAGCGCGCCCTCAAATCCGGCGCGGTGATCCCCAAGCCGCTCGCCGGCAAGGTGCTGGCGCTGATCTTCGAGAAGCCCTCCACGCGCACCCGCGTGAGCTTCGAGGTCGGCATGCGCCAGCTGGGCGGCGACGTGATCAACCTCACCTCCAACGACATGCAGATGGGCCGCGGCGAAACCATCGCCGATACCGCGCGCGTGCTCTCCCGCTATGTCGATGCCGTGATGCTGCGCACCTTCGCCCATTCCCGGCTGCAGGAATTCGCACAATACGCCACCGTGCCGGTGATCAACGGCCTGACCGACAGCAGCCATTCCGTGCAGCTGATGGCCGATGTGATGACCTTCGAGGAACATCGCGGCCCGATCGCCGGCCAGGTCGTCGCCTGGTGCGGCGATGGCAACAACGTGGCCCGGACCTGGATCGAAAGTGCCGCGCGCTTCGGCTTCACCCTGCGCCTGGCCACGCCCAAGGAACTCCAGCCCCCCGCCGAGGTGGTGGAATGGGCCCTGGCCCAGGGTGCCAGGATCGAGCTGATGGAAGACCCCGCCGAAGCCGTGCGCGGCGCCCGCTGCGTGGTGACCGATACCTGGGTGAGCATGGGCGACGACCCGCAATCCGCCCGCCACAACCTGCTTGCCCCCTATCGCGTCACGCAGGAGCTGATGGCCCAGGCGGCGTCGGACGCGATCTTCATGCACTGCCTGCCGGCCCATCGCGGTGAGGAAGTGACGGACGAAGTGATCGACGGCCCACAGAGCGTGGTGTTCGACGAAGCCGAGAACCGACTGCACGCGCAAAAGGGCGTGCTGGCCTGGGCGATGGGCGCGGCCGGCTAGCCGCCCATCGCCGCACCGTGAACAGCCCCGCCCCGGCTCCCCCGGCGCGGGGCTTTTCTTTGCCGGTGCCGCGCGGTACGCCTTTTGGAAACACAGGGGAAACCGCGCCATGGCCTTCGCCCATCCCGAATACCTCGTCGATACCGCCTGGCTTGCCGTGCACCTGGACGATCCCGGCGTGGTGGTATTGGATGCCACCACTCACCTGATCCCCAGCGTCGGCGCCGGCTACACCGCGCAGCCCGGCCGCGCCGATTTCGAACAGGGCCACCTCCCCGGCGCCCAGTTCGTGGACCTCCAGGCCGACCTGTCCGAGCCCGGCCATCAGTTCCGCTTCATGCTGCCCAGCGCCGAGCGCTTTGCCGCCAGCATGGCCCGGCTGGGCGTTGGCGACGCCACGCGCGTGATCCTCTACAGCACCGCCAATGTGTGGTGGGCCAGCCGCGTGTGGTGGCTGCTGCGCGTGTTCGGCCACGACAATGCCGCCGTGCTCGATGGCGGCTTCCAGAAATGGTCTGCCGAGCAGCGCCCGGTGGAAACCGGCGCCGGCAAGCCCCGCGCCGCAGGTCACTTCACCGCCCGCGCCCCGCGCCCGCTGATGGCCGACAAGAACGAGGTGCTCGCCGCCATCAACAACGGCGCCGTCTGCACCATCAACGCCCTGCGGCCGGAACAGCACACCGGCACCGGCGGCGTGCACTACGGCCGTCCCGGCCGCATTGCCGGCAGCGTCAACGTGGCCGCGACCAACCTGCTCGATCCCGCCACCAACGAATTCCTGCCGGCCGAGGAGCTGCGTGCGAAGTTCGAAGCCGTGGGCGCCATGGACCGCAGCGTGATCACCTATTGCGGCGGCGGCATCGCGGCGAGCGCGGATGCGCTGGTGCTGACGATGCTCGGCCACAAGGATGTGAAACTCTACGACGCCTCACTCAGCGAGTGGGTGAAGGATCCGTCGCTGCCGATGGAGGCAGGCTAAGCAAGAATCTTCTTTTTTCTGAAGAAAAGAGAAGCAAAAAAGACTTCCTGACTTTGCGCCGAGGCTAACCCTTGCGCAAAGTCATAAAAGTTTTTTGGTTCTTTTTTTCAAAAAAGAACCGCTTCCTTGCTCAGGAAATCGCCACTCCTTCGAGCGTAATCCGGTGCATCAACCGCCGATGCCCCTGATAGTCGTTCACCGCCAGGTGCCACGTCGCCCGGTTGTCCCAGAACGCCATCGAGCCGGGCGCCCAGTTGAACCGGCAGGAGAACTCCGGCCGCGCCCCGTGCTGGTAGAGGTATTCCAGCAGCGGCTTGGACTCTTCCACGGTCCAGCCCTCGATATGCGTGGTGAAGCCGCGGTTCACGTACAGCGCCTTCTTGCCGCTGATCGGGTGCCTGATCACCATCGGGTGCACCGCGTCCTGCGTGGCGGCCTCGGCGTTGCCCAGCCGGTCCTTCAGGTCATCGCCGCGCTTGGCCTGGGTGCCGAACACGTGGCGGCTGGAATGGACGGCGCGCAGCCCTTCCAGCGTGCGCTTCAGCCCGTCTGACAGCGCGTCGTAGGCCGCGAACATGCTGGCGAAGATCGTATCCCCGCCGGAGGGCGGCACCTCGCGGGCATAGAGCAGGGAGCCGAGGGCCGGAATGTCGTCGTAGCTGTGGTCGGTATGCCAGCCGCCGCCGATATTCTTGGTCTGCTCCGGCTCCTTGCGCACCTCGGCGATTTGGGGCCAGCCCTCCACCGCGCGGAAGAAGCGGTTGATGTTGATCTTGGCGAACTGCTCGGCAAAGGCGATGTGCTGCGCCTCGGTCAGCGCCTGGTCGCGGAAGAACAGCACCCCGTGCTCCCCGAGCGCCGCGCGCAGGGCGGCAACTGTCACCGCCGGCAGCGGGCGGGAGATATCGATGCCCCGCACCTCGGCCCCCACGGCGCCGGAAACCGGCATCACCATCATCTGCTGCGCGTCCATCGCCGTCCCTCCGCTTCGTTGCCGCAAGGATAGCGCGCGGCGCTCAGCCCGTCTCCCCCAGCGCACGCGAAGCCTGTTCGAACGTGCCACGGCTCAGCCCGGGCAACGCCAGGATGCGCCGCAGTTCCGCGCGCATCAGCGCCTGGCGTCCGGCATCCTGCCGCCGCCACTGCCCCAGCGGCGCCACCAGCCGCGCCGCCGTCTGGCTGTTGGCGGGATCGAGCGCAATCACGGCATCGGCCAGGAATCGGTAGCCCCCGCCGGCGGCATCGTGGAATCGCACCTGGTTGGCCGGGAACACCGCCAGCAGGGAGCGCGCACGGTTCGGGTTGCGCAGGTCGAAATCCGGATGCTTCGCCAGCGCCTCCACCCGCGCGAGGGTGTCGGCGCGCGGGGAAAGCGCCTGGAGCATGAACCACTTGTCCAGCACCAGTTCCTCTTGCCGCCAGCGCGCGTGGAAATCCGCCAGCGCGTCCTCCCGCGCCGGGCCATCGCTGGCCGCCAGCACATCCAGCGCCGCCAGCTGGTCGGTCATGTTCCCCGCCGCCCGGTATTGCGCCTGCGCCAGCGCCACACCTTCGGCCCCGGCCGCGGCGAGGTAGGCCAGGCAGGCATTGCGCAGCGAACGCCGCCCGATCGCGCGCCCATCGATGCTGTATGGTCCGGCATCGGCCAGCGCGTCATAGGTGGCGCGCAACCGCCCGGCCAGCGCCGCGCCCAGGGCCCGCCGCAGATCCTGCCGCACGGCGTGGATCGCCTCCACATCCACCACCGCCATCCGGTCCGCCACCGTCGCTTCCGCCGGCAAGGCGAGGCACGCGGCAGCGAAGGCCGGGTCGGCATCCGACCCATCCAGCGTGGAGACGAAGGCCGCCAGCAACCCCTCATCCACCCCGCGCGAACCATCGGCGATCCGCTCCAGCATCAGCTCGGTCGCGTAGCCCTGCAGCGAATCCCAGCGCACGAACGGGTCGGTGTCGTGCGCGGCGAGGAAGCGCAGCCGCGCCCGGTCCATCCCCACCAGCTTCACCGGCGCCGAGAACCCACGCAGCAGCGAGGGCACCGGCATCGCCGCCACATCCTCGAACACGAAATCCTGCGAGGCCGCGTCCAGCAACAGCAGCCGCTCCGCCAGCGGCACCCCGTCCGGCCCCAGCAGCCCCATCGCCACCGGGATCGGCAGCGGCTTCTTCGTGGGCTGCCCCGGCGTCGGCTTCGTCGCCTGCCGCAGCGTCAGCACATAGCGCCGCGCGGCGGCATCATACGTTTCGGCAAAGGAAAGCTCCGGCGTGCCCGCCTGGTCGTACCACGCCATGAACGGCGAGAGGTCGATCCCCGCCCCATCCCCGATCGCGGCGACAAAATCCTCGATCGTCACCGCCTGGTTGTCGTGCCGCGCGATGTAGAGGTCCATGCCACGCCGGAACCCCTCCACCCCGGCCAGGCGGTGCAGCATCCGCACCACCTCCGCGCCCTTGTTGTAGATCGTCGCGGTATAGAAATTATCGATCGCGATGTAGCTCTCCGGCCGCACCGGATGCGCCAGCGGCCCGGCATCCTCGCGGAACTGCCCCGCCCGCAGCCCACGCACATCGCCCAGCCGCTTCACCGCCGGGCTGCCCATGTCCGCGCTGAACTGCTGGTCACGGAACACCGTGAGCCCTTCCTTCAGCGAAAGCTGGAACCAGTCCCGGCAGGTCACGCGGTTGCCGGTCCAGTTGTGGAAATACTCGTGCGCGATCACCGCCTCGATGCCCTGGTAGTCGGTATCGGTGGCCGTCTCCGGCCGCGCCAGCACGTATTTGGTGTTGAAGACGTTGAGCCCCTTGTTCTCCATCGCCCCCATGTTGAAGTCGCTCACCGCGGCGATGTTGAACACGTCGAGGTCGTATTCCAGCCCATACACCTCCTCGTCCCAGGTCATGGACCGCTTCAGCGAATCCATCGCATGCCCGCAGGCATCCTCGTGCCCGCGCCGCACCCAGATCGCCAGATCGACGCGCCGGCCAGACCGCGTGGTGAAGCTGTCCCGCACCGCCACCAGGTCGCCGGCCACCAGCGCGAACAGGTAGCTTGGCTTCGGGTGCGGGTCGGTCCAGGTCGCCCAGTGCCGCCCGCCCTCCACGCCCGAAGCCGTCGGGTTGCCATTGCCCAGCAGCACCGGCACCGCCGCCCGGTCGGCCGAGATCGTGGTGGTGTAGCGCGCCATCACATCCGGCCGGTCCGGGAAGAAGGTGATGCGCCGGAACCCCTCCGCCTCGCATTGCGTGAAAAACGCCCCGCCCGAGGTGTACAGCCCGGAAAGCTCGCTGTTCGCTTCGGGATCGATCCGCGTCTCCACCTCCAGCACGGCCTCATCCGGCACGCCGTCGATCTCCAGCCCGCCGGAGGGCAGGCGCCGGTAGCGGTTCTCCCCCACCACCTCGCCGTTCAGCCGCAGCGAGACCAGCTCCAGCGCCTCCCCATCCAGCACCAGCTTCGCGTCGGGCTGCGCCGGGTCGCGCTTCAACACCAGGCGGGAGCGCACGCGCGTGGCCTTCGGATCCAGCTCGAAGCGCAGGTCCACCTCCTCCACCCGGAAGGCGTAGGGCTGATAGTCGCGGCGGAACACGGCGGCGGGGTCGGACATGGTCGCTCCAGTCTCAGGCATCGAGCGATGTCGGCAGGAACACGGAGAAATGCGCCCCCTGCCCCTCCTCGCTCTCGATCAACAACCGGCCGCGATGCCGGTTCACGATGTGCTTCACTATGGCGAGCCCCAGCCCGGTGCCCCCGGCCCCGCGGCTGCGCGCCTTGTCCACGCGGTAGAACCGCTCGGTCAGCCGCGACAGGTGAATGCGCGCAATGCCGGGCCCGTCGTCGCGCACCGACAGCACCACGCCATTGGCCGCCGGCTGCAACGAAACCGAAACCGTGCCGCCCTCGCGGCCGTATTTCATCGCGTTGTCCACCAAATTGGTCAGCACCTGCGCCATCTGGTCGGCATCCGCGATCACCGCCGGCAGCTTGGGCGCAATCTCCACCGCCAGGCGCTGCCGCCGCTCCCCCAGCCGCACCTCGAAGGAGGCGAGGACCCGCCCCACCAGCGCCCCCAGCTCGATCCGCTCCGCCGGCGGCGAATGCTCGGAAAGCTCGATACGCGACAGGCTCAGCAGGTCGTCGATCAGCCGGGCCATCCGCGCCGCCTGCTCGGCCATGATGCCCAGGAAGCGCTGCTGCGCCGGCGGATCATCCGCCGCCGGGCCGCGCAGCGTCTCCACGAAGCCCATCAGGCTGGCCAGCGGCGTGCGCAGCTCATGGCTCGCATTGGTCACGAAATCCGCCCGCATCTGCTCCACCGCGCGCTCCCGCGTCCGGTCAGACAGCACCACCAGCGCCTGCGTGCCATCCGGCAGCCGCGTCTCGAACGGGATCACCGTGGCCTGCAGCGTGCGTGCCACCGGTACCGGCAGCGCCAACTCCGCCGTCTGCGCCACACGTTCCTGCCAGGCCCGGTCGATCGCCTCGCGCAACAGCGGGTGGCGCAGCACCGCCGGCACATCGGCGCCGAACGCCGCCCGCGCCGCCGCATTGGCCCGCCCGGCCGCACGCGCGGCATCCAGCGCGATCAACGGGTCCGGCAGCCGCTCGATGATCGCCTCGCTGGCGCCCAGCGCGGCCGAAAGCTCCTCCGCCCGCCGCGTGCGCGCCCGCGCAATCCGCGCGATCCGCCGTGACAGGGCGGCGAGCGGCGGCAGGCGCGGATCGGCCCCGTCGACCTGCCCGCTCGCCTCCACCCGGTCCAGCGCCGCATGCAGCCGGCCGAGGTCGCGCTGCGCCAGCGCGGCGGCCAGCATCGCGGCGGCCAGCACCACCAGCCCACCCGCCACCGCCGGCAGCAGCGCCAGCGCACCGCCCAGCACCAACACGGCCAGCACGCCCACCGGCACCACCGCCAGCAGGGCGCTCGCCGCCAGCCAGGCCATGCCGTTCATGCCGTGCGATCCCGGGGGGTCAGGTGCCCGGAGTCCCCACCGCTGCCGGCGCTGGCTCCACGATCTCGGCCCCGCCGCGGCGAATCTCGAACAACGCCAGCCCGCGCCGCACCGTGCCATCCGGTTGCAGCGCCAGCACCCCGTTCACCCCCGCGAACCCCTCGGGCCGCGTCAGCGCCGCGGCGGAATACCCGCCCTCGGCCGCCAGCACCCGCGCGATCGAAGCGGCATCATAGGCAAAATCCGCCAACCCCGGCGCCGGCGACCCGAACTGCGCCTTGTATTGCCCGTCGAACACCTCGCGCGCCCCTGGATCCGGCGCCGCAAACCACGCCCCCGGCATCTCCGCGTCAGACCGCGAAGCCGGGGCCGCCCACAGCGCCGGCCCCATCACCCGCACCTCCGGCGGATCGAGGTCGTAGTACGGCAGCAGGCTCGCGATCGTGCCCAGCTTCTCGCCGACATCGGCCAGCAGCAGCGCATCCATCGGCGCCGGCGGAATCGGCGTGCGGCCAAGCTCCTCGGCCTTCTTGCGCCCCTCGGCCGTGCGCGTCGCCCGCGCCGCGCGGATCTGCGCATCCACCGGCCCGCGCCGCGCGCCGTAATTGGCCACCTCGCGCATCGTCGTGTTGATCGAAGCCGTGGTGCCGGCATGGAACCGGATATCCGGCGCCGCCAACCCGGCGGAAGACACGGCGCCGGCCAGCGCATCGGCCATCGCCTTGCCGAAATCGCCTTCCGGCAGCACGGCCGCGAATTTCGTCTTGCCCTGCGCGGAGGCCGCGGCCACCAGGCGCCGCACCTGCTGCGCCGGCGTGATGCCCAGCACCCACACGCCCTGCTGCGACTGCGCGGGATCGGTGGTGAAGGCCAGCACCGCCACCCCCGCCGCCCGCGCCACCGGCGCCACCGCCGCGGTTTCCGCCGCCGTCAGCGGCCCCAGGATGATCCCGGCCCCCGCCGCCAGCGCCGCCTGTGCCGCCTGGGCCGCCCCCTGCGCCGTGCCGCCGGTATCCCGCACATCCAGCGGCGGCGAGCCCGGCGCCGAAAGCGCCAGCTGCGCCGCCTGCGCCAGCGCGCGGCCACGTTCCGCATTGGGCCCCGAAAGCGGCGCCAGCAGCGCCACCGCACGCCCCGGCGGCGCCACCGTGGAAGGCGTGCCCACCGGCACCACCGGCCGCACCACCGCCGCCGGCCGCTGCGTTGCAGGCTCAGGCGATACAGCGCAGGCCGCGAGTGCTAGCGTGCCAAGCGCCAGCGCGAATGCACGACGAAACATGCCCACCTCCTGCCCACCTACCAACGACGATACCACGCCGGAGCCCGCCCCAGGCGTGCCCCGCGGACTTGTGCTTGTTTCGACGCCGATCGGCAACCTTGCCGACATCTCCGCCCGCGCGCTCAGCGCCCTGCGCTCGGCGGACCTCGTGCTGTGCGAGGATACCCGCACCACCGCGCGCCTGCTCTCCGCCCACGGCATCTCCGCCCGCACCATGGCGTTGCACGAGCATAACGAGGATGGCCGCACCACCCAGGTGCTCGCCCTGCTGCGGGAGGGCAAGCGCATCGCCCTGGTCTCCGATGCCGGCACGCCCCTGGTCAGCGACCCCGGCTACCGCCTCGTCCGCGCCGCCATCGCCGAGGGCCTGCCCGTCTCCGGCATTCCCGGCGCCAACGCCGCCCTGCTGGCCCTCACCCTCTCCGGCCTGCCGCCGCATCCGTTCCTGTTCCTCGGCTTCCCCCCGCCGCGCCAGGCCGCCCGGCTGGCCGCCTTCACCGCGCTGCGCGGCGCCGAGCGCGCCGGTATCTCCGCCACGCTGATCTGGTACGAAGCCCCCCACCGCCTCGCGGAAACCCTGGCCGACCTCGCACAGAGCCTCGGCGACCGCCCAGCCGCCATCGCCCGCGAACTCACCAAGCGCTTCGAGGAAGTGCGCCGCGGCACCCTGCCGGACCTCGCCGCCCACTACGCCACCAACGCCGCCCGCGGTGAGATCGTCATCCTCGCCGGCCCACCTCCGGAGCAGGAAACGCCGGAAGCCGACCTCGACGCCCTGCTCAGCGCCGCCCTCGCCTCGCACAGCCTCAAGGAAGCCGTCGCCCAGGTCACCGCCGCCACCGGCCTGCCGCGCCGCCAGGTCTATGCCCGCGCCCTCGCCCTCACGGGCCGGGAAGATTAACGCCGCCGCCTACACCGCCCATATTCACCCCGAATTAGCGTTCCACTGGTAGCTCCACGCCCGTCGCAATGTTTTGCAACGGGGGCGCCACCATATGCTTCGTCTGCCCGCCACCATCGGGGGGCGCGTCATCGCGCTGCTTTTGCTGCTCGCCACCGTCGCCATGGCCGGCGCCGGGGTCACCTTTACCTATGCCCAGCGCCAGGAAGCCGCCCTCGCGGCCCTCGACCGCGCCGACGAAAGCCGCCCGCTGATCGAGCGCCTGCGCGCCGGCATCTACCAGGTCGTCATGGAAAGCCGCGGCCTCTACCTCGCCGCCGACCGCAAGCAGGCCGAAGGCTTTGCCCGCAACCTGCTGCGCGGGCTCGATGACATCCGCGCCAGCTTCGCCGAACTGCGCCAGGCCGTGCCGGAAGCACACCGCCCCGCGCTGGAAAAGGCCGAGGCCCCGCTGCAGGCCTTCCTCACCCTGCGCGCCGAACTCGCCCGCGTCGGCGTGGAACAGGGCCGCGAGGCCGCCGACCGCCTGGGCAACAACGATGCCAACCGCGCCGCCCGCACCGCCTTCAGCAACAGCCTGGACCGCCTGGCCGAGGAACTCGCCACCACCCTCGCCGCGATGAAGGCCGCCCAGTCCGCCGAAAGCAACGCGCTGGCCAACACGCTGCTCGCCGTCACCGCCACCGCCGTGCTGCTGGTGCTGGCACTCGCCGTCTGGATGGTCCGCCGCACCATCGCCCGCCCGGTCCACGCCCTCACGGCCGCCATCGGCACCATGGCCGAGGGCCGGCTGGACGAAGCCCGCCTGCCGCAAAACACCACCGGCGAAATCGGCCAGATCGTCGCCGCCATGCACCAGCTGCGCGAGGCCCTGCGCGTGGCCCAAACCGCGCAGGAAGCCGTCGCCGCCACCCGCACCTCCGCCGACCGACGCCAGGCCGCGATGGACCGCCACACCCAGGATTTCGGCCAGTCGATCTCCGGCGTGCTCGCCGCCCTCGCGGAATCCGCCGCCGGCATGCAAACCCTGGCGCAGGACATGGCCGGCATCGCCGCCGGCAGCCAAACCCATGCCGAACGCAGCGCGGCCGAGGCCATTGCCGCCATGGGCGACCTCGGCGCCGTCACTGCCGCCACCGAACAGCTTTCCGCCAGCGCCCTGGGCATCGCCGATCGCGCCAGTGAGGCCGCCAGCGCCACCCGCGCCGCGGTGGAACACGCCGACCGCGCCGGCGCGCAGATGCAATCCCTGCTCCAGGCCGCCGACCGCGTCGGCACCGTGGTGGATCTCATCACCTCCATCGCCGGCCGCACCAACCTCCTGGCGCTGAACGCCACCATCGAGGCCGCCCGCGCCGGAGACGCCGGCAAGGGCTTCGCCGTGGTCGCCAGCGAGGTGAAGCAGCTCGCCACCCAAACCAGCAACGCCACCGCGGAAATCGCCGGCCAGGTCGATGCCATCCGCGCCCTGGTGCGAGACTCCGCCGCCGCCGCCACCGCCGTGCTCGCCTCCATCCGCCATGTGGAAGGCGTGGCTGGTTCCATCGCCGGCGCGGTGGAGGAACAGGGCAGCGCCACTGCCGAAATCGCCAGCCGCGTCACCGGCGTGGCCGAAATGGCCAGCCGCATCTCCCACGTGATGGAGGAGATCGTCTCCGGCGCCGCCGCCGGCACCCAGGCCGGCGCAGAGGTGGAAGCCGCCGCCCGCGAGGTGAACAGCGCCGCCGGCACGCTGGGCGGGGAGGTGAAGGAGTTCCTCGCCGCCATGCACGTAACCCGGGGCGAACGCCGCGCCTGGGAACGCCTGCCCGGCCACAACCTGCCTGTCACCGTCGCCGCCGGCACTGCCGCCATGCGCCGCGGCGCGCCCCCCTCCCGCCCCGCCCGCATCGCCGATGTCGCCCCCGGCGGCACCGCCCTGCGCTGCGACCCCACGGGCCTGCGCCTGGGCGACGATGTCTCGGTCTCCGTCACCCCCGATCTCGTCCTGCACGGCCGCATCGCCCGCCTGGACGCCGACGAGATCGCCATCGCCTTCCGCCAGAACCCGGAAACCCTGGCCCTGGCCGAAACCCTCCTCGCCCACGTCGCCGCATCGCCCCAGGCCCGTGCCGCCTAGCCTTCCTGCGCCACCAAGGCCCGCCACAGGCTGAGCAACTCGCCCGCCGTCGGGTCCCCAGTCGGCCGCACCCGCACCGCGGTATGCACCAGCACCAGCTTCGCCTGCGGGTCCACCAACATCGTCTGCCCATGGATACCCAGCAGCGCGAATTGCCGCCGCGCGCCCGGCAGGATCCAGGTCTGGAACCCGTAGCCGTAGAAGCGGCTGGCCGTGCCGGGCGCCAGGAAGCTGCCCGGCGCCGCCGTCGTCGCCTCCAGCACCCAGCCGCGCGGTATAATCTGGCGGCCGTTCCACGCCCCGTCCCGCGCCAGCAGCAGCCCCAGTCGCCCCCAATCGCGCAGCACCGCGGAAAGGCAGCAATGCGCCGCTTCCTGGCCGGAGGCATCCATCACCCAGGCGGCATCCGCCTCCGCCCCGATCTTCCCCCAGATCCCCACCGCCAGCAGTTCCGCCAGGGATTTCCCCGTCGCCCGCTGCAGCACCAACCCCAGCGCCGCCGTATCGCGCCCCGCATACAGCCAGCGCGTGCCAGGCTCTGCCTCCCGCTGGCTGAACTGCGCCACCGCCGCCGCCGTCCCGGCCCCATTCGGCCGCCACAGCTCCCGGCTCATCCGTGCCGCATCGTCCGTGCCGTCATAGGTCTCGGTGAACGCCAACCCGCTGGCCATGTTCAGCAGCGCCCGCACCGGCGTGCGCCCCAGCTCCGTGCCGGCGAACTCCCGCACATAATCCCCGGCCGGATCGTCGATGGAGCGGATCTTCCCGTCGGCCACCGCGATCCCCACCAGCATCGCCGTCACCGTCTTGGCCATGGATTGGGAGGTGAACCGGTGCGTATCCCGCCGCCCATAGCGGTAGCGCTCCAGCAGGATCACCCCGTCGCGGATCACCAGCAGCCCGGTGGCCGGATGCCGCTCCAGATAGGTCTCGACCGTCTGCTGTTGCCCGCGATGCCCATAGGAAAGCGAAAGCTCCCGCGCCGCCCGCCCCAACCCGCTCGCCACCACCGGCCGCGGCACGCGGCGAGACGGCAGCAGGCCCTCGAAATGGCTGTAGCCCCCCACCATGAAGGGCTGCGACCGGGCCTGCGGGGCAGAGCCGGGCACGGGGTAGCCACGCTCCAGCCCGTGCGCCACCGCGTCGTGCCCATCCATCGAGAACACCGGCAGCGCCTGCCCGAAGGCGGGCCCCGCCAGCAGCAGCCACAGCGCCAGCCACGCCCTCACAAAACCAGCGCCCCCAGCAACGCATCCAGCCGCAGCCGCCCCTCCGCCAGCGCCACCAGCCGCCCGCCATCCCGCGCCACGTAGCCTTCCTCGATCGCCTGCGCGAGCACATCGCCGTCCACCGCATCGTCCATCGCCACGCCCGTGCGCCGCGCGAACCGCGCCTCGTCGATCCCCTCGGCCAAGCGCAACCCCATCAGCAGCGCCTCGCGCGCCCGCTCCACCGGCGCCACTGGGTCCTCGCGCGTGGTGCCGTGCCCCCGCGCCTCCACCATCTCCGCCCAGGGCTCCGGCGCGCGATGCCGCCGCGTGGCCAGCAACTGCCCACCCACGCTCACCCGCCCATGCGCCCCGGGCCCGATCCCCGCGTAATCGCCATAACGCCAATAGGCCAAGTTGTGCCGGCTTTCCCCGCCAGGGACCGCGTAGTTCGATATCTCATAGCCCCGCAGCCCGAACTTCGCCGCCTCTTCCGCCGTTGCCTCGTACAACGCCGCGGCCAGTTCCTCGTCCGGCAGCACCAGCTCGCCGCGCCGATGCAGCGCCTCATAGGCGGTGCCGGGCTCGATCGTCAGCTGGTAGAGCGACAAATGGTCATGCGCCAACGCCAGCGCCTCGCGCAGCTCCGCCCGCCAATCCGCCATCGTCTGCCCCGGCCGCGCATAGATCAGGTCGAAGGACACCCGAGGAAACAACCGCCGCGCCGTCTCCAGCGCCGCCACGGCCTGCCCTGCCGAATGCTGCCGCCCCAGCGCCCGCAGCGGTTCCTCGCGCAGGCTCTGGATGCCCATCGAGATCCGGTTCACCCCAGCCTCCCGGAACGCCGCCAGCTTGCCCGACTCCACGCTGGTCGGGTTCGCCTCCAGCGTGATCTCCACTTCCCCCTCGGCATCGAACAGAAGCCGCGCATCGGCGATCAGCGCGGCCACCGTCTCCGGCGCCATCAGGCTCGGCGTCCCGCCCCCGAAGAAGATCGAGGCCAGCTTCCGGCGCCCCAACCGCGCCGCCTCCCACGCCAGTTCCGCCCGCAGCGCCGCCGCAAACCGCTTCTGGTCGATCCGCTCGCGCACATGGGAATTGAAGTCGCAGTAAGGGCACTTCGCCAGGCAGAACGGCCAATGAACGTAAAGCGCCAGCGCCTCCATCACCGCCCCGCGCACGCGCTCGCCGGCGCCGCCCCATCCAGGAACGCCGCAAGGCACCCCGCGAACCGCGCCGCAAACTCAGGCTCGAAACTGCCCATATGCCCCTCCAGCCCCTCGGGCCGATCCAGCAGCAGCAACCGCCCCGCCCGCCCCGGCGCCGAGGCCCGCGCCAGCGCCGCCCGCGCCTCCGGCCCCGGGTCCCAGGGATCGTCGCGCAGCAGCACCAGCGCCAGCCCAACGTCGCCGCCCGCATCCATCAGCGCACCGAACGCCGCCAACGCCTCGCCCCGCCGCTCCACCCGCCGCCCATGCGCCGCCGGAGACACCGCCGCCACCGCATCCACCAGTTCCGGCCGCGCCAGCGCCGCCAGCCCGATGAACGCCCCGCGCGAGAACCCCGCCACCACCACGCGCCGATACCCCCCGGCCCGCAGCGCCGCGACGCCCTGCAGCAGCCGCGCGCCGCCCTCGGCCAGCGGATCCGGCCGCGTCGGCCGGTCGAAATGCCAAAGCTCGTATCCCCGCGCCAACAGCGGCCGCAGCCACACGGGATCCTCCGGCCGCGCCTCGGTCGCCGCATCGTAGGAGCCGTGCAGCCACACCACCGCACCGCGCGCCGCGTCCGGCGCCCCCCGGGGCGCCACCACCCCTGCCGGCACCAAAGGCGCCGCATCCTCCGGCAGCCCCGCCCAAGCCGGCGACGCTCCCAGCAGCCACCCCAGGATCAGCGCGCGAAGCACGCCGCCACAAGCTTCGCAAACGCCCGCGCCCGATGGCTGGTGGCGTGCTTCTCCCCCTGGTCCATCTCGCCATAGGTCAGCGCGCCGCCTTCGGGCACGAACATCGGGTCATAGCCATGCCCGTTTGCCCCGCGCGGCGGCCACGCCACGCTGCCATCCACCCGCCCCGCGAAGCACTCCGCATGCCCATCCGGCCAAGCCAGGCACAGCACGCACATGAACCAGGCGCGCCGGTCGGCACTCTCGCCCATCTCCCGCCGCACCCGCTCCATCGCCGGCCGGAAATCCTTCCCCGGCCCAGCCCACAGGGCGGAAACCACGCCGGGCGCCCCGTCCAGCGCGCCCACGCAGAACCCGGAATCATCCGAAAGCGCCGGCAGCCCGGAAGCCGTGGCCGCCGCCAGCGCCTTGATCCGCGCATTCGCCTCGAAGCTCTCCTCGCCCTCCTCCGGCTCCGGCAGCCCCAGCGCCCCCGCCGAGACCACCTCCACGCCGAGCGGCTCCATCAGCTCCGCGATCTCGCGCAGCTTGCCCTGGTTATGGCTGGCCAGAACAAGCTTCGCGCCGCGCGGAACCGTCCGCATCAGGCCGCCTCCACCGCCGCGCGCTGCATCTCGAACAGCCGCCCGGTGCCCACGCGCGCCAGCCGCATCAGCTCGGCGAACTGCGCATCGCTGAACGGCGCCTTCTCCGCCGTGCCCTGGATCTCCACGATCCCGCCGCCATCGGTCAGCACGAAATTCGCATCCGCATCGGCATCGCTGTCCTCGGCATAATCCAGGTCCAGCACCGGCTTGCCCTGGTACAACCCGCAAGACACCGCCGCCACCTGACCCACCAGCGGCACACTCTTCAGCACGTTCATCCGCACCAGGTGCTTCAGCGCCAGGTTCAACGCCACCCACGCCCCGGTGATCGAAGCGCACCGCGTCCCGCCATCGGCATTCAGCACGTCGCAATCGAGCGTGATCGTCATCTCCCCCAGCGCCGCCCGGTCCACCACGGCGCGCAGCGAACGCCCGATCAGCCGCTGGATCTCCTGCGTCCGGCCCGATTGCTTGCCCCGCGCCGCCTCGCGATCCCCGCGCGTATGCGTTGCCCGCGGCAGCATGCCATATTCCGCCGTCACCCAGCCCAGCCCCTGGTTGCGCATGAACGGCGGCACCCGCGATTCCACGCTCGCCGCGCACAGCACCTCGGTCCCCCCCATCTTGATCAGCACCGACCCCTCGGCATGGTGCGAAAATCCGGGCGTGATCGTCACGTCGCGCAAGGCATCAAGGGCACGGCCGGAAGGGCGCATCGTCGGGGCTCCATCTCTCAAGATGGGAACCACATGACCGCCCAGGCGCCGCCGCGCAAGCCCGGCGCGGGGAAGCAAGCAAGCGCCTTCTTTTTCTGCAGAAAAAGAAGCAAAAAGACGTCCTGACCTTGCGCCGCCTCCAGGCCGCGCTCATCCACGGGAACCAACGCATGATCTCTCTCGGCATCATCGGCGCCGGCATCATGGGCGAGCGCATGCTCCGCGCCGCCCTGGACCAGGCGCCAGACGTGGTGCGCGTCGCCGCCATCTGGGACCCGAGCGCCACCGCCCTGGCCCGCATCGGCAGCGCCGCCCCCCACGCCGCCAGTGCCGAGGCCCTGATCGCGAGTGCGGACTGCATCTACATCGCCTCCCCGCCCGCCTCCCACCTGCCGCACGCCCAGGCCGCGCTCGCCGCCGGCAAGGCCGCCTTCTGCGAAAAGCCCCTGGCCGTCGATGTCCCCGCCGCCCAGGCCTTCCTCGCTGCCCACCCCACCGCCCGCGCCGCCGTCAACTTCCCCATGGCCTCCTCCCTCGGCGTCGCCACCATGCGCGAATGGCTCCCCTCCATCGGCACGCCGCTGCGGCTTGAGATCGAGACCAGCTTCCGCATCTGGCCCCGCCCCTGGCAGGCCGACGCTTCCGCCTGGCTCGACCGCCCGGCCCAGGGCGGCTTCACGCGCGAAGTCGTCTCCCACTTCCTCTTCCTCACCCGCCGCCTCTGCGGCCCCATGGTGCTGGAGCAGGCCCACGCCGGCTTCCACACGGAAGGTGCGAGCGAACGCGCCATCGCCGCCCGCCTCACCGCCGGCGGCCTGCCCGTCACCCTCCTCGGCGGCGTCGGCACCACGCTGAAGGACGACCACAACACCTGGACCCTCTGGGGCACCCAGGGCGCCATCCGCCTGCGCGACTGGTCGGTGGCCGAACGCCTCACCGGCAGCGAGTGGGTGCCCGACCCCGCCGCCATGCCCAACGAACGCATGCGCCCCCTCGTCCTGCGCCGCCAGCTCGAAGGCGTCGCCCGCATGACCCAGGGCGAACCCCACCACCTCGCCACCATCCAGGAAGCGCTGGACGTGCAGACGATTGTCGAGGGAATCCTCGCGGCCTGAAGCAGGGGAATCCTCGCGGCCTGAGGCACAGGCATCCTCAAAAATTGACCACGCTTGCGGCAACCGCCCCCCGGCCCTAGCGTTCACCCATGCCATCCCTGTCCGTGAACGCCCAGCGCCTGTGGAACGCCCATATGCGGATGGCCGAGATCGGCGCCACGCCGGAGGGCGGCAGCAACCGCCCCGCCCTCTCCGCTGGGGATGCCGAGGCTCGCGCCCTCCTGCGCCAATGGTGCGCCGAGCTCGGCCTGGCCGAGGAACGCGACGCCCTGGCCAACAGCTTCTACCGCCGCCCCGGCACCAACCAGGCCGCCCCCGCCATCGCCTTCGGCAGCCATCTCGACACCGTCCCCACCGGCGGAAGGTTCGACGGCATCTTCGGCGTCCTCGCCGGCCTCGAAGTCCTGCGCACCCTCCACGAAGCCGGCCTCGCCACAACGGCCCCGCTCGAACTGGTCAACTGGACCAACGAGGAAGGCATCCGCTTCCGTCCGGCCATGATGGGTAGCCGCGTCCACGCCGGCCACCTCCCCCTCGCCGAAGCCCTGGCCACGGCCGACGATTCCGGCACCACCGTCGCCCAGGCGCTGGCCGCCACCAACCTCGCCGGCCCCACCCCACCGGCCCCCCGCCACTGGGCCTGCCTGATCGAACCCCACATCGAGCAGGGCCCCATCCTGGAAGCCAACCACCAGGACATCGGCATCGTCACCGGCACCGTCCAGGCCCGCTACTTCCTCGTCACCGTCACCGGCGAGCCCAGCCACGCCGGCCCCACCACCATGGACCGCCGGAAAGACAGCCTCTCCGGCGCCGCCGAGATCATCCTCGCCGTCGAACGCATCGGCCGGGCCGGCGAACCCGGCGGCCGCTCCTCCACCACCTGGATCATGAATTCCCCCAACGCCCGCGGCGCCAACTCCGCCATCACCCGCCTGCACTGCGACGTCCGCCACGAAAGCCCCGCCCGCGCTGCCGAAATGCAGGCCGAGCTGGAAGCCGCCATCGCCGAAATCGCCACACGCCGAACCCTGAAAATCGAGATCGACCCCTACACCACCTTCGGCCCCGTCACCTTCGACCCCGCCCTGTGCGCCCGCCTGCGCAACAGCGCCGCCGCCCGCCAGCTTTCCACGCGGGACATGACGGCGGTTGCCGGCCACGATGCCGTCATGGCCGCCGCCGTGGTGCCATCCGCCATGCTCTTCATCCCCAGCGTCGGCGGCATCACCCACAACCCCGGCGAGTATTCCACCCAGGCCCAGCTCGCCCACGGCGCCCAGGTTCTGCTGGATACGATCCTGGACCTCGCCGGAACCGCCAATTGAACCCTCTTGGCGCATGCCCACGCTACGCTACATTCGATAGGCAATGCCCATGGACCACCCGGTGAACCCCGCCGGCGGTCGCCCCGTGCTTGGCGCCCGCACGGCCCTCCCCCCCACGCTCGACGCACGGTCATCGGCCGTGCTGCGCGAGATCGTGGAGCAATACGTCGAAACCGGTGAGCCGGTCGGCAGCCGCACCCTCTCGCGCCGCCTGCCGATGAACCTGTCTCCTGCCACCATCCGCAACGTGATGGCCGACCTCACCGATGCCGGCCTGCTCTTCGCGCCGCACACCTCCGCCGGCCGCCTGCCCACCGATCTCGGCCTGCGCCTGTTCGTCGATGGCCTGCTCCAGTTCGGCGAATTGTCGGATGACGACCGGGACGCCATCGCCACCTCGCTCGCCACCTCCGGCCGCAGCCTGGAGGATACGCTGGCGGAAGCCTCCACCATGCTCTCCGGCCTCTCCGCCGCCGCCGGCCTCGTCCTCGCGCCGAAAAGCGAAGGCCCGGTCCGCCACATCGAATTCGTCCCGCTCGGCTCCGGCCGCGCCCTCGTCGTGCTCGTCGCCGCCGATGGCCATGTGGAAAACCGGGTCATCGAGATCCCGCCCGGCGTGCCCCCCAGCGCCCTGCAACAGGCCGGCAACTACCTCAACGCCCGCCTCTCCGGAAAACCGCTGGCCGAGGTCCGCCGCCACGTCGCCGCAGAGATGGCCGCCAACCGCACGGAGCTGGACGAACTCTCCACCCAGGTCGTCGAAGCCGGCCTCGCCACCTGGACCGGCGAAGGCCGCGGCGCCAGCCTCATCCTGCGCGGCCAGGCCCGGCTGCTGCAGGATGTCACCCAGATCGAGCGCCTCTCGGCCATCCAGGTCCTGTTCGACCGCCTGGAAGCCCAGGAAACCATGATCCGCCTGCTGGAGCTGGCCGAACGCAGCGACGGCGTGCGGATCTTCATCGGCTCCGAAAGCGGCCTGTTCGGCACCTCCGGCGTCTCCATGGTCGTCGCCCCCGCCCGCAACGCCGCCAACCGCATCGTCGGCGCCATCGGCGTGATCGGCCCCACCCGCATCAACTACGGCCGCATCATTCCCGTGGTGGACTACACCGCCCGCGTTATCGGCCGCCTGCTCGGATAGCAATCGGCCGTTAACCTCCACGCAACCCTGTAACGCGACGATACCGGCATGGAACACAACGCCGGCACACCGCCCTCCGCCCCAGCGGTTCCGCCGTCCTCCCCGGCGGAGCGGATCGTGCGCCTCCTTGTCGTCGATGATGAAACGGTGCAGCGCCTGCTCGTCACCCGCGCCGCCGCCTCTCTCGGCCACATCGCCGAGTCCGCCGCCACGCTGGAGGAAGCCGAGGCGCTGGTGCAATCCCACCCCTACGACGTGATCGTGCTGGATCTCAGCCTGCGCGACCACGACGGCATCGAGCTGTTGCGCAGCATCGCCCGCGCCCGCCTCGATCCCGTGCTCATCTTCGTCTCCGGCTTCGACCAGCGCGTGCGGGAGGCCGCGGCCCGCCTCGCCTCCGCCCTCGGCCTGCGCGTCGCCGGCACGCTGGGCAAGCCGCTGCCGGTGGGCGAGCTGCTCGCCCTGCTGCGCCGCATCCCGGCCCCGCGCCCCAAGCCGCCCATCCTCCACCCCGCCGCCATCGACCCCGCCGTGCTCGCCGCCGCCATCCCGGGCCTGGAGATCACCTGCCGCTACCAGCCCAAGGTCTCCCTGGTCGATCGCCGCATCCTCGGCGTGGAAGCCCTGGTGCGCTGGCAAAGCCCGCTCTACGGCGCCGTCCCGCCCAGCATCTTCATCCCGCTCGCCGAACGCCACGGCCTGATCGACGCCCTCACCGAACGCGTCCTCGCCACCGCCCTGGCCCCGCTCCCCGCCTGGCGCGCCCTCTCCCCGGGCCTCACCATGGCGGTCAACCTCTCCCCGCTCAGCCTCACCGACCTGTCCTTGCCCGAACGCGTCAGCGCCGCCCTGCAGGCCGCCGGCGTGCCTCCGGAAGCCCTGGTGCTCGAAGTCACCGAAGGCGCGGTCATGGAGGATTACGTCCTGGCGGCGGATATCCTCACCCGCCTGCGCATCCGCGGCCTCAAGCTCGCCATCGACGATTTCGGCACCGGCCATTCCTCCCTGCTCTCGCTCCTGCGCCTGCCCTTCGCGGAGCTGAAGATCGACCAGGCCTTCATCCGCCCGCTGGAAACCGATCCGGAAGCCGGCAAGGTCGTCCGCGCCGTGCTCTCCCTCGGCCGCGAGCTGGATCTGGACATCGTCGCCGAGGGCATCGAAACCGAGGGCGTGGCCAACCAGCTGCACGATCTCGGCTGCGGCACCGGCCAGGGCTACCTGTTCGACCGCCCGCTGGACGAAGCCGCCCTCACCGCCCGCCTCCAGGCTCCGGGCGTCAAGGTTCCGGCCTAGTGCCCTGGGCAGACCACCAGGCAGCCCCCCCAACCGCGCAGACAGGGCAGTAGCCGCCATGGCACGCATGCGAACCCGCGGGCTGCGCCACCGGCTCGCCACCGCGCCCGGTTGGATCTGGCCCATCCTCGGCATCGCCGTCATGTGGCTCGGCATCGGCCTGCACATCGCCCACGAACGGGCAGAGGCAATGGGGCACGCGCGCGCCAATGGCGCCAACCTCGCCCGCGCCTTCCGCGAGTCGATGCTGCGCACCATCCACGAAGTCGATCAGACCCTGCTCTTCGTCCGCGCCCTGCATCAGCGCGAGGGCAACAACCTCGACCTGCGCCCCTGGGTCGAAGGCACGGGGCCGGAAATGCGCCTCGCCCTGCAAATCGCCACCACCGACCGCAATGGCATCGTCGCGCTCAGCAACCTGCGCCCGGTCACGGAGCGGCTGGACCTGTCGGATCGCCCGCATTTCCGCCACTTCGCCGACCAGCCGGCCGATGCCCCGCTGCGCGACCATCTCTTCGTCAGCGTCCCCGTGCTCGGCCGTGTCTCCCGGGCCTGGACGATCCAGTTCGTCCGCATGCTGAAAACCCAAGCCGGCGCATTCGATGGCATCGTCGTGCTCTCCGTGTCGCCGGGCTACCTCGCCCAGTTCTATTCGGCGATCGATATCGGCAAGCGCGGCACCGTCACCCTGATGGGCCTCGACGGGGTCATCCGCGCCCGCGCCGGCGGCGGATCCGCCACCGCCCCGATCGGCGAAACCTCGACCTCCCCCGCGATCGCCGCGGCGGCCCTGGCCACCGAAGGCAGCTTCGTCTGGACCGACCCGGCCGACGGCACCGTCCGCATCGAGAATTTCGCCCGCGTCCCAGGCTACCCCCTGCTCGTCTCGGTCGGCCTCGCGCAGGACGAGGCGCTGGACAATTTCGCGGAGTCGGCCTCTGCCATTGGCCTCATCGGCGCCGGCCTCACCCTGCTGATGCTCCTGCTCGGCTGGGCCATCCGCCGCAGCCAGCGCGAGCTCGCCGATGCCCGCACCATCACCCAGGTCGCGATCGAGAATGTCGGCCAGGGCATCATCATGGTCGACCCGCGCGGCAACATCGCCCTCATCAACGGCCGTGCCATCGAGCTGCTCGATATCCCGCCCAGCTTCGGCACCGGCAGCCGCTTCGCCGATCTCGTCGCCTGGCAGCGCACCACCGGCGAGTTCGGCACCGGCACCGCCCCCGAGCTGGTCCGCACCATCGCCGAATCGCCCACCCCCGAGCGGTCCATGCCCGGCACCTATCGCCGCCGCCGCCCCAACGGCATCTGGCTGGAAATCCGCACCATCCAGCTGCCCGACGGCTCCTCCGTGCGCGCCTTCCGCGACGTCACCGATTGGGAAACCGCCCAGGCCGCCCTGGTCGCCGCCCGCGACGCCGCCGAGGCCGCCTCGCGCGCCCGCGCCCAGTTCCTCGCCGTCATGTCCCACGAGATCCGCACGCCGCTCAACGGCATCCTGGGCGTGGCGGAACTCCTGGCCGACATCGCCCACGAGCCGGAACAGGCCCGCTTCGTCGCCGTCATCCGCCAGTCCGGCCAGCACCTGCTCGACCTGCTGAACGACATCCTGGATTTCTCCAAGATCGACCAGCAGGGGATCGAGCTGGAATCCCTGCCCTTCGACCCCGCCCAGGTGCTGCGCGGCGCCGTCGAGATGGTCGGCCCGCGCGCCGCCGAACAGGGCCTGGCGCTGGGCTGCCACCTCCCGCCCGACCTGCCCGCCCGGGTGATCGGCGATGCCTACCGCCTGCGCCAGGTGCTGCTCAACCTGCTCGGCAACGCCATCAAGTTCACCCGCCAGGGCCGTGTCGACGCGCGGCTGGAGGTCGCCCCCGTGCCCGGCGGCTGGCGCCTCACCTTCGCCGTGCAAGACAGCGGCATCGGCATCGCACCAGAGGTGCTGCCCCAGCTGTTCCAGGAATTCACCCAGATGGATGGCTCCATCACCCGCCGCTTCGGCGGCAGCGGGCTGGGCCTGGCCATCTCCCGCCGCCTGGTCCAGGCCATGGGCGGCGCCATCGCCGTCGAAAGCACCCCCGGCCGCGGCAGCACCTTCCGCTTCGACATCCAGGTGGCCGAAGCCCCCGCCGAGCTCGCCAGCCAGCCGGAAGGCCCGGGCCCGGAGGCCGTCGTCGCCCGCCACCACCTCACCGTCCTGCTCGCCGAGGACAACCGCGTGAACCGCCTCGTCGCCACCCGCATGGCCGAGCGCCTGGGCTGCCGCGTCGCCGCCGTCGCCGATGGCCGCGCCGCGCTCGCCGCCGTGCAGGAAGGCGGCTACGACCTCGTGCTGATGGACGTGATGATGCCGGAGATGGATGGCCTGGCCGCCACCCGCGCCATCCGCGCCCTGCCCGGCCCGGAATCCCGCATCCCCATCATCGGCCTCTCCGCCAACGCCTTCCGCAGCGACGAGGCCGAAGCCATCGCCGCCGGCATGGACGGCTTCGTCACCAAGCCCGTCACCCTGCACCAGCTCGCCGAGGCCATGGCCCGCACCATCGCGGAGCCCCCGCCCGCCCCCCCATCCGCCATCCCGCCAATGCCCGCGGCCCTCTCCGCCCTGGCCGAGGCGCTGGGCGCCGAAACCGCCGCCCTCATCGCCAGCGCCTTCACAGAGGAAGCGCCGGGCCAGTTCGCCCGCCTGCGCATCCTGGCCGCCGAAGCCGATAGCCCCGGCCTGGCCCGCGAAGCCCACGCGCTCGCCGGCAGCGCCGGCACCGTCGGCCTCGATGCCCTGGCCACCGCCCTGCGCACCATGGAACGCGCCGTCCGCAGCGGCGCCCCCATCGACCCCGCCGCCGTGGAAGCCCTCGCCCCCCTGGTCCACGAAGGCCTGCGCGCCCTCGCCCCCCGCCCCGCCTCTTCCACCCCCGCCCCCTCCCCTGCGGAAGCCGCATAAGCCCGTGGCTCCGGGCGCAGCCCTGCACCGCCCGCTGCGCCTTGTGCCAGCCCCCTCAGACGACTAACTGACGTGTCATGAGCACCGAACCCTCTCCCCAGCCCGCCCCCCAGGCGGATCCGGCCGAAGCCCAACCCGCCGCCCCGCAAACGCCGGAGCAGCTGATGCACGCCGCCTCGGAGCGCATCGCCACGCTCGAAGGCGAACTCGCGGAGATGAAGGACCGCTGGATGCGCTCAGAGGCCGAAATGGCCAATGTCCGCGCCCGCGCCAAGCGCGACGTGGATGAAACACGCCAGTTCGCGGTCCAGAAATTCGCCCGCGACGTGGCCGAAGCCGCCGAGAACCTGCGCCGCGGCCTGCACGCCATCCCTCCCGCCGCCCCCGGCGAGCCGGATCTGGTCGGCAAGCTGCGCGATGGCTTCGAGGGCATCGAGCGCAGCTTCGTCGGCCTGCTCGAACGCAATGGCATCACCGGCACCGACCCCACCGGCAGCGCGTTCGACCCCAATTTGCACCAGGCGATGGCCGAACACGAAACCGCCGATCATCCTCCCGGTACTGTGATCCAGGCCTGGACCCAGGCCTGGACCCTCAACGGCCGCCTGCTCCGCCCCGCCATGGTCGTCGTCGCCAAGCCCCCGGCCACCGAGGGCCCGAAGGTCAACACGACTGCCTAAAAATTCATCACTTATGCCGCCCCCACCCCCTTGCCGCGGGGCAGGGCGCTGAATACATCGGCTACGTCATAACGGGGGTCCCACCGGTGCTTCGGGCCGGCCGGACCCGCTAGAAGGAGACACACATGAGCAAGGTCATCGGGATCGACCTCGGCACCACCAATTCCTGCGTCGCGATCATGGAAGGCCCGTCCGGCAAGGGCGAAATCCGCGTGATCGAGAACGCCGAGGGCGCGCGCACCACGCCGTCCATCGTCGCCTTCTCCGACAGCGGCGAACGCCTCGTCGGCCAGTCCGCCAAGCGCCAGGCCGTCACCAACCCCACCAACACGCTCTACGCCGTCAAGCGCCTCATCGGCCGCCGCTACGACGATCCGCTGGTGTCCAAGGACAAGGGCATGGTCCCCTACGGGATCGTCCGCGGCGACAATGGCGACGCCTGGGTGGAAGCCCGCGGCGAGAAGTATTCGCCCAGCCAGATCAGCGCCTTCACCCTGGGCAAGATGAAGGAAACCGCCGAGGCCTATCTCGGCGAGCCCGTCACCCAGGCCGTCATCACCGTCCCCGCCTACTTCAACGACAGCCAGCGCCAGGCCACCAAGGATGCCGGCCGCATCGCCGGCCTCGAAGTCCTGCGCATCATCAACGAGCCCACCGCCGCCGCCCTCGCCTATGGCCTCGACAAGAAAAAGACCGGCACCATCGCCGTCTACGACCTCGGCGGCGGCACCTTCGACGTCTCCGTGCTCGAAATCGGCGACGGCGTGTTCGAGGTGAAGTCCACCAACGGCGACACCTTCCTCGGCGGCGAGGATTTCGACCTGCGCGTCATCGACTACCTGGCCGACGAGTTCAAGAAGGAGCAGGGCATCGACCTCCGCAAGGACCGCTTGGCCCTCCAGCGCCTCAAGGAAGCCGCCGAAAAGGCCAAGATCGAGCTCTCCTCCTCCAAGGAGACCGAGATCAACCTGCCCTTCATCACGGCGGACGCCTCCGGCCCCAAGCACCTCGTCATGAAGGTCTCCCGCGCCAAGCTGGAGAGCATCGTCGACGACCTGATCACCCGCACGCTGGACCCCTGCCGCGCCGCCCTCAAGGACGCCGGCGTCACCGCCGGTGAGATCGACGAGGTGATCCTCGTCGGCGGCATGACCCGCATGCCCAAGGTCATCGAGGCGGTGAAGCAGTTCTTCGGCAAGGAACCCGCCCGCAACGTCAACCCCGACGAAGTCGTGGCCATCGGCGCCGCCGTCCAGGGCGCCGTCCTCAAGGGCGACGTCAAGGACGTCCTGCTGCTCGACGTGACCCCCCTCTCGCTGGGCATCGAGACCCTCGGCGGCGTCTTCACCCGCCTGATCGACCGCAACACCACCATCCCCACCAAGAAGTCCCAGGTCTTCTCCACGGCGGATGACGGCCAGACCGCGGTCACCATCAAGGTCTTCCAGGGCGAGCGCGAAATGGCCGCCGACAACAAGCAGCTCGGCAACTTCGACCTCACCGGCATCCCCGCCGCCCCGCGCGGCGTGCCGCAGGTCGAAGTCACCTTCGACATCGACGCCAACGGCATCGTCTCCGTCCAGGCGAAAGACAAGGCCACCGGCAAGGAACAGCAAATCCGCATCACCGCCAGCGGCGGCCTGTCGGAAGCCGACATCCAGCGCATGGTCCAGGAAGCCGAGGCCAACGCCGAAGCCGACAAGAAGCGCCGCGAATTCGTCGAAACCCGCAACAGCGCCGAAGCCATGGTCCATCAGGTCGAAAAGAACCTGAAGGAAAACGAGGCCCAGATCGCAGCGCAGGACAAGGGCGAAGCCGAAGCCGCCATCGCCGCCACCCGGTCGGCGCTGGAAGGCCAGGACGCCGAAGCAGTCAAGCAGGCCACCGAACGCCTCAGCCAGGTCGCCATGCGCATCGGCGAAGCGATGTACAAGGCCCAGCAAGCCGCCGGCGAGCAGAAGCCCGCCGAAGGCACCGCCCCCCACGGTGACAAGGCGGGCAGCGAGAAGGTCGTCGACGCCGAATACGAGGAAGTCGACGAGAAGAAGAAGAACAACAAGTCATAAGGCAAGGAAGCGGTTCTTTTTTGAAAAAAAGAACCAAAAAACTTTTCTGACCTGATGCGGAGAGGCGTGGCTTCTCCGCATCAATGAATGAAAGTCTTTTTGCTTCTTTTTCTTCAGAAAAAGAAGGCCTTCCTTCCTTTCGGGCTCCCCAAAGGCATGCGCCCGTTGCGAAAACCGGGCCGAAGCCGCTAATGCGTGCCGAGGCCCTGATCTTCAGCGCCACACTGAGGGCTGAACATGGCCAAGGCCGACTACTACTCCACCCTGGGCTCCGCCCGCGACGCCAGCGCAGACGACCTCAAGAAGGCGTACCGCAAGCTCGCCATGCAGTACCACCCAGACCGCAACCCCGGGGATGCCGCGGCCGAAGCCAAGTTCAAGGAAGTCAGCGAAGCCTACGACGTCCTCAAGGACGAGCAGAAGCGCGCCGCCTACGACCGCTTCGGCCACGCCGCCTTCGAGAATGGCGGCGGCGGCCAGCAGGCCGGCGGATTCGATTTCGGCGGCGGCGGCTTGGGCGACATCTTCGACCAGATGTTCGGCCAGATGGGCGGCCGCAGCCGCGGCCCGCGCGGCGGCAACGACATCCGCGCCGCGGTGGAAATCGACCTCTCCCAGGCCTTCTCCGGCACCAAGGTCCAGCTCCGCGTCCCCACCCGCGTCTCCTGCGAGGCCTGCAATGCCACCGGCTCCGAAACGAAAGACGCCAAGGCGGTCGAGACCTGCCCCACCTGCCAGGGCGCGGGCAAGGTCCGCATGCAGCAGGGCTTCTTCCTCGTCGAACGCACCTGCGTCACCTGCCAGGGCCGCGGCCAGACCATCCGCAACCCCTGCCGCATCTGCCAAGGTGCCGGCACCGTCCAGCGCGAACGCACGCTCTCCGTCCAGATCCCCGCCGGCGTGGAAGACGGCACCCGCATCCGCCTCACCGGCGAAGGCGAAGCCGGCGGCCCCGGCGCCCCGGCCGGCGACCTCTACGTCCATGTCGGCCTCCGCCCGCACGAAATCTTCCAGCGCGACGGCGCCAACATCTTCTGCCGCGTCCCCCTCCGCATGACCCAGGCCGCCCTCGGCGGCGAAGTCGAAGTCCCCGCCATCGACGGCACCAAGGCCCGCGTCAAAATCCCCGCCGGCACCCAGTCCGGCGAACAATTCCGCCTCCGCGGCAAAGGTTTTTCCGTGTTGCGCAGCGCCGCCCGCGGCGACATGTACATCCAGGTCGCCGTCGAAACCCCGCAAAGCCTCACCAAGCGCCAGCGCGAATTGCTGGAGGAATTCGAGGCCGAAGGCAAAGGCAGCACCAAGGGCAGCCCGGAATCCGAAGGCTTCTTCGCCAAGGTGAAGGAATTCTTCGAAGGCGGGCGCAGCTAAGCACAGGCGAGGGCTCTGCCCCTCGACCCCGCAGGGACTCGAGCGCACCTTCGCGCGACGGCTTGGGCCCCAGACCCTATCGATTTGCCCATCGCCGCCATTCCGGCGTGGCGGCTTCAAGATGCCAGCCAGTGGCTGGCAAACAAGATTCCAGGGTGTCGAACGGGCATCGATTGAGCCGCATGGAACTCTCTGGCGTGGCGGTCCTCGGAATCCTTCGGTAGGAACGATCCCAGGTTGCAGAGCTATCCACTTTATCTAAAATGGATAGCCAGGAGCCCGCCATGAAAATCACCGCCACCGAATTCCAGCAGAATGTCGGCCGCTACCAGGATGCCGCCCTGCAGCGCCCTGTCGCCATCACCAAGAACGGCCGCCCCCATACGGTCCTCATGTCCGCAGCCTTCTTCGAACTCATGATGAAAGGCCGCATCGCCCGCCCGGTCGAAGACCTCGACCCCGACACGCTCAGGGCCATCGCCGAAAGCGCCGTGGCGCCAGAATTCGCAGCGCTCGATGAGGTCGTCAAAGACTGGACCCCGTGAGCCTGCCGAAGCCTCAGCCAGGCCTCGTCATCTCCTACGCCTATCTCTGGGCCAGGGAGCACGTCAGCGGCGCCGAGGAAGGCCGCAAGAACCGCCCCTGCGCCATCGTCGCCGCCCGCCAGGTCATCGCCGGCCGCGAAACCGTCACGGTCGTGCCGGTCACCCACACCCCGCCCAGCAACCCGGCCGACGCGATCGAACTCCCTCCCGCCCTGAAAGCCCATCTGGGCCTCGACGATCAGCCCTCCTGGGTCGTCGTCACGGAAGTCAACGACTTCCACTGGCCCGGCCCAGACCTGCGGCCCCGCCCCGGCATCACACCCGGCCGCATTGAGTACGGCATGCTGCCACCCCGTTTCTTCGCCCACATTCGCAACCGCCTTCTGCAACTGCACCAGGAACGCAGGCTGCGCCACGTTCCACGCTCCGAATAGCGCGCCTCCTCCCAACACACCGCGACTCGCCCACCCGTGCGATGCGTAACGGATCACACGGCGCGTTGCCGCCCCTGATGCACGGGCTTCGGCCGCCCCGCCTCCCCGCCAACCCTCCGCGGAGCCGCCATGACCGACGAGAACATCTGGAACCGCTTCATCCTCGATGTCCGCCAGATCCCGGCGGCCCGCATCCTGGAGCTCGGCACCTGCCGCTCCCAGCCAGACAAGCCGTCGATCTCGCGCGCCCTCTTCCCCGGCGCCGCCGAGTATATCGGCACCGATTTCCAGGCCGGCCTCGATGTCGACGTGGTGGCAGACGCCCATTCGCTGTCCGAAGCCTTCACCCCCGAAAGCTTCGACGCGATCATCTCGCTCTCCACCTTCGAGCACCTGAAATACCCGTTCCTCGCCGCCCACGAGATCCTGAAATGCCTCAAGGTCGGCGGCCGCCTGTTCATCCAAACGCACCAGACCTTCCATCTGCACGCCTATCCCAGCGACTATTTCCGCTTCTCGACAGAGGCGCTGGCGGCGATGTTCCCGCCGCAGATGGGCTTCACCATCGGCGGCACGCTGCATGAGTTCCCCGCCGAGATCCATTCCGTCGTCGGCATCACCCGCCCCGCCTTCCTGAACTCCTGCCTCTTCGGCACCAAAACCGCCCCCACGCCGGAAACCTTCATCTACGACCTGCCAGGCCTCTTCACCGGCGCCCCCACCCCACTGCCGGAACCGCCGCCCCCACCGCCCCGCAGCCTGCCCAGGCGCATTGCCGGCCGCCTCCGGCGGCTCCTTAGCTGACCAACCGCCTCCGGCGGCTCCTCGGCTGACCCACCGCCTCCGGCGCCGTCTCGGCTAAACCGGCCCCCCGCGCTATTCCTCACGGATGGACCCTCTCCTCCGCCTCTTCGATCTCGCCGGCACCATCGCCTTCGCCCTCAGCGGCGCCACCCTGGCCGTGCGCGCCCGCATGGACCTGTTCGGCGTCCTGGTCCTCGCCATCGTCACGGCGGTGTCGGGCGGTATCCTGCGCGACCTGCTGATCGGCGCCATTCCCCCGGCCTCCATCGCCAACTGGCACCCCATCGCCCTCGCCGCCGCCGCCGGTCTCGCCTGCTTCCTCCGCCCTGCCCTGCCAGAGCGCCTCGGCCATCCCGTGCAGTTCTTCGATGCCGCCGGCCTCGGCGTCTTCGCCGCCGCCGGCGCCCAGATCGCGCTGGAGCACAAGCTGAACGCCCCGATGTCCGCCGTCCTCGGCATGGTCACCGGCATCGGCGGCGGCATCGTCCGCGATGTCCTCACCGCCCGCGTCCCGGTGGTCTTCCAGGCCGAGATCTACGCCCTGGCCGCCCTGCTCGGCGCCCTCGTCGTCGTCCTGGCCGACACCTTCGGCCTGCCCCCCACGCTGGCCGTCCCCCTCGGCGCCGCCGTCTGCTTCTTCCTCCGCCTCATGGCCATCTACCGCGGCTGGCGCCTCCCCACCGCCGCGCGCGCCGGTACGCCCCCCTCCCCCCCGTAGCCCGCATCTCGATGCGGGCCTGCCACACCCAAAACCGACTCGTTAAATAAATTTGCTAACCTTCCCTTGCATCGCTCCGTCGCTGGGCGTATATTCCCATCCATGACATGGGCATGGCACAACCCCGTACCGGTTGCACACGACCACCCACCCCACCCGGGGCTGGATTTGACCGCGCGCCTGGAATCCGTCTTCCGCCCCCTCTTCCTCGCCATCGCCAGCTTCGCCAACCTCCTCCCCACCGCCCCCCAACTCGCCATCCTCACCCCGGCGCCGCTGCTGATGGCCCGTATTCTCCAGGCCCGCACCCGACTCGCCCGCGCCCATGCCCGCCTCGCCGCCCTCCTGCACCGCCTCGCCGAAGGCACCTGGCAGCCCCCGCGCCCCAGCACCCCGCGCCCCACCCGCACGCGCGCCCCCACGCCCTACCTCCCCCGCCGCAAAGGCTGGCTCGCCCACGTCACCGATCATCACGTCCGCGCCCACGCCAGCCAGCTCACCCACCTCCTGAACGACCCCGGCACCCAATCCATCCTCTCCCGTGCTCCGGCCCAGGCCCGCGCCACCATCGCCCGCATCCTGCGCGGCCCCACCCGCCTCCTGGCCCTCGACCTCCCCACCCCCCTCCAGTTCCAAGGCCCCCCGCGCCCGCCCCGCATCCGCAAACAAAGACTGCCCTCCCCCCGCACATGCGGGGGGAGTACGGAGGGGGGTGTCGCCTCATACGCCGCCCCGCCAGGCCTCCTCCCCACCGACCGCCCCATCCCCAAAAACGCCCTCGCCTTCGCCCGCTACAACCGCCGAAGATTCGGAAAAGGCGCCTGAGCCAACCACCAACCCACACCCCATTCATTCCACTAACATTCTGTTCCACCTACGCCCAGCTTGCACGCCGCCCCCACCCGCCCCAGGATCGCGCCCCAGCATCGCACCCCACCGGGCCGTCACAGGGACAAAAGCATGACCACCAGGATCGGCATCGCCGGCATCGCCGGCCGCATGGGCCGCCTTCTCGCCGAGGAAACCCTCGCAGCGGGCGCCACCCTCGCGGGCGGCATCGACGCCCCCGGCACGGCGCTGCCCAACACCGCCGGCAGCTTCGCCGATCTCGCCGCCCTCGCCGCCGCATCGGACGTGGTCGTGGAATTCACCCACGCCAGCACCACCCTGCCCCACGCCGCCGCCATGGCTGCCTCCGGCCGCGCCTGGCTCATCGGCACCACCGGCCTCAACGCCGAACAGGAAGCAGCCGTCGCCCAGGCCGCGAAATCCATCCCGGTGATGTACGCGCCCAACTATTCCCCCGGCGTCGTCCTCACCATGGTCCTCGCCGAACGCATGGCCGCGGCCCTGCCCGCCGAAACCTACGACGCCGAGATCCTGGAAATGCACCACCGCCAGAAGGTCGATGCCCCCTCCGGCACCGCCGTCGGCATCGGCCGCGCGGTGGCCGCCGGCCGCGGCGTGAAGCTGGAGGATGTCACCGAATCCGGGCGAGACGGCCACACCGGCGCCCGCAAAACCGGCGCCATCGGCTTCGCCGCCCTGCGCGGCGGCCAGATCGTCGGCGAACACAGCCTGATCTTCACCGCGGCGGGCGAGCAGATCACCCTCTCCCACCGCGCCATGGACCGCCGCGCCTTCGCCACCGGCGCCATCCGCGCCGCCCTCTGGGTCGCCAGCAAGCCGCCCGGCCTCTACGATATGCGCGACGTGCTGGGGATGCGCTGAAGGCGTCCCATCTGCTTAACAAAGCATCCACGCAATCGTGTGCCACGCCCACCAGGTCCGAAGCCTTGACCCCCCCGGCCCTTTCCGCCACACAGCGTCGCCCCGGATTCCCTCGGGGCCCGGCCACGGTCGGCCACGCACAGCATTCCGGGAACCTACGATGCGCGACAAGGGCGAATTCCTGTTCACATCCGAGTCGGTCTCGGAAGGCCATCCCGACAAGGTTGCCGACCGCATCAGCGACACGGTGCTCGATGCCTACCTGGCCGCCGACCCCTATGCGCGCGTCGCCTGCGAAACGCTCGTCACCACCAACCGCGTGGTCCTCGCCGGCGAAACCCGCGGCCCCGACAGCGTCACGCCGGAGCTGCTGACCCACCTCACCCGCATGGCCATCAAGGACATCGGCTACGACCAGGAAGGCTTCTCCTGGAAGCATGCCGACATCGCCGTGCACCTGCACGCCCAGTCCGCCGACATCGCCGTGGGCGTCGACGCCTCCGGCAACAAGGATGAAGGTGCGGGCGACCAGGGCATCATGTTCGGCTACGCCTGCCGCGAAACGCCAACGCTGATGCCCGCCCCGCTCTACTATTCGCACGAGCTGCTGCGTACCATCCGCGACCGCCGCAACAACGGCGACGCCTCGGTGTCCGGCCTGCTGCCGGATGCCAAGAGCCAGGTCACGCTGAAGTACATCGACGGCAAGCCGGTCGCCGCCACCTCGGTCGTGATCTCCACCCAGCATGAGGAAGGCATGGACCAGGTCGCCCTCAAGGCGAAGCTGCTCCCGCTGATCGAAAGCGTGCTGCCCAAGGGCTGGATGCCGGCGGAGAAGGAAATCTACATCAACCCCACCGGCAAGTTCGTCATCGGCGGGCCGGATGGCGATTGCGGCCTCACCGGGCGCAAGATCATCGTGGACACGTATGGTGGGGCTGCGCCCCACGGTGGCGGTGCGTTCAGCGGCAAGGACCCCACCAAGGTCGATCGTTCCGCCGCCTATGTCTGCCGCTACCTCGCCAAGAACGTGGTGGCCGCGGGCCTGGCCGATCGCTGCACCCTGCAGCTCAGCTACGCCATCGGCGTCTCCCACCCGCTGTCGCTCTATGTCGAGCTGCACGGCAACCCCTACGAGGTGGATGAGAGCAAGCTGGAGAAGACCCTGCGCGAGCTGGTCGATCTCCGCCCCCGCGGCATCCGCGAGCACCTGCACCTCAACCGCCCGATCTACGGCATCACCAGCGCCTACGGCCATTTCGGCCGCGAGCCGGATCTGGAAAAGGGCACCTTCACCTGGGAAAAGACCGACCTGGTCGCCGCCCTGAAGTCCGCCTTCGGCCGCTAAGCTGAGCACGCCTACCGTCAAGCCCCCGCCGGACCGCCTCTACGGGCGCCAGCGGGGGCAAACGCTTCGGCCCCGCCAGAAGCTTCTGCTGGCCGAAACCCTCCCGCGCCTCCGCTTCGATTCCGTCGAGACCCCAGGCGCCGCCTTCACAACCCGCCCCAGCGAACTCTGGCTCGAAGTCGGCTTCGGCGGCGGCGAGCACGCGCTCGCCCAGATCGCCACCAACCCGCAGATCGGCCTGATCGCCTGCGAGGTGTTCGAGAACGGCATCTGCTCCCTGCTCTCCCGCGTGGTCCCCGAAGGCGGCGAGGCCACCGCCCCGCTGCCCGGCAATTTGCGCCTGTGGGATGACGACGCCCGCGTGCTGCTGCGCACGCTGCCCGCCGCCTGCCTCGATCGCCTGTTCCTGATGTTCCCCGACCCCTGGCCCAAGGCCCGCCACGCCAAGCGCCGCTTCGTGCATCCGGAAATGCTCAAGGTCGTTGCCCGCGTGCTGAAGCCCGGCGCCGAATGGCGCATCGCCAGCGACGATCCCACCTACCAGGCCTGGACCGCCGACGTGCTCGCGGCCCAAACCCTGTTCGATGTGCCCCCGCCGGCCACCACCCGCCCCGAGGGATGGCCCCCCACCCGCTACGAGGCCAAGGCGCTGGCCGCCGGCCGTGGCCCGCTCTACTGGTCGGCCTATCGCCGCCCCTAGAGCAACAGCCTATCGGATGGAATCATCCGACAGGCTTAAGTTGCTCGCCAAAACAAAGAGCTAGAGTGGTGGCTGACCTTCTATCAGGTCGGCTACCGCTCTAGCGGCGCCAGGTCACGGCGGACGAAACCGCGTAGTTCCACACTAGGCTCATCGCCGCCCCCGCGAAGCCCGCGAAATACCAGCTCCATCGCGCCGGTCCGAACAGCACCGACGAGATGTTGATGTTCAGCGCCGCCCCCATGGCGGAGATCGCCGCGAAGGTCAGCAGGCCCCACACGAACCGCCGCCCCTTCAGCCGCCGGTCGCTGAAGGTGAAGATGTTGTTGAGCAGGAAGTTGCCCAGGATCGCCACCGCGGTCGCCACGGTCTGCGCCACGGCGAACTCCAGCCCGAAGGTCCACAGGCACAGCCGCAGCACGAGCAGATGCGCCGCGATCCCCACCGCGCCCACGCCGGCGAACAGCACGAAGCGCACCGGCAGGATATGCCCGATCAGCTTGTCCACGATCAGCAGCAGGTAGTCGCGCAGCACCCCGGCATCCAGCTTGCTCTCGCCATGCTGGCGCGTGCGGAACTCGTACGGCAGCTCGCGGATGCGGGGCGGCTCCGGCAGCGAGGCGACGATGTCGAGCAGGATCTTGAACCCCATCGCCGACAGCCGCCGCACCGCCCGGTCGAACACCTCGCGCCGCAGCATGAAGAACCCGCTCATCGGGTCAGACAGCGGCGTGCGCAGCACCGGTTTCGCAAGCAGCGTGGCGAAGTTGCTCATCCCCACCCGTGCGGCGGCGAACTCGCCCATGCCACCGCCCTCCACATGCCGGCTGCCCACCACGATATCCGTACTACCCTCGCGCAGCACCGCGAGCATCTTCGGCAGCAGCGTCTCGTCGTGCTGCAAATCCCCATCGATCGCGGCGATGTTGGTGGCCAGGCTCGCCTGTGCCCCCTCGATGAACGCCGAGGCCAGGCCCCGCCGCCCGATCCGGTGCAGCAGCCGCACCCGCGCCTGCCCCGCCGCCGCCGCCCGCACCGCCTCGCGCGTGCCATCGCGCGAATCGTCGTCCACGAAGATCACTTCCCACTCGACCCCGGCCAGCACCTCCCCCAGCCGGGCAACCATCGGCGCGATGTTGTCGCGCTCGTTCAGCACGGGGATCACCACGCACAGCTCGGGCACGGCACCATGAGGCTGATCCATCGGGGCCTCCATCATCGGCCATGCCTCATGCAGGGTTGGGAACGCGCAGCCTTGCGCCACGCCCGCAACGACTGTCAAGCTGGGCTCATGCCGGTCGGAAAGCAGCGCCTTGTCGCGTCGGGGATCGCCGCCGCGGGCCTGCTCGGGCTCGCGCTGCGCCTGTTCATGCTGCCGCACCGCGAACTCACCTTCGACGAAGCCGCCACCGCCTACTTCGCCTCCCTCCCCTGGGCGGAGCTGTGGGGCGCCGCCGGCCGGCAGGAGACGAACCCACCCCTGTTCTACGCCCTCGCCGGGATCGGTGCACGGCTCGGCTTGTCACCCGAAGGGCTGCGCCTGCTCTCCATCCTGCCGGATGCCGCCACCGCCGCCGCGGCCGGGTTGCTCGCCTGGCGGCTGGGCGGGGCGCTGGCGGGGCTGGCGGCCGCTTGGCTGGTGGCCTGCTCAGCCACACTGATCGAACTGAGCCTGGAGGCGCGGGCCTATTCGCTGCTCGGGCTGCTCGGGCTGCTGGCCATCCTGCTGGCCCTCACCGCCCTGCGCGACGGGCGCTGGCGCTGGTTCGCGGCGCTGGGGCTGGTGGAGGCGCTGGCGCTCTACACCCACAACGTGGCCGCGATCATGCTGGCCGCGCTGAACGGTTTCGCCCTCGTGTTGTGGCTCGGCGGCCAGGTGCGGCCGGGGATGGAGCGGCGCTGGCTCGCAGTCCAGGCGGGCGTGGCGCTCGCCTGGCTGTTCTGGCTGCCGACGGTGCTGTTCCAGCTGGGCGACACGCTGGGCCGCTTCTGGATCCCGGTCCCCTCGCTGACGGCCCTGCGCTACGCGGTGCAGAAGGTGGTGGGCCTGCCGTGGATCGACTGGCCGCAGCCCTGGGCGGATGCGGCATTCATCGGGCTCGGCGCGGCGGGGGCGGCGCTGCTGGTGCGGCGCGGCGGGCTCGGCCGCTGGGCGGCGCTGGGGCTGGTGGCGGTGCTGGCATCGGTGCCGGCGGCCACCTGGATCATCAGCCAGTGGCGCCCGCTGATGAACGGGCGCGTGCTGCTTTGGCTGGTACCGGTGTTCATCGTGCTGGTCGGCGTGGCACTCGGGCGGATGCGCTGGGCCGGCCTCGCGCTGGCCGCCCTGCTCGGCGTGGCCCAGTTGCACGCGGTGCCGTTCTGGCGGCCCACCGCTTCGGCGGAACGCTGGCCGGAGGTCGCCGCCCTGCTGAGCGCACGCATGCAGCCCGGCGATGCCATCTTGGTAGTGCCGATGGAGGCCGAACTGATGCTGCGCCACCATGGCTGGAATGCAGCGGGATACGAGCTCTACGGCACCAGGGACGTTGCGTGGTACGGCCGCTTCCCTGGCCGGAGCCTGGCGCCAGGCGAGGCGCTGCCGGCGCCAGAGCGCGATACGACAGTCTGGATCGTGACCCGGCGCGCCACGGCGCGGCATGAGGCCGCCGTGGCGGCACTTTCAGCCACGCGGCAGGAGATCCGCCTGCTGCGCGGCGGCGCGCGGGACGACAGCGGCATCGACGTCTCCGTGATGCAGCCGCGCTGAGCAACCTTGCCTTCGGTGAGGCAAGTCGCTATACGCAGGTTACGAAATCTTCCGGTGTCTTTCGGGGGGTGGCCTTCACGGGCCGCCTTTTTTGTTTTGCGGCCCCCCGTTGCGGCGCCCCCATCTGCGGTGACAGACCTGCTCGACGAGCACATGCCCCACGACGATCCCGACAGCGATGACCTGGCGAACGACTCGCCGCACGAGGACCTGCCGCGCGCGGCCGGCCTTGAGGCGCGAATCGTGACCGCCATCGCCCCCTCCCTCTCCGGCATGGGCTATGAGCTGGTGCGCGTCGCCGTGCTCGGCCGCGAACGCCCGACGGTGCAGATCATGGCCGACCGCGCCGATGGCGCGCCGATCTCGGTTTCCGACTGTGAGGCGATCAGTCAGGGCATCGGCGCCGTGCTGGACGTGGCCAACATCATCACCGGCGCCTGGACGCTAGAGGCTTCCTCCCCCGGCATCGACCGGCCGCTGACCCGCGTGAAGGACTGGAACCGCTTTGCCGGCCACCTGGCCCGCGCGGAAATGGCCATCCCGGTGGAAGGCCGCCGGCGCATCTCCGGCGTGGTGCTGGGCGCCGACGAGACCCATGCCCGCATGCGGCTGGATGACGGCGTTGAGCTCGCCTTGCCGCATGACGACATCCGCCGCGCCAAGCTGGTGCTGACCGACGCGCTGATTGCCGCGACGGCCCGCCCGACCCCGACCAACTAACCCCTTTCGCCGTTCCACCACGAGGTTCACCCATGGACACCGCGATCGCCCGCCCGGAATTGCTGCTGGTCGCCGATGCCGTCGCCCGCGAGAAGTCGATCGATCGCGACGAGGTGCTGGAAGCGATGGAGCAGGCCATCCAGAAGGCCGGCCGCGCCAAGTACGGCCACGAGAAGGACATCCGCGCCACCATCGACAAGAAAACCGGCGATGTGCGCCTGTCGCGCTGGACCGAGATCGTGGAGACGGTGGAGAACGAAGAGACGCAGATGGCGGCGAACATCGCCAAGCGCATGTTCCCCGAGAAGGGCGTCGGCGACTTCATCGTCGACCCGCTGCCGCCGATCGATTTCGGCCGCATCGCCGCCCAGACCGCCAAGCAGGTGATCGTGCAGCGCGTGCGCGAATACGAGCGCAAGAAGCAGTTCGATGAGTTCAAGGACCGCGTGGGCGAAGTCGTCAACGGCGTGGTCAAGCGCACCGAGTACGGCAACCTGATGGTGGAAGTGGGCCGCGCCGAGGCGCTGCTGCGCCGCGACGAGCTGATCCCGCGCGAAAGCTTCCGCAACGGCGACCGCGTGCGCGCCTACATCTTCGACGTGCGCGAGGAAGTGCGCGGGCCGCAGATCTTCCTCAGCCGCACCCATCCCGGCTTCCTGGCCAAGCTGTTCGCGCAGGAAGTGCCGGAAATCTACGACGGGATCATCGAGATCAAGGCCGTGGCCCGCGACCCCGGCAGCCGCGCCAAGATGGCGGTGATCTCGCGCGATGCCTCGATCGACCCCGTGGGCGCCTGCGTTGGCATGCGCGGCTCGCGCGTGCAGGCCGTGGTGCAGGAACTGCAGGGCGAGAAGATCGACATCATCCCCTGGTCGCCCAACACCGCCACCTTCGTGGTGAACGCCCTGGCCCCGGCCGAGGTGACCAAGGTGGTGCTGGATGAGGAAGCCGGCCGCTGCGAGGTGGTGGTGCCCGACGAGCAGCTTAGCCTCGCCATCGGCCGCCGCGGCCAGAACGTGCGCCTGGCCAGCCAGCTCACCCGCTGGGACATCGACATCCTGACCGAGGCGGAAGAGAGCGAGCGCCGGCAGGAGGAATTCCGCCGCCGCACCGGGCTGTTCGTGGAAGCACTCGATGTCGACGATGTGATCGCTGGGCTGCTGGTGACCGAGGGCTTCAACACGATCGAGGAACTGGCCTTCACCCCGGTGGACGAGCTGGCCGACATCGAAGGCTTCGACGAGGCGGTGGCCGAGGAGCTGATCCGCCGCGCCGAGACGCATCTGCTGAAGCGCGACACCGAGCTGAACGAGAAGCGCATCGAGCTCGGCGTGTCCGACGATATCGGCGCGATGGAAACCTTCACCCCGGCCATGCTGGTGGCGCTGGGCGAGAAGGGCGTGAAGACGCTGGATGATCTCGCCGACCTCGCGTCGGACGAGTTGATCGAGATCGTGGGCACCGAGGCGATGGACGAGGAAACGGCCAACGCCGTGATCATGGCCGCGCGCGCGCACTGGTTCGGCGACGACGAGGCCACCGCGGACGAAGCCGAGGGCGATGCCGAAGGCGCCGCAAGCGGTGACGCCGAAGGCGGGGAGAAGGAGGCGAGCCACGACTGACGCGCTTCCAGAGCAGGACGAGCCCGCGCAGAACGGGGCCGAGCCAGACGCACCCGACCAGGAGGAATCCGAGTCGGGCCCGCTGCGCCGGTGCATCGTCACGCGTGAGCGGCGGCCGAAGGAGCGGATGATCCGTTTCGTGCTGCGGCCGGCGGATCCTGCGGCGGGGCGCAAGCTGGTGGAGGTCGTTCCCGACCTTGCCGCAACGCTGCCCGGCCGGGGAATCTGGTTGAGCGCGCTTGGGGATGTGGTAGAAACGGCACGCTCGCGCGGCGCGTTCGCCCGGGCAGCCCGCTGTCCGGTGACGGTTTCTCCCGATCTCACGTCCGACCTGGTGGCGGGGCTGACCCGTCGGGTCGTGGAGACATTGGGCCTCGCCCGCCGCGCCGGGCAGGCCGTGGCCGGCTACGGCAAGGCGCGGGAGTGGTTGGACGGCGGTCGAGCCGGCCTGGTGGTCCAGGCGAGCGACGGCAGCCCGGAGGAACGGCAGCGATTTCTGAGCGGATGGCGAGGCCGGGTACCGGTGGTCGCGCCGCTCGATGCATCGCAGCTTGGAGGGGTGTTCGGCCGCGACCACGCGGTGCATGTGGTGCTTCAGCCCGGCCGGTTGGCCGAGCGGATGCGGATGGAATCGGAGCGGCTGGACGGGGTGCGCGGCATCCCCACGGCGGCGGACTCTCCCGGTGTTCCCGGGAGCATGACAGCAGATCCCACGGCGGTGCCGCGGGTCGGGCGAGAGATACAGGCGGGTAGATGAGCGAAGGCAACGATCAGGACGCGGGCAAGGGCAGGCTTTCACTGCGGCCGGCAGGGCGCATGGAGCTGGGCCGTACCGTGGATGCCGGATCCGTGCGGCAGAGTTTCAGCCATGGGCGATCCAAGGTGGTGCAGGTGGAGGTGCGCAAGAAGCGCGCGCCCACCCCGGGCGCCCCGGCACCGGCACCGGCACCGGCACCGGCCGCGCCCGCGGCACCCGTGGCAGCCCCCGTGGGTGCGGCTCCGCTGGCCTCGGCCGGCGCCACCGTGGCACCGCCCGCGCCGAAGCCCATGGGGTCGCCCGCCGGGCGCACCAGCGGGCCGGGCGGCCGCGCACTCACCGCCACCGAACTGGCCGCACGCCAGCGCGCGCTGATCGAGCAGCAGCGCGAAGCCACGCGCCGGGAGGCGGAGCGCCGCGAGCAGGAACGCCGCGACGCCGAGCGCCGTGATCAGGAACGCCGCGACCAGGAAAAGATCTCCATCCTGTCCGCAGCCGAGGAAGCGCGCCGCCGCGAGGAGGAGGCCCGCAAGGCCGCCGAGGAAGACGCGCGCCGCAAGTCCGAGGAGGAATCGCGGACCAAGGCCGAGGAAGAGGCCCGCAAGGCCGCCGAAACCGCCGCGACCGTGGCCCGCACCGCAGCCCCCGTGGCCCGCCCTGCCGACGAGCAGCGCCGCGTGGCACGCCCCGCGACCACGCCGGCCGCCCCCGCGGTGCCCGGCGAGACGCTGCGCCTGCGCACCCGCGCCGTAGAGGAAGAAGAGGAAGCCCGCACGGTTCGCCGCCCGGGCCCCGGTGGCGGCATGCCGCCGCGCAAGCCCCCCGTGGTGGCCCCGAAGAAGGCCGGCGACGACCGCCGCCGCGCCGGGCGCATCGACGTGCAGGCCGCGATCGAAGGCGAGGACGACCGCGTTCGTTCGCTCGCCTCCGTGCGCCGCCAGCGCGAGCGTGAGCGCCGCCAGGCCGAGCTGGAGCGCCTGCGCTCCGACCAGGTGCGCGTGGTGCGCGACGTGATCCTGCCCGAGACGATCACGGTGCAGGAACTGGCCAACCGCATGGCCGCCCGTGGGCCGGACGTGATCAAGGCCCTGATGAAGATGGGCGTGATGGCCACCATCACCCAGACGCTGGATGCCGACACCGCCGAGCTGGTGGTGCAGGAATTCGGCCACAAGGTGAAGCGCGTCAGCGAGGACGACGTGGAGATCGGGCTGGAGGGCGAGCGCGATGTGGTCGCCGACCTGATCCCGCGCCCCCCCGTTGTCACCGTCATGGGCCATGTCGACCACGGCAAGACCAGCCTGCTGGATGCGCTGCGTGCCACCGACGTGGCGGCCGGCGAGGCCGGCGGTATCACCCAGCATATCGGCGCCTATAACGTGGCACTCCCGGGCGGCAACTCCATCACCTTCATCGACACGCCGGGCCACGAGGCCTTCACCGCCATGCGTTCGCGCGGTGCCTCCGTGACCGATATCGTGGTGCTGGTGGTGGCCGCCGACGATGGCGTGATGCCGCAGACGATCGAGGCCATCAAGCACGCCAAGGCGGCGGATGCCCCGATCATCGTGGCCATCAACAAGATGGACAAGGCCGACGCCAACCCGAACCGCGTGCGCCAGGAACTGCTCAGCTACGACATCGTGGTGGAGGAGATGGGCGGCGACACGCAGGACGTGGAGGTTTCCGCCACCCAGCGCACGGGCATCGAGAAGCTGGAGGAGGCGATCCTGCTCCAGGCCGAGATCCTGGACCTGAAGGCCAACCCGGAACGTGCGGCCGAGGGCAGCGTGATCGAAAGCCGGCTGGACCGCGGGCGTGGCCCGGTGGCCACCGTGCTGGTGCAGAAGGGCACGCTCTTCCAGGGCGACATCGTGGTGGCCGGCGCCGAATGGGGCCGCGTGCGCGCCATGCTGGACGACAAGGGCGAGCAGATGCGCTACGCCCCGCCCTCCACCCCGGTGGAAATCCTCGGCCTTTCGGGTGTGCCCGCCGCCGGCGAGCCGTTCGTGGCCGTGGACAGCGAAAGCCGTGCCCGCGAGATCAGCGAGTTCCGCCAGCGCAAGCTGCGCGAGAAGGCCGCCGGCGTGATGACGGCAGCCCGTGGCACGCTGGACGAGATGCTGGCCCGCATCCAGGCCGGCGCCCAGAAGGAAGTGGCGATCGTCATCAAGGCCGACATGCAGGGCAGCGCGGAGGCGATCACCGCCACCGTGACCAAGCTCGCGCATGAGGAAGTGCGCGTGCGCGTGCTGATCGCCGGCGTGGGCCAGATCACAGAGAGCGACATTCAGCTCGCCCGTGCCTCCAACGCCGTGATCGTCGCCTTCAACGTGCGTGCCACCACCCAGGCGCGCGAGATGGCGCAGCGTGATGGCGTCGATATCCGCTACTACTCGATCATCTACGACGTGGCGGATGACGTGGAGAAGCTGGTCAAGGGCAAGGTCGCCCCGAAGGCGCGCGAGCGTTTCCTGGGCTACGCCGAGATCCGCAAGGTGTTCGACATCACCAAGACCGGCAAGGTCGCTGGCTGCATGATCACCGAAGGCCTCGTGAAGCGCGGCGCCGGCGTGCGCCTGCTGCGCGAGGGCGTGGTGATCCACAATGGCGAGCTGACCCAGCTGAAGCGCTTCAAGGACGATGTGCGCGAAGTGGCCCGTGGCTACGAGTGCGGCCTGTCCTTCGCCAACTACAACGACCTGCGCGAAGGCGACGTCGTGGAGTGCTTCGAGGTGGAGATGGTTCCCGGCTGAGGAGTGCTGCCGTGAGCAAGCCGCGCGGCGCCAGGAGCAGCGTTCCTGGCGCCAAGCCGCCGTCGCAGCGCCAGTTGCGGGTGGCCGAGGAAATCCGCCACGTTCTGGCCGGCATCTTCGCCCGCGGCGAAATCCGCGATCCCGAACTGGCCGACGTTGTCGTGACGGTGAACGAGGTGCGCATCGGGCCAGACCTGCAGCGCGCCACCGTGTTCGTCACCCGGCTCGGCCGGTCGGACATGGCGGAGAAGGTGCCGGCGCTGCGGCGCGCGGCCCCGTTCCTGCGGGGACAGCTGGCCAAGCAGCTGCGCCTGCGCGTGGCACCCGATATCTCCTTCGTGGCGGATACCAGCATCGATTACGCGATGCATGTGGACGAGCTTCTGCGCGCGCCCGACGTGGCGCGCGACCTGAAGCGCGATTGAACTTTCCCCGACTCGACTGATAAGGCGACCGACGTGGCACGACAACGCAAACCGCGCGGGCGCGCGCTCGACGGCTGGCTGATTGTGGACAAGCCTGCGGGCCTGACCAGTACCGATGTGGTGAACCGCGTGCGGCGCTGGTTCGATGCCCAGAAGGCCGGCCATGGCGGCACGCTCGATCCGCTGGCGACCGGGCTGCTGCCGGTGGCATTCGGGTCGGCGACCAAGACCGTGCCCTACATCATGGACGGCACCAAGCTCTACCGCTTCACCCTGCGCTGGGGCGAAGGCCGCGACAGCGACGATGCCGATGGCGCCATCACCGGCACCAGCGACGTGCGCCCCACGGATGCCCAGATCGAGGCGGCATTGCCGGCGCTGCGTGGCGACATCATGCAGATTCCGCCCGTGTTTTCCGCCATCAAGGTGGCCGGCGAGCGCGCCTACGACATGGCGCGCGAAGGCCGCCCCCCGGTACTGGAACCGCGCCCGGCCCGGGTGGACCGGTTCGAGCTGGTGGAACACCTGGATGCCGATCATTCCGTGTTCGAGGTGCAGTCGGGCAAGGGCGTGTACATGCGCAGCCTGGCCCGCGACCTCGCCGCCGCCTGCGGCACGCTGGGCCATATCGCCGCCCTGCGCCGCCTGCGCGTGGGACCCTTTACCGAAACGCAGGCAATTCCGCTGGACAAACTGATCCGGGGGGAGGATACCCCGCCCACTTCCCCGGACTTCCTGCTCCCCGTTGTGACCGCGCTGGCCGACATCCCGGCGCTGGCCCTGACGGAGGCGGAAGCCTTCGGCCTGTCACACGGCCAGGCAATCAGCCTGGTTGACCTGATGGGCCGCATTCCACAGGCGGCCAACCCCGATGGGGGCCTGGCCCGCGCCATGGCGGGGAGTCGCGTGATCGGGCTGTGCCGGCTGCAGGATGGCTGGCTGAAACCCGAACGGCTGATGTAGGCCGCGCGCGCATCCGCAACCCCGTTCAGGAGTATCACGATGTCGTCGATCACCGCCGAGAGCCGCTACGCTCTCATCAAGGCCCATGCCACCACCGCCAACGACACCGGCAGCCCGGAAGTTCAGGTGGCGCTGATCTCGGCCCGCATCTCCATGCTGACCGAGCACCTCAAGATCCATGCGAAGGATTTCCACAGCCGCCGCGGCCTGCTGATGCTCGTCGGCCGCCGCCGCCGCCTGCTGGACTATCTGAAGCGGAAGGACCAGGGCCGCTACGAAGCCCTGATCGCCAAGCTCGGCCTGCGTCGCTAGCCCAAGATCCCCGCCTGATGAGGCGTGGATCACGGCCTAGCCCTTTGCTTGATCGCGTGATTCACGTCTCTGGCGGTACCGCCTCCGACGACCACGCTCAGCGTGACGGGGCGGCAGTGCTGCCCTTCCCACGCTGCGCTGGCGAAATTGCCCCCTGATTTGATATAAGGGGGGATGACTGGCCCCGGTGCCATGGTGGTGCCGGGGTTTGACATATCGGGGGTTCGCCCCCGATCGCCGCCGATGCGGCGGACCGGCAGAACACCGCGCCCCGACCCAACCGCGGAGGGCAGAACGGCGTTTCCGGCAACATGGTCGTCGTGAGGCAACTCACGGCACCGCGGACCCCCCAGAACTTCCGCTGTGGTCCGCCCCATGCCGCCCGAGACGCCGTCTTCCGCATGAGGAGGACGGGCCGGCGCCTGGCCGGCCGCGGCATCGCCATCCATGAAGGATTCGACGATGTTCAACTACTTCCGCAAGGAGCTGGAATGGGGCGGGCGCAAGCTCGTGCTCGAAACCGGCAAGATCGCCCGCCAGGCCGATGGCGCGGTGATGATCAGCTACGGCGACACCATCGTGCTCTGCACCGCCGTCGGCGTGCGCACCGCCAAGCCGGGCCAGGATTTCTTCCCGCTGACGGTGAACTACCAGGAGAAGACCTTCGCTGCCGGCAAGATCCCCGGCGGCTTCTTCAAGCGCGAAGGCCGCCCGACCGAGAAGGAGACCCTGGTCTCCCGCCTGATCGACCGCCCGATCCGCCCGCTCTTCCCCCAGGGTTTCCGCAACGAGGTCCAGGTGGTCGCCACCGTCCTCAGCCACGACCTCGAGAACGATCCCGATATCGTGGCGATGATCGGCTGCTCGGCGGCGCTGACGCTGTCTGGCATTCCGTTCTTCGGCCCGGTGGCCGCCGCCCGCGTGGCGGTGATCCAGGGCGCCTATGTGCTGAACCCGACCTCGGCGCAGGTGAAGGAATCGAAGCTCGACCTCGTCGTCGCTGGCACCACCGAAGGCGTGCTGATGGTGGAGTCCGAGGCGCAGGAGCTGTCCGAGGACATGATGCTCGGCGCCCTGAAGTTCGGCCATGAGAGCTTCCAGCCGGTGATCCAGGCGATCATCGAACTGGCCGAGGTCGCCGCGAAGGACCCCTGGCCGCTGCCGGAACAGAGCGCCGAAGTGACGGCCCTGGCCGCCCGCGTCGATGCCCTCGCTCGCGCCGGGATCGCCGATGCCTACAAGGAGCCGCTGAAGCAGGTCCGCCAGGACAAGGTCTCCGCCGCCAAGAAGGCCGCCGCCGCCGCGCTGGCCGCCGAAGGGCTGGATGCCGACAAGGCGAAGGGGCTGTTCAAGGAGCTGGAGGCGGACATCGTCCGCAACGCCATCCTCGATACCGGCCTGCGCATCGACGGCCGCGACACCAAGACCGTGCGCCAGATCGTCGCCGAAGTGGGCGTGCTGCCGCGCGCCCATGGCTCGGCCCTGTTCACCCGTGGCGAGACGCAGGCGCTGTGCGTGGCGACCCTGGGCACCGGGCAGGACGAGCAGATCATCGACGCGCTCGAGGGCGAGTACCGCGAGCATTTCATGCTGCACTACAACTTCCCTCCGTACTCGGTGGGCGAGGCCGGCCGCATGGGCTCCCCCGGCCGTCGTGAGATCGGGCATGGCAAGCTGGCCTGGCGCGCGATCCACCCGGTGCTGCCGACCAAGGCGAACTTCCCCTACACGCTGCGCGTCGTCTCCGAGATCACCGAGAGCAACGGCTCCTCCTCCATGGCCACCGTCTGCGGCACCTCGCTGGCGCTGATGGATGCCGGCGTGCCGCTGCTGCGCCCCGTGGCGGGCATCGCCATGGGCCTGATCAAGGAAGACCGCGGCTTCGCCGTGCTGTCCGACATCCTGGGCGACGAGGATCACCTCGGCGACATGGACTTCAAGGTGGCCGGCACCGACCAGGGCATCACCAGCCTGCAGATGGACATCAAGATCACGTCCATCACCATGGAGATCATGGAAGTGGCGCTGGCGCAGGCCAAGGGTGGGCGCATGCACATCCTGGGCGAGATGGCCCGCGCCATCACCGGCAACCGCACCGACGTGGCCGCCACCGCGCCGCGCATCAGCATCATCCAGGTGCCGAAGGAAAAGGTGCGCGAAGTGATCGGCACCGGCGGCAAGGTGATCCGCGAGATCGTGGAGAACACGGGCTGCAAGATCGACATCGAGGACGACGGCACCATCAAGGTCGCTTCCAACGACAGCGCCAAGGCGCAGGCGGCGATCGACTGGATTCGCGGCATCGTGGCCGAGCCGGAAGTGGGCGTGATCTACACCGGCAAGGTGGTGAAGACCGCCGAATTCGGCGCCTTCGTGAACTTCCTCGGCTCCAAGGACGGGCTCGTGCACATCAGCGAGCTGCAGCAGGGCCGGGTGAACAAGACCACCGACGTGGTCAACCAGGGCGACGTGGTCAAGGTGAAGGTCCTGGGCTTCGACGACCGCGGCAAGGTGAAGCTGTCCATGCGCGTGGTCGATCAGGAGACGGGTGCGGACATCTCCGAGCAGGTCGGCCCGAAGGCTGGCGGCGGCGACCGTGACCGTGGCGAGCGCAGCGACCGTGGCGGCGATCGCGGTGGCGATCGTGGCCGTGGCCGCGACCGTGGCGAGCGCCGCTCCGGTGGCGACGACGCCCCGGCCGGCGAAGCTGCCGGCGAGGGCTGACCGCCTCTCAACCGAAAGCCCCGGGGGTGCAACCGCACCCCCGGGGTTACGATTTTGCTATACTCGGATGATACGGTCGGGAACTGGCCGATCGGAAACGGGGCATCAGGGCGAGATGAAGGCGATCAACGCGATCCGGATGGGCGGGGTAGACGTTCTGCCGCTGGTTGAAGGCGGCAAGGGCGTGGCCGTGTCCAACGGCATCACCGCCGGGCACTGGGCTGCCTCCGGCGGCGCCGGCACGCTGTCGGCGGTGAACCCCGACAGCTACGATGCCGAGGGCAACCCGATCCCTCAGGTATACCACGCCAAAACCCGTTCCGCGCGGCATGAGGAACTGGTGGCCTACGGCATCCAGGGCGGCATCGAGCAGGCGCGCCGGGCGCATGAGATCTCCGGCGGCCGCGGCCGTATCCACATGAACATCCTGTGGGAGATGGGCGGGGCCGAGCGCGTGGCCAACGGCATCATGGAAGGCGCCAAGGGGCTGATCAACGGCATCACCTGCGGCGCCGGCATGCCCTATCGCCTGGCCGACATCGCGCAGAAATACAACGTCCACTACTACCCCATCGTCTCCTCCGGCCGCGCCTTCGGTGCGCTGTGGAAGCGCGCCTACCACAAAGCGGCCAACCTGCTGGGCGGGGTGGTGTACGAGGATCCGTGGCTGGCCGGCGGGCATAATGGCCTGTCCAACAGCGAAGACCCGACCAAGCCGGAAGACCCGATGCCGCGCGTGATGGCGCTGCGCAAGCTCATGCGCGAATTCGGCCTTGGCGACACACCGATCATCATGGCCGGCGGCGTGTGGTGGCTGGAGGAATGGGCGGACTGGATCGACAACCCCGATCTTGGCCCCATCGCCTTCCAGTTCGGCACCCGCCCGCTGCTCACGCAGGAAAGCCCGATCGGGGCGGCCTGGAAGCGCCGGCTGCTGACGCTGAAGGAAGGGGATGTGTTCCTCAACCGCTTCAGCCCCACCGGGTTCTATTCCTCGGCCGTGAACAACAGCTTCATCCAGGAGCTGCGCGCCCGCAACGACCGCCAGATCGCCTTCGTAGCGGAGCCGGCGGGCGAACTGACCGCCGAATACGGCGTGGGGCCGCGCAAGCGCATCGTCTATGTTACCGCCGCCGACCGCGACCGGGCGCTGGCCTGGGAACGCGCCGGCTTCACCGACGCGCTGCGCACACCGGATTCAACGCTGATCTTCGTCACCCCTGAAAAGGGTCGCGAGATCCTGGCCGACCAGGTGGCCTGCATGGGCTGCCTCAGCCAGTGCCGCTTCTCCAACTGGGCGCAGCATGCCGAGGACCTCACCAACGGCAAGAAGGCGGATCCGCGCAGCTTCTGCATCCAGAAAACGCTGCAGGACATCGCGCACCACAGCGACAGCGACGAAGTGCTGAACAACAACCTGATGTTCTCCGGCCACAACGCCTATCGCTTCGGCTCCGACCCATTCTACAGCAACGGCTTCGTGCCGACGGTGAAGCAGCTGGTCGAACGGATCATGACGGGGCGCTGAGCGCCGCCAAGACACAAAAAAGGGCCGGGAACGGAGACGTTCCCGGCCCTTTCTGCGTCTGGGTCAGCGCGGCGCGAGCGGCGTGGGCGCCAGCGGGGTGGGCGCGCCGGGCGCGCGGGGCACGGGCAAGGTGCCAAGATCCGCCGGGCGGGGTGACATCGAAACGGGCGGGTCCGGCCGATCCGAAGCAGGGGACGCGGCAGGGGACGCAGCAGGGGCCGCCGGTGCGGCGCCGGGGCTGTCCAGCGACTGCGCCTCCACCGGGCCGGGTTCCGGCGCGTTCGGCGCTGTCTGGTTCAGCGCGTCGCGCAGCGTGCGGCGGACCTGGTACTCGAACTCCACGTTCATCTCGTCCATCAGCTCGCGGACGAAGGCATAGAGGTCGTCGCGCACCGCGCGTTCGGATTCGCCCCGCACCGGGCGCACCAGCACCACGCGCGCCGGCGCCTGGCCCAGGCGGTTGCCGGCGTCGTCGGCAATGTCCACCCGCACCGCGAGGCTCGCCTGGTAGTCGCGCGGGCCGCGGATGATGGAGGCATCCTCGATCACGAACACCGCGCGGCCGCTGGTGCCGGCGGCCACCAGCCGGTCTTCCGCCATGCGGCGCAGCGCCTCACGCGGCGAGATCGGCGCCAGGGATTCCACCCGGCGCCCGGCGCCGCGTGGCGCCCAGCTGTCGTCGATCTCGATGCGGCCGACCTTCAGCTCCACCTTGTTGAGGTAGTCGTAGTTGGGCGGCGGGTAGCGGGCCGGCGCCGGCTCATCGCCACAGGCGGCCAGCAGCAGCAGGGGCCCCAGGGCCATCAGGGAGCGGCGGGCAAAGGTCATTCGCGTTCGTGCATCCGATTGAAACAGCAACATGGTCTGTACCCGCAACGTGGCGCCGCCGGCGGGCGGGGTCAATGCCGCCCCTAGCCTTCCGCGGCACTGCGCATCTCGGCGCGATCGAAGCTGAAGTTGAAGTTGCAGAACTCGCAGGTCATCACGATACGGCCATCGATCGCCATGTGGTCCAGATCGTCCTCGGCGAAGGTGGTGAGAATGCCGGACAGGCGCTGGCGCGAGCAGCGGCAGCCATAGGCCAGCGCCCGCGGCAGATCGGCGGCCACACCCTCGGTGTGGAACAGGCGGTAGAGCAGCTGCTCCGGCGGCAGGCTGTCGTCCAGCAACTCGGCGTCGCTGAGCGTGCTGGCCAGGATGGTGGCGGTGTTCCAGGCCTCCTCCTGCGCGGCCTCGTCGAGGTCTGGTGCAATGCCCCCTGCACCGGCGATGCGCTCGAGAATCAACGCGCTGGCGCGCCAGCCGGCGGGCGTGTGGGCGCAGGCGATGCGGATGGCGCAGCGCAGCTGTTCGGAGGTGGCGAAGTAGTGCAGCGCCATGTCGGCCAGGCCCGCGCCTTCAATGGCGACGATGCCCTGGTGGCGCTCCATGTCCGGCCCCTGGTCCACGGTGAAGGCCAGGTAGCCGGTGCCGAGCAGCTGGGCCGCGCTGGGCGTGGCGGTTTCGGCCAGCAGGGCGGCGAGCTTTTCTTCATCCGCGCGGGCATAGCCGCGCAGGGCGCCTGCCTCGGTGCAATCCGCCAGCAGCATGCCCACGGGCCCGTCGCCCTTGGCCTGCAGGCTGAAGGAGCCGCGGAATTTCAGCGCCGTGGCCAGGGCCGCCACCAGGGCCAGCGCCTCGCCGGCGATGCGGGTGACAGGCTCGGGGTTGTCATGCCGGGTCAGCAGCGCATCGGCGAGCGCGCCGAGGCGCACCAGCCGGCCGCGCACCGGGCGGTTGGGCAGGTGAAAGGGCACCACGCCGCGCGGCACGACGAGGTCGGGCACGGGCGGGCGATCGGCATCGAGGAAGGCGGGGGCATGAAAGCCGGAGGGTTCGGACATGGGGAGAAGATAGGCAGCCGGCCCGCCCGGGGCTACCGTGGCAGGCATGGAAGAGCATCGCGAATACGTGTTGCGTGCCCTGCGCGCATCAGACGCAGAGGCGGTGGCGGCGCTGATCCGCACCGCCTTCGCCGCCCAGACCGTCGCCACCGACCCGCCACCCTCCGCGCTGCGCGAAACCGGCGCCAGCGTGGCGGCGAGCCTGGCGGAGCAGGACCAGGGCGGGATCGGGGCGTGGATCGGCGAGTCGCTGGCCGGCTGCGTGATCTGGCAGGTGCAGGAACGCGGGCTGTATCTCGGGCGGGTTTCGGTGGATCCGGCCTGGCGCGGGCGGAGGATCGCGCCGGCAATGATCGCCGCATTGGAACAGGAGGCGCGGGCGCGCGGGCTGCCGCGGCTGCTGCTCTCCACCCGGTTGGTGCTCGCCGACAACCGGCGTCTGTTCGCGCGCTGCGGCTTCGTGGAAACGGCGCAGCACGCCCATCCCGGCTATGCGCACCCCACCTTCGTGGACATGGAAAAGGCCCTGGCCGGCCATGGCTGAAACCGTCCGCGCCGCGCTGCTGTTCACGCTGGCCGCGCTGGCGGTGCGGGCCCCTGCCCTGCTGTTCGTGGAGCTGAACTGGGACGAGGCGCTGTACTGGCAGATGGCCGGCGAACTGGCGGCCGGGCAGCTGCCCTACACCGCCACCTGGGATCGCAAGCCGCCCGGCCTGTTCGCGCTGCTGGCGCCCTTCCACATCGCCGGCGGCGGCAGCGTGCTGGCACTGCGGCTGGGCACCGCCTTGCTGGTGGCGGCCACCGCGCTGGGGCTGCGTGCCATCGGGCGGCACCTGCTGCCGGGTCTGCCGGCGGCCGGCACGCTGGCGGGGCTGGCCTATGTGATGCTGTCGATGCGCGGGGTGGGCGATGGCACCAATGGCGAGCTGCTCCTGGCCCCCCTCGCGGTCGGCGGGATCGCCCTGGCCCTGGCGGCCAGGGGGCCCGGGCTGGCGCTCGGCGCGGGGGTGCTGGCC
>CANHKG010000005.1 GCA_947460455.1 Rhodospirillales bacterium | reverse complement strand
GTGTTCCAGCGGCTGGGGGCGGATTTCTTCAAGGAGCCGGTGTGCTCCGGCCCGTTCAAGTTCGTGGAACGGGTGGCGCAGGACCGGATCGTGCTGGAGAAATTCCCGGGCTACTGGGATGCGGGGAACATCAAGATCGACCGGATCGTGTTCCGGATGATGCCGGATACGACGGTGCGGCTGGTGAACTTGCAGTCCGGCCAGATCGACATGCTGCAGGACCTGGCGCCGGCGGATGCGGGCAAGGTGCGGGCGGATACGAAGCTGCGGCTGGTGACGACGCCGGGGCTGGGCTACGCGGCGATCGCATTCAACCTGGCGAACGGGGCGGCTTCCGACAATCCGATGGGGCGCAACCCGAAGGTGCGCGCGGCGTTCGAGGCGGCGATCGACCGCAACGTGATCAACCAGGTGGCGCTGGAAGGGTTGTTCGTGCCGAACAACCAGACGGAGCTGCCGACCAGCCCCTACAACAACAAGGCGCTCCCGGTGCCGGGGCGCGACGTGGCCAAGGCGCGAGCGCTGCTGAAGGAAGCCGGCGTGGAGAAGCCGGTGTTCGAACTGATGGTGGTGAACACGCCGCGCGACCGGCAGGTGGCCGAGATCGTGCAGTCCATGGCCAACGAGGCCGGGTTCGATGTGCGGGTGCGCGCGGGCGAGGTGAATTCCAACATCGCCGCCATGGGGCGCGGGGAATACCAGGGGCATATCAACAACTGGTCTGGCCGGGCCGATCCGGACCTGAATATCTCCATCTTCATCGGGGCGGATAGTTTCCAGAACTGGGGCAAGTACAACAGCCCGGTCTTCGAGGCGGCGATGGGCCGCGCGCGGGCGGAAACGGATCCGGCGAAGCGGGCGGCGGTGTACCAGGAGGTGACGAAGATCTACCTGGAGGATCGGCCGATGCTGAACCTGTACAACCTGACCTGGCTGTTCGCGCATTCGTCGCGGGTGAGCGGGTTCGTTCCGGTGCCGGACGGGCTGATCCGGTTCCAGGGCATGAAGCTGGATTGAGGGGAACATCATGAACCGCACCTTCGCCGCCGCGATCGCCCTGCCCTTCCTGGCGCTGCCGCTGGCGGCGGGGGCGCAACCCACCAGCGTGCTGCGCATCGGCCAGCAGGAGGAGCCGGACCAGCTGGACCCCGCCCGCGGCGGCACGTTCGGCGGGCGGTTCGCCTTCACCGCCATGTGCGACAAGCTGTGGGATTTGGCACCGGATCTGTCGTTCCGTCCGCAGCTGGCAACTGCGTGGAAGTGGTCTGACGACAACCGGGCGCTGACCATCACCCTGCGCGAGGGCGTGACCCTGCACGACGGCACGCCGATGACGGCCGAGGTGGTGCGGGCCAATCTGGAGCGGTATCGCTCGGCGCCGGAGAGCAACCGCAAGGGCGAGCTTCGCAGCGTGACGGCCGTGGAGGTGGTGGATGCCCGCACGGTGCGGCTGGTGCTGAGCCAGCCCTTCGCGCCGTTGCTGGCGGCACTGTCGGATCGGGCGGGGATGATCGCCTCGCCGGCCGTGTTCCAGCGGCTGGGCGCGGATTTCTTCAAGGAGCCGGTGTGCTCCGGCCCGTTCAAGTATGTGGAGCGGGTGGCGCAGGACCGGATCGTGATGGAGAAGTTCCCGGGCTACTGGGATGCCGCACGGGTGCATGTGGATCGGGTGGTGTTCCGCATGATCCCGGACAGCACGATCCGGCTGGTGAACCTGCAGGCGGGGCAGCTGGATATGCTGCAGGATCTCTCGCCCTCCGACGCAGGCAAGGTGCGCGGCGATGCCAAGCTGCGGCTGGTGACCACGCCGGGGCTGGGATACGCGGCGATCGGGATCAACACGCGGCATGGGCCGCGGGCGGAGACACCGTTCGGGCGTGATCCGCGCGTGCGCGCCGCGTTCGAGGCGGCGATTGATCGCAACGTGATCAACCAGGTGGCGCTGGAAGGCCTGTTCGTGCCGAACAACCAGACGGAGCTGCCCACGAGCCCCTATTTCAACAAGGCGCTGCCGGTGCCGGGCCGTGATGTGGCGCGCGCCAAGGCCCTACTGAAGGAAGCCGCGCTGGAGCGGGTGGAGTTGGAACTGCAGGTGGCCAAGACGCCACGCGACGTGCAGGTGGCGGAGATCATCCAGGCCATGGCGGCCGAGGCCGGGTTCGACGTGAAGGTGCGCAGCGGCGAGAGCGTTTCCAACATCCAGGCGATGACGCGCGGGGAGTACCAGGCCGGCATCCACAACTGGTCTGGCCGGGCCGATCCGGATCTGAACATCTCGATCTATATCGCCGCCGACAGTTTCCAGAACTGGGGTAAATACAACAGCCCGGCCTTCGAGATGGCGCTGGGGAAAGCCCGGGAGGAGACGGACCCGGTGCGGCGGGCTGCGGCATATGCGGAAGTGACCAGCATCTACAACACCGACAAGCCGATGATCCCGCTCTACAACACGACCTGGCTGTTCGCGATGGCGTCGCGGGTTTCCGGGTTCGTGGCGGTGCCGGATGGGTTGATCCGCATCCAGGGCATGAAGGTGGAATAGCGTGGCGGTGTTCCGGCTGGGATTGGCGGGCGGCGGGCGGATGGGGCGGTTCCATATGGAATCGCTTCTCGCCGGCGGGGATGTGCGCGTGGTTTCGGTGGCGGAACCCTCTGCGGCGGCGCGGGCGGAGATCGAGGGGCCGGGCGTTGCCGTGCATGCCACGATCGGCGCGATGCTCGATGCCGGCGGGATTGACGGCGTCCTGATAGCGGTGCCGAGCCCGCTGCATGTGGGCGTGGTGCGCGAGATCGCCGATCGCGGCCTGCCGATATTGTGCGAGAAGCCCTGCGGGGTGACGGCGGCGATGGCGCAGGAGGCGCTGGGGATTGCCGAGGCCGCGGGCGTGGTGCTGCAGATCGCCTATTGGCGGCGCTTCGTGCCTTCGTTGCAGGCGCTGCGGGCGAAGATCGCCACGGGGGCACTGGGCGGTCTGTATCACCTGGATGCGCAGCAATGGGATGGCGCGCCGCCGGCGGCCGCGTTCCGGGCGACCTCCGGCGGCGTTTACGTGGACATGATGGTGCACGAGCTGGACCAGATCCGCTGGCTTTCCGGCCAGGATTACGTGGAGGTGCGCGCGCTGGCCTCCCGCGTGGAGGAGGAGCCGGTGCCGGGGGATGCGGAATGCGCCACCGCGCTGTTCCGGCTTTCCGGCGGCACCACGGCGACTGCGACGGCGGGGCGGCGCTATCCCGGTGGGGATTCCATTCGCGTGATGGCCTATGGCACGCGGGATGCGGCCGATCTGCTGGTGCATCGGCCGAGCGAAGGGGTCGACGTGATCCCGGAGGCGTTGCGCCGCCAGGCGGCAGGGTTCGCGGCACGGGTAGGTGGCGCGGCCGGCACCGGCGGGGCAACGGCGGCGGATGCGGTGGCGGCGTTGGCGGCGGCGGAAGCGGCCACCCCTGCCCTTTCAGGATAGATGATGATGCAGTCTGGCACCGTGCAGATCGGGATCAACCCGATCACCTGGACGAATGACGACATGCCGGAGCTGGGCGGGGACATCACGCTCGACACCTGCCTCGCCGAGACGAAGCAGGCCGGCTATGCCGGCACGGAGATGGGCGGCCGCTTCCCCAAGACCGCATCGGCGCTGCGGCCGATACTGGCCGGGCATGGGCTGGAGCTGGTCTCCGGCTGGTTCGACGGGCGCATCCTGGAGCGGGAGCTGGAGGCGGAGTGGGACGCGATCCTGCCGCACCTGACCCTGCTACGCGACATGGGCTGCCAGCACGTGGTGTATGCCGACGTGACCGGCGGAAAGCATGGCGACCTCGCCCGCAAGCTCTCGGACCGGCCGAAACTGGCCGCGGAGGACTGGGCCGGCTACGGGCAGAAGGTAACGGCGCTGGCGGAGCGGATGGCCGGGTTCGGGGTGGGCATGGCGTTCCATCACCACATGGGCACGATCGTGCAGACCGGCGCCGAGATCGACGCGCTGATGCGCCACACGGGCGAAGCGGCCGGGCTGCTGTTCGACAGCGGGCACTGCCTGTTCGCCGGCGCCGATCCGCTGACGGTGCTGCTGCGCCATGTCGGCCGGGTGGTGCATGTGCACTGCAAGGATGTGCGCGCGCCGGTGATGGACAAGGCACTGGGCTTCGACTGGAGCTTCATGCACTCGGTGCTGAAGGGCGTGTACACCGTGCCCGGCGACGGCTGCGTGGAGTTCATGCCGCTGCTGGAGACGCTGCTTGAAGCAGGCTATGGCGGCTGGCTGGTGGTGGAGGCGGAGCAGGACCCACGCATCGCCCATCCGCTGACCTATGCGCGGATGGGATTCGGCTACCTCGCCTCCGCGGCCGAGGAGGCGGGGTTCGAGGTGGTGGAGTAACGTTGCGCGAGGTCTCAGGCCGGATGGCGACGATCATATTCCTGCTTCAGGGATGACCAGGCGGGCCAGAACGGGCCGATCGGGCGACCTTCCAGCCGGGCGGCCAGGGCATCCAGATGGGCGTGCCAGCCGGCACTGACGTTGAGCGGCGTGGCCCGGTCGGGCGCGCGGCGGTGCAGGAGGGTCAGCAGCGTACCGCTGCCCTGCTGTTCCAAGGTGAAGGTCACCTCGCTCTGGGCGCCCCAGGTGATGACCAGGCGATGCGGCGGATCCACCTCCAGGATGCGGCACTGCATGCGGTGTTCCTCCGGGAAGCCCTCTGGGCGCAGGCTCGGCGTTTCCGAAAGCGCGTCGTTACGCCAGACGAATTCGAAGCCAGCACCGGGGGCGAGGTCCATGACGCCGGCGGCCAGCCATTGGCGGCGCAAATCGCTGTCGGTCAGGTAGGCCCAGAAGCGCTCGTAGAACCGGAGCCACTCGGCGGCGCTGGCCAGTGGGGCAGGTTCGAGCCGGCAGAGATGGGTGCGGCCCTCGATCTCGCGGCGGATCAGGCCGGCGGATTCCAGGACCTTGATGTGCTTGGAAGCCGCGGCGAGCGACATGGCGAAGGGCTCGGCCAGTTGGCCGACACTGCGATCGCCAGCGGCCAGGTCGGCCAGCATGCGGCGGCGGGTGGCGTCGCCGAGGGCGTGGAAGACGGTGTCGAGCGGATGTTGTTCAACTATATGGTTGAATTCATCAGCACGGCGACGCGATCATCAACCAATTCGTTGAATGTCGGGATTATCGCCGCGCGACGCTCTCGGCGATGGTGTCGAACTCGGCGGCCAGGGCGCCGAACTGGTCTTCGTCGGCCATGGCCAGGATCCGCAGGTGGCCGTCCGGCAGGAAGATCACCCATTGGGTGAAGCGCCGCGCGGTGCCGTCGCGGGTGCGGCCGGTACCGTAGATGCGCATCCGGTCGCCGGATTCGGCGGGTGGGGTGCGGCGGACCTCCGACAGTCCGCCCAGCTGGCGGGACAGGACGAGGGCGGCGGTGGCGCGGTCGGCCGGGACAACGGGCTCGCCGCGGGCGAAGGCGATGACAAGGAGCGGGCTGCCCGGGCTGCCCTGGCGGCCGCCGGGGGTGAGGACGGCGCTGTTGCCGCCCAGGATGTTGCCGAGCTTGAGAGTGGGGCCGTCCGCCACCAGGAACGGCAGGGCGTCGCGCTTCTGCTCCAGCGAGAGCGGGGTGAAGACAAGCGTGGCCAGGGCAGCGCGGACAGTGGTGTCGGCGGCGTCTGGCGTGGGTTGGGGGATGGTAACGACGATGAGGCCGGTGGCGCTCTCAGCCCCTGTTCCGGCGGGCACGACCAGCATCCACTTGGCGAGCACGCGCTCCCCGGCGCGCTGCGTGCCGGTGATGAGCAGGCCGGTGCCGACCGGGGTGGGGAAGCTCTCGCGGGTGGCCAGCGCAATGCCGCTGCGGGCGAGGGCCTCTTCCGTCATGCCGCGCTCGATCTGGGCATAGGCGGCGGCGGGCATTTCGCTGATGGCGATGCTGGTGCCGGGGCGGCTGGGGTCCACGAAGCCGGTGGAGGCGGCATCGGCCACGTAGCCCGGCGGCGGGGCCAGGCCGAAGGCACTGCCGGCGGGGGTAATGGCGGGTTGCGCCGCGGCGGCGTGGGCAACGGCGAGCAGCAGGACCGCCACGAAAAGACGGGCGGCCCTGCGCATGGTGAGACCTAGAGCCCCAGGCGGTAGAAACGGTTGGCGGCGCCGAAGAACAGATCATGCTTCTCGGCGGCGCTGGCGCCCTTCGCCAGGATTTTGCAGGCGTTCCAGAACACCTGGTACGAGTAGCTGCCCTTATCTACCGGGAAGTTGCTTTCGAACATCGAACGCGACGGCCCGAAGGCTTCGATGCAGGTGTCCATCCAGGGCTTCCAGGCCGCGGCGAGGGTTTCGCTGGAGGGCGGCTCCGCCTTCTCGTGGAAGTCGTAGCCGTTGATGCGCATGCCGATGCCGCCGACCTTCACCATCACGTTCGGGCACTTGGCCAGTTCGCGGATGTTGGCTGCCCAGCCTGGGAAAATCTCGTCGCGCTTGCCGGCCCAGCGGCCAATGCCCAGCGGGCCGCCGCAATGGTTCAGCACGATGCCGGTATCGGGGAAGGCGCGGGCGAGGTCGATGATCTCCGGCAGTTGCGGGTGGTAGAGCCAGGCTTCGAAGCTGAGGCGCAGCTTGGCCAGCTTGGCGAAGCCTTCGCGGAACTTCGCATCCATCAGCAGGCCGGGCGGGGCGGGGTTGCCGGGGTTGTTCAGCAGGGGGTCGTCGTCGAACGCCACGATGTGGCGGATGCCGCGGAAACGGCCGTTGCCCGCCTGGATATGGGCTTCCAGCACCTCCTGCACCGCCGCACCCAGGGTGAGGCTGGCGTGGCTGACGATGCCGGCGTTGACCTGGGTCTTGTCGCCATACACGCCGCTGGCGGACATGGAAGCGACGCCGTTGGCGAACTCCGTCTCACCGATCGGCTTCATCCCCTCTGGCCCCGCGGCGCGGTGGAAGGCTCGGCACTGGATGAAGACGGTGGCCTTGATGTTGTGGCCGGAATTCGTATCCGCCAGCAGGTCCGGCAGCATGTACTGCCAGGACGGGCGGTCCCAGAGGTGGTGATGCGGGTCGATGATCGGCAGGTCCGGCTCCAGGATCGGCTCCTGGCGGCGGGCGAGCCAGTCGGCGCGCGGCATGAGGTAGGCGGCGTTCTGCGCGGCGGTGGGCGGTGGGGTGGCGCTCATCGTTTCTCTCCCTTTGTTCAGGGAGTTTCGGGAACAAGCCGCTCCCATGCAAGTTCGCGGTGGATTTCGCGGCCGTCGATCACGCGCGCCGGCGGGCGCAGGAACATGCGCCCGGCTTCGAAGCGGGCGGCGCGGATCTGGTTGGTGCCCAGCCAATCCGGCGTGTCCGCGCCATCGACCACGGTGTGCAGCGTGGCACCGTCGAAGCTGTAGGCGCCCATATAGGAGCGATAGGCGCGGGTCTGGCCCTCTGGCAGCTCCGGCCGACCGTCGCACAGCACGGCGAGCATGCGGCCCTCGGCGGTCAGGGTGACGATCCCCAGCGAGACCGGCCCGTAGGTTTCCGGCACCTCGGTGCCGTCGGCGGTCCAGGCGCGGGTGGAAACCAGGCGCCAATGTCCTACGATACTGGGGCCGATGATGCGGGGGTCCTGGGGGGCCATCAGAGTGCTGCCACCGCGTCGGCAATATCCTGCATCCACTCACTCCTTGCGCCGCGGCGGTTGACGGTGCCGCTGTAGTAGAAACCGTTGCCGGGATCGTAGAGCATCTTGGCCCCCCAGGCGCCGGAATGGCCATAGAGAAAGCGCCCCCCGGGGCTGCGGAAGCCGAGCACGCCATGGGCGACGGCGGCGTAGTTCTTCAGGCCCTCCGGCGTGCCGAAGCGGATCATCTCCGCCAGCGTTTCGCGGCGCTGGAACAGGCGGCCATCCAGCAGGCCGATCAAGAAGCGGTTGAGATCCGAAGCGGGGGAGATCACGCCGCCGCCGCCCCAGTCGTTCGACAGGCTCATGCCCATGCTGACCAGCGGATACTTGCCGTTCCAGACATCGGCGAGGTCGCGCTGCCAGGGGGTCTGGTCGAAGTCGCTGTCGGCGTCGAACCAGCTCCCCGTCATGCCGCAGGGCTCGTAGATGCGGTGCAGCAGCAGGCGGGCAAAGCTTTCGCCGTGCAGCTGTTCGGCCAGCAGCGCCAGGATGGTGAAGGCGGTGTCGGAATAGTGGAAGCCATGCCCCGGCCGGAACAGCGCGTTGCGGCCGGCGGTGTGGGCGGAGAGATAGAAGTTCAGCACGCCGGCATCCGGGTTCTCCGGCTGCGTGGGGTCCCACGGCTTCCAGTGCATGGTGGTGCGCAAGCCCTGGAGGATCGGCCGGCCGGCGCGATACGCCTGGTAGTGCGGCTCCAGATCCGGGAAGCGGCGGCCGGAGAGCGAATTGGGGGCGGCGCGGCCGAAATACCCGCCGGCGAGGTAGTCGCCGTCATCGCCCTGGCCATCGCGCAGGCCGCTGGTATGGGTGAGCATCTGGCGCAGGGTGATCGCCTCGCCCCAGCTGCGGCCCTGGATGTTGTGCAGGGCGCGGACGATGTATGGCGGCAATATGCCGGTGTCGATCAGCTTCGTGTCGATGCCCGCACTGCCGAGCTTGCCCTGCTCCGCGGCCTGGAAGATCAGCGCCGCGGTCATCGGCTTCACGATGCTGGCGATGTGGAACTGGGTGCCCACCTGCATCGGCTTGTCACTGTCGTCGCGCATCTTCCCCGCGGCAGCAGCGGCGCGCAGGCCGAGCGTGGGGTTCTCTACCACAACCACGGCGTTGTGGATCGCGTCCTCGCCAGACGTGAGCAACGCAGGAACGAGGCGGTCCAGGAGGGATTGGAGCTTGGTTTGCATGGCGAAAACCCCAAGAAAGGAAGCGGTTCTTTTTTGAAAAAAGAACCAAAAAACTTTTATTCATGAAAGTCTTTTTGCTTCTTTTTCTTCAGAAAAAGAAGGACTTACTTCCATTCCCCCGCCGCAAGGATGCGGTCACGCAGCCGCCCAGGCGCCCGCGCCACTTCCTGCGCCATGGCGGGTTCCATCGAGGAATGCCCACCACCCGGCACCACCACAAGGTTGGCGCGCGGTAGGCGGGCGGCGAGGTCGTAGGAATTGTCTGGCGTGCAGCAGCAATCGTAGCGGCCAACGACCATTTCCACCGGCAGGTGGGCGATGCGGGGCGCCTCGTCCAGCAACTGCGTGCCCTCCACGAAGAAGTTGTGGATGGCGTAGTGGGCGAAGATGCGGCCATAGCGGGCGCCGCGTTCCGGTTCGGCTTCGGCCAACGGGCTGTCGAAGGCCATGAAGCCGTTTTCGTAGACGTGCAACTGGTGCGCGAAGCGGTCGGCTTCGGCGGGGTCGTTGTTCTCCAGGATGCGCCGGGCATAGGCGCGGCGCAGGTCGGCGCGTTCCTCCGCGGGGACCAGGGCCGCGAAGGCTTCCCACAATTCGGGGAACATGGTGCGCACGCCCTGAAACCACCAATGCACATCCTGCGGGCGAACAAGCCAGGTGCAGGTGAGGTTCACGCCCAGGCAACGCTCCGGATGCGCCTCGGCATAGGCGATGGCGACCACGCTGCCCCAGGAGCCGCCGGCGACGATCCAGCGCTCGATGCCCAGCATCTCCCGGATCGCCTCCATGTCGGTGATGGTGGCCTGAAGCGAATTGCCGGCGAGCAGGCCGGTGGGGGCGGATTGGCCGCAGCCGCGCTGGTCGAACTGCACCACGCGGAACTTCGTCGGGTCGTAGAAGCGGCGGCGGGCGGGGGCGTTCGCGCCGCCGGGGCCACCGTGGCAGAGGATCACCGGCATCAGGCCGGGGTCGCCGGCATCTTCCCAGTGGATGCTGTGGCCGCCATCCCGCGCCAGCATGCCGCTGGCACGGGCGGGCAGAACCGGGTGGAACGGGTCGTCGAGACGCCTGGGCAAGGCGTGGGTGGGCAGGGGATGCACGGCGGGGCTCCGGGTGAGGGAGGCCCCGCCGCGCGCGGGGCCCCTGGCAGGCGTCAGGCGCGCATCAGCGGGCCGCGGCTGGTGCAGAACGCATCCACCGCCTGGGCGAAACGCTCGCATTCCGCCTCGCCCACCGGCAGGCTCATCGCCACCATGCCGCGGCGGGCGAGGTAGATGCCGGCGGTGAGCATGTCGAAGAAGAACAGCTCCAGCAGGCCTTCCTCGTTGGCAGAGGTGGTGTAGCGGCGCACGATCTCGCCGGTGCGGAAATGCGCCTGGATCATGCTGCCCAGCCCGGTGAACTGCAGCGTGACCTTGTGCTTCTGCGCGATCTCGTTGAGGCGGTTGCGCAGCGCCTCACCCTTCTGGAAATGCGCCTCTGCCGCCGCGCTGTCGAAGATCTCGCCCAGCGCCACCACGCCACCGGCCATGCTGAGCACGTTGTTGTTGAACGTGCCGCTATGCACCAGCGCGCCGGGCTGCGTGGCGTCGAACGCGTCCATGATCTTGGCGCGGCCGCCGAAGGCACCGATGTTCATGCCGCCGGCGAGATACTTGCCGAGCGCCGTGAGATCCGGGTGCACGCCGGTGAGCTTCTGCAGCCCGCCGGAGGAATGGCGGCTGGTCATCACCTCATCGAAGATCAGCACCATGCCCAGCTCGTCGCAGGTGGCGCGGATGGCCTTCAGGAACGGCACGCTGGCCGGGATGCAGCCGCCGGAGCCCTGCATCGGCTCCAGGATCACGGTGCCGATGCGGTCCTTGTGCTCGCGCATCAGGGCCACGGTCCCGTCGATGTCGTTGTAGTCGGCCATCACGTAGTCCAGCGGCGCGGTCATCGCGTTCGGGCCGCCGCCGGTGAAGGTCAGCACGCTGCCGTGGTAGCCGCCGCGGAACACCAGGATGCCGTCGCGCTTGCTGTGGTGGCGGGCAAGCGTGATGCACATCATGTTCGCCTCGGTGCCCGAGTTGGTGAAGCGCACCTTCTCGATCGAGGGGAAGCGGGCGCACACCAGCTCGGCGAACTTCGGCTCGTTCTCACCGACGGAAGCCAAGCCGATGCCGCGGCCGATGGCGGCCTGCACCTTCTCCAGGATGCGGGTTTCGGAATGGCCGAACAGTCCGGCGGTGTATTCGCCGCAGAGGTCGAGATACGAGTTGCCGTCGATATCCGTCACCTGGCAGCCCTTGCCGCCGGCCATCGCGGTGGGGAAGGGCGAGTAGTACAGGTTGGAGCGGGTGTTGCCGCCGGGCATCACCGCCTTGGCCTTCTGGTGCAGGGCCGCACTTTTCGGCCGGGCGGCGGTGTAGCGCTCATGCGCCTCGGCGATGGCAGATTCGAGATCGCTGTTGCGGGGGGCGGCGACGGTGGTCGCGGACATGGGTGTCTCCCTGGTGCCTGGCGGGGCGATGGCGGTTCGGCGCCGCGGGATGCGGCGGTCGCGCCGGTCTGGGACAAGTCTAGCGAAGGCGGCGCCGGTGCAAAGCCCGGTTTGCGTCATCGGATTTGTTATAACAGATTCAGGGCGCCGCCAAGGGGCCAAGCACGGGGCGATATCCGGCGCGCAGCACGTTCACGGTGCTGCGCGGCGTGAGCACGGTCACGATGCGCTCCGGCTCGGCGCGAACAGGCGGAAGGTAGCCGCCCGGCGCGAAGGGATGCAGCCGCCCCTGCCACACCAGGGCGGGCTGCTCGCCGTTCAGGATGAATGCTCCGTCCGGCAGTTCGCCCAGCCGTGCCTCATGGCGGCGCTGGCGGCGGCCGGGGCCGGCCCGGTCGGCCTGCATGCGGCGGTTCATCGCCGGCGCGGTCGAGGGCTCGCCATGGGCGCGGCGCCAGGCGAGTTGGAACCGGCGGAAAGCCTCGCGCCGGCACTCGTAGCAAGGGCGATGGCCGGCCGCGAGCGCCACCGCCTCGTCGTGAAAGAACAGCTCCGTGTAGCTGTTGCCCCACACGGTCCGCTTGCGGCCATTGAAGCAGGTGAGGCAGACGAGCCAGGCATCCACCGCCCAACGCTTGGCACCCAGCGTCTGGTCTGGCCGGTGGATGCGGCCGCGATTGCCCATGAACATTCCGCGCGCGGGATGGGCGACGATCTCCCCGGTGGGCATCACGCGGTTCTGCAGCGGCATCGCTTCCCCCTGCCCCGCATGTTGCCATCGGGCGCGCGGCGTGCGGCAATCGTTGCCTCATTCGGGGAGGAAGAGAAATGGACTTCACGGGCAAGGTCGCGCTGATCACGGGCGGCGGCGGCGGGATCGGCATCACCACCTGCCTCGGCTTCGCCAAGCGCGGGGCGAAGGTGGTGGTGGTGGATTACGACGCGGCGATCGGCCAGGCCGCCGCGGCACAGGTGAAGGCCGCCGGCGGCGAGGCGATCTTCGTGCGCGCCGATGTCTCCAAATCCGCCGACGTGCAGGCCTATGTGAAGGCGGCAATGGACGCCTATGGCCGCATCGACTGCTTCTTCAACAACGCGGGGATCGAAGGGAAGGTCACGCCGATCACCGAGTATGAGGAGGAGACCTGGAACGCGGTGATCGGGGTGAACCTCACCGGCGTGTTCCTCGGCATGAAATACGTGCTGCCCATCATGCTGAAGCAGGAAAGCGGCACGGTGGTGAACACCGCCTCCACCGCCGCGCTGTTCGGCGGCCCCGGCATGGCGGCCTATGTCGCCTCCAAGCATGGCGTGGCCGGGCTCACCAAGGTCGCCTCCTCCGACGTGGCCCGCTACGGCGTGCGGGTGAATGCGATCTGCCCGGGGCCGGTGGAAACGCGGATGATGCGCTCCCTGGAATCGCAGCGGAACCCGACGGACCCGGAATCGGTCCACGCCGCCAATGCCGCCGGCATGCCGACCGGGCGCTATACCTACCCGGAAGAAGTGGCCAACGCAGTGATGTACTTGTGCTCGGACCTGTCCTCCAACATCACCGGCACGCAGTTGGTGATTGATAGTGGGCGCTCGGCATCGGGCGGATCGGCGATTGCGCCGCGGCGGAATCAGTAAGCGGTTCTTTTTTGAAAAAAAGAACCAAAAAACTTTCTTGACTTTGAGGTGGGAAGATACGGTCTTCCCGCCTCAATTCGGAAAAGTCTTTTTGCTTCTTTTTCTTCAGAAAAAGAAGACTCTTTCCTACTCCAGCACCCGCACGATGCCGGTGCTCCCATCCACATGGATGCGCGCGCCATCAGGGATGGTGCGGGTGCCGATCATGGTGCCGGCGACGCAGGGCAGGCCGTATTCGCGCGCCACGATGGCGCAGTGGGACAGCGCGCCGCCGGTATCAGCCACCACGCCGCCGGCCTGGGCGAACAAGGGCGTCCAGGCGGGCATGGTCATCTGGCACACCAGGATGTCCCCGGGGGTTAGCTTCTCGGCCTGGTCCAGCGAGCGGATCACACGGGCGATTCCCGTCACGCTGCCGGGCGAGGCGGCGTGGCCCACGATCACCTTGGGGTCTTCGGAGGGGCGGATGCCCAGGCCGAAGAACTTGGCGGCCAGCGGGTCGATCGGCTGGTCCGCGGGCGGCGGGGTGCCGATGAACGGCGGCGGCTGCATGCGCACCTGGGCCGCACGGTCGCGCCGGCGGGCAGCGGTGGCGGCACGCAGGGGCTCGGCACCGCGACCTTCGGCGAGGGCCGCGACCTCATCGAGCGTGAGGTAGAACACGTCTTCCGCGTCCGAAAGGCTGCCCTCGGCGGCGAGGCGACGGCCGAGATGCTGGAAGGCCTCGCGGGTCACCACCGTGAACTTCTGGTCGATGGTGAAGTTGTGGTCTTCCGAGACCGGCAGGTATTGCTGAGCCAGCGGCAGCAGGGCGTGAAACACGGGCCGGGCGGGCTCGGGCAGGCGGGCTTCGAGGTCGCGTTGCAGGGTTTCGCGGCGGGCGCGTTCCTCCGCCTGGCGGGCGGCGGGGCTCATGGTCGGGTTGGCGAGGAAGCCCTTGAGCTGGGTCAGCGCGGTGGAGGGGTCCTCACGCCAGGAGGGGTGGCCGAACTCGGCGAACACGTCGGAGCGCCAGCCCCAGTAGGACAGGAAATCAGCGAGGCGCGCGGTGAACTCGGCGGCCTGCGGGTGTGGCGGCAGCACCACGCGCCCGCCGCGGACATTGGCGGCGGCGACGCATTCGGTGAGGCCGGGTTGGCTGCGAACCCACTCGGCCATCTCCCACAGCGCCTGGCCGAGGGCGGAGGATTTGTTCTCGAAGCCCTGCAGCAGGGCGCGGCTATCGGCGAGGGCGGATTCGCCCAGCGTGTGGTGGATCATCTCCTCCAGGCCGAACACCGCGTTCATGGTGGGGATGTTCACGCGCATGTGGATGTCCCACACCTCCACGGTACGGTCGAACAGCCCGGCGAGGTGGCCGGCGATGACGGCGGTGGGGGCGCCGGCGAAATCGAAGCCGGCGGCTTCCTCCGCGATGGCGAGCACGCGGGGTTCGAAGGTGTCGTACCAGTCCTGCAGGTTGGTGGCGCCGAGTTCCATGGTCAGGCGCTGCATTTCGGCGAAGCGTGCCTGGGTGGTGGCTTCGTCGCCCTGGAACGGCACGGGGTTCATGTAGACGTAGCCGTGGTGCACGCCGATGGTCAGGCCCGTGACGGGCATGGACAGGCGGGCGATCGCCGCGCTGGCGCCGCGGGTGAAGGCGGGCTGGAAGAAGGTGGCGTTCAGCGGCGTGACCGGGGCGGGGAAGTGCATCGCGTCGCGGAACCAGAACGAGTCCGCGTGCGCGGGGTCCTGCCATTGCGGCGCAAAGCCGCCCGATGCTGCCGACATGACGATACCTCCCGAATTTGATTGTGACGCTTTTATGAAAGTGCCGGCGGCGATGCGAGTGCCTAAATGTATCCGTTCATGTCACGGCTTGGCGCGGGCGTGGCCCGGCAGGGCGAAGGAGGCGGCGATGGCCAGCACGCTGCCGGCCAGCGCCACAGCGAAGAGTTCCGTGAAGCCATCCAGCCCCTCGCTGCCGCTCAGCAGCCGGGCGAGCACGATGGAGCCGGCGAAGCTGCCGATGTAGCGGCAGGTGGAGAACAGGCCGGAGGCGACGCCGGCCTGGTCGGCCGCCACCGCCTCCACCGCCGAGGTCTGCAGCCCCGCGGAGCCGAGGCCGAGGCCGGCGCCGGCCAACGCCAGGCAGGCCACCAGGGCGAGCGGCGGCAGCGCGGGGGCGAAGGCGAGCGGGGCGATGCCCAGCGCCAGCATCACGTGGCCCACCACGGTGGGCAGGCGCCGGCCCAAGCGGTCTGCCAGATGCCCGCCGGCGAAGGCGAACACCACCATCGGCGCGGATTGCAGCGCGAGCACCAGGCCAATGCCCAGGCTGCTCCAGCCGCTCTGGCGCGCCAGCAGCAACGGCACGGCGAGCATGACGGTGTAGGAGCCGAGATTGGCAGCGGCGACTGCGAAGGTGGCCGAGGCGAAGCCACGCCGGGCGAAGAAGCGTGGCTGCACCAGCGGGTCTGGGTGCGCTGCCTCCCGCCACAGGAAGGCGGCGAAGAGCACGGCCAGTCCCAGGGCGAGTGCGGCGGGCAGCAGCCAGCCGGCCATGTGGCGCGATTCGATCGCCACCAAAGCGAGGCCCAGCAGCAGGGCGGGGAACATCAGCGCGCCGGCGATGTCGAAGCGGGGCCTGGCTTGGTCCGGCGCGGGCTGGGTGGGCACGTGGCGGCTGGCGAGCAGCAGGGCGGCCAGGACCACCGGCACGTTCACCAGGAAGATCGCGTGCCAGCCGCCCAGGGCCACGATCAGCCCACCCAGCGGCGGGCCGAGGGCCGCGGCGAGCGACAGGCTGGCGCCCATGGTGCCGAAGGCGCGGGCGCGGCGGGCCGCCGGGATCACCTGGCGCAGCAGCCCGGCGCCGTTGGGGAACACGGTGGCGCCGCTGATCGCCTGCAGCGTGCGCATGGCGATCAGCGTGTGGATATCGGGCGCCATGGCCGCACCGAGGGAGGCGAGGCCGAAGACCGCGAGGCCGCCCAGCATGAAGGGCCGGCGGCCGTGGCGGTCGCCGAGCTTGCCGGCCACGGGCTGCACCACCGCGATGGCGAGCAGGTAGCCGGTCATCAGCCAGCCCGCCGTGGCGATATCAGCGTTGAAATCGGCCACGATCGCCGGCAGGGCGACGGCGAGCATGGTGGAATTCAGCGGCGCCAGGATGCCGCCCAGCGCCACGGCCAGCAGGGTGGCGCGCTCCTTGGGCTCCATCCGTTAGAGCGCGGTCACGGGGCGACGTTGCAGCAGGTAGAGCGTGTTGCCCTCCAGCGCCCATTCGATGTCGTGCGGCTCGGGGCCGAAGGCGGCATCGCAGCTTTGCGCCAGGGCGGCGAGGGCGGCGTAGTGCGTGGGCTGGAGGCAGGGCAGCTCGATAAGATGCTCCGCCACCTCCTCCTCCACCGTGTCTCCGCCCGGGCGGCGGCGGATGGCGATGGGCTTGTGGCCCGGGTTGCATTCCAGCAGGGCGCCATCGCGGGCGAGGCGGAAGAAATCCGGCACGATCATGCCCTGCACCACTGCCTCACCCAGGCCCCAACCGGCTTCCACCACCAGCTCGTCGGCCTTGGTGATCGGGTTGCGGGTGAACATCACGCCGGCGCTGTCGGCGTTCACCAGGCGCTGCACCACCACGGCCATGCGCACCGGGCCGGCGGCGCCGACGCGCTGGCGGTAGGCCATGGCGGAGTCGGCGAAGGCGGAGCGCCAGACCTCGGCAACGGCGGCGGGCACGTCGATCACGTTCAGCAGCGTGGCGTGCTGGCCGGCGAAGCTGGCTTCGGCGCCGTCTTCCCCGATGGCGGAGGAGCGGACGGCGAAGGGGCCGGGCAGCGCGGCGCAGGCTTCGGCGAGGTGGGCGCAGGCCTGGGCCTCGCCTTGGGCGACGGCTTCGGCGAAATCGTGGCGCAGGGCGAAGCCTTCCGGCACCGGCAGGCCGGCGCGCAGGGCCGCACCCAGTTGCGCGGCTTTGCCGCCGTATTCGTCGGGCGAGACGGCGGCGGCGAGATCCACCAGGCTCATGGCAGCAGCACCACCTCGCCCTTGAGGCCGTCCACGCGGATGGTGGCGCCGTCGGGGATGCGCTTGGTGGCGTGGCGGGTGCCGACGACGCCGGGGATGCCGTATTCGCGGCTGACGATGGCGGCGTGGGAGAGCAGGCCGCCGGTGTCGGTGACGATGCCGCCCAGCAGCGGCAGGACGATGTTGAAGCTTTCGGTGGTGGTGGCGGTGACGAGGATGTCGCCGGGCTCGAGGCGGCCAAACTCGGCGGGGCTGCGGATGACGCGGGCGGTGCCGGTGACGGTGCCGGGGCTGGAGCCGGTGCCGCGCAGGCGGGTGGGTTCCTGCGCGGTTTCGGGCGGCAGGCCGAACATTGCCTCGCCGCTGGCCATCATGGCGCGGGCGATGCGCAGGGCGGCGGGGGGCAGGTTCTCCGGCATGGTGGGCGGCTTTGGCGGGTCGCCCAGCGTGGGCGGCGCGATGCTGGCATCGACGCTGGTGCGGTAGCGGGCGCGGGCGGCGAGGGTATCCGCATCGGGGCCACCCTGGCCGCGCAGGATGGCCTGCATCTCTTCCCAGTTTGCCTCCACCAGGTGGGCGGCGTGGGCGAGGCGGCCTCCTGCTGCGAGGCGGGTGCCGGTGGCGATGATGGCGGTGCGGCAGATGCCGGCGGCCCAGACATCGGAATAGAGGCCGCGCTCGTCGCGCAGGCGGGAGTTGTGCCGGGCTTCGGCCAGCAGGGCGTGGAAGGTGGCGTGGTGTTCGGCGGGCAGGGCATCGAGCAGGAGCGATTCCTCCTGCGCCGTGCTGCGGCCCGGCGCGGGCGGGCCGGCATCGACGGCGCGGCTTATGCCTTTCACCAGCACTTCCGGCACCTCGTTGCCGGTTTGGGCGCCGACTTCCAGCCCATCCAGCACGCGGGTGCCGACGAGGTCGAGATAGGCGCAGGCCGCCTGCCCCACCGCGCCGGGGGCGGCGCGCAGGCGGGTGATCACCTCGGCGTGGTCGGCTTCGGCCAGCAGGGCGCGGGACGACGCATCTGCGCGCAGGGCTTCGGCGAGGCGATCCAGCTCCGGCATGGCGCCGGCGGATTCCGGGGCGCTGCCGCGCACCAAGGCGAGGAAGGCGCCGAGCGGCGGATCGGTGCGGGCGCCCAGCCACTTGCGCAGATGGGCGATGAGGTCGGCGATCGGCAGCGTGGCCGCCATGTTGAAGCGGTGGTGCTGCTGGATCATCGCGGCCAGGTTGTCGCGGCAGCGGGTGATGTGGGCGAGCTGGTCTTCCGGCGAGAGGGCTGCGGTGTTGATGCGCTGGAGGGCGAGCTGGCTTTGGATGGTGGCCGGCTTCACCTGCTGTTCCCACAACACGAGGTCGGCGCGCCAGCGTTGGGTGGCGAAGGTTTCCTCGGCGGCGGCGATGCGGGCGGGCAGCTCGGCGGGGTCCAGCGGCAGCATGCCGCCATAACCGAAGCCGTTCACCAGGGCGAAGCGCCCGCGGCCGGAGAGCGAGCCGTAGCGCCGCGAACTCTCGCCCGAGCCGAGCGAGACGTTGGGGCCGAAGACCTCGCCATGGAACGGCGACCAGGGCCGTGGCACATGAACGGGATCGAGCCGCCAGGAGCCGGGGCCGGGGGGCTCGAAGATCAGCTGTGCGGGATCGAAGCTGTCGGCCATCGCCATTCCCCTGCGTCGCGGCCGGTGGCTCTACACCCGCGCGCCCGGCATGACAATTTTATGACAGTGGCACGCTGGTTGAGGTTGGGGTTCAGGCATGAGTCATTGCCGCGGGACGCGGGGTTTTCGGGACGGATTCGGGGTGATGGGGGGTGTTCGCGGGCTATGGCGGCGCGCGGGCGGCCTGCGTCGGGCAAGGCACGGGCGCGCGGCTGCCGGACAGGGGCATGCCCCGGTTGGGCCTGCCGCGCATGAGCCAGCCGATCTCCGCCCGCAATTGGAGAAGGCGGCGCAGGGTTTGAGGATTCTGGGCGGCGTCCAGGTCGTCGTTGAGGTCGGTATTCGTGGAGAAGAGCCAATCCTGGCGCAGCAGGTGCCGCGTGCGGCACGGGGCCTCTGCCCGCGCGAAAGCGGCGAGCAGGGCCAGCAGCAGGAGCTTCAACGGCGCCGGAATCCGGGCGTGCAGGATCGCCCGCGCCCAGGGGCGCGGTGCGTCGGCTTCGCTCGGTGCGGCGGGTTGGTTTGTCATCAATGATAACTATGCTCCACGCAAGGGCGGTGGACAAGGAAAAAAACTACGTACGTGGGGTGTTTTGGTTAGCTCGGATAGCCGGGCAGGCGTGTGGAAGGAAGGGAAGAGTCTTCTTTTTTCTGAAGAAAAAAGAAGCAAAAAAGACTTCATGAATGGCGCTGTTGGTAATGAATTTGGCGTTGGGGGTGCGGCGCGATGGATTGCTTCGCTGCGCTCGCAATGACGAATGAAAGTTTTTTGGTTCTTTTTTTCAAAAAAGAACCGCTTTCTTTTACGGCGTTGCCTTGCCGCGCAGTTCCTGGTGCCAGACCATCAGCCCGGCGGCGATGATGATGGCGATGCCGACGAACGACCATATCCCGGGCACTTCGTGCCAGATCAGCAGGCCCAGCAGGGTGGAGTAGATGATGGCGCCGTATTCGAAGGGGGCCACCAGCGTGGTCTCCCCGATGCGGTAGGCTTCGGTCATCAGCAGTTGCGCCACCAGGGTGACGAGGCCGACGGTGATCAGGCCGGCCAGGCCGATCCAGTCTGGCGTGACCCAGACCGGCAGGCAGAGCAGCCCGGCCAGCACGGTGCTGCCGATGCCGAACCACATGACGATGGCGCCGTTGCTTTCGCCCTGTTCGCCCATGCGGCGGATGGAGATCATCGCCAGCGCCCAGGTGACGACGCCGGACATCACGATCAGGACCGGCACCAGCGGCAGCGCATCGGCCCCCGCGGCCCAGGGGCGCACCATCAGCACCACGCCGAACAGACCGGCCAGCACCGCCACCACGCGCTGCCAGCCCACGCGTTCGCCCAGCAGGGGCACGGAGAGGATGGTGAGGAACAGCGGCATGCAGAAGCCCAACGCCGTGTTGGTGGCGAGCGGCAGGGCGCCGTAGCCGTAATAGGCCGTGAGCATGCCGATGAAGCCGAAGATCAGGCGCCAGACATGGCCCATGGGCTTTTTAGGCCGCAGCGCCTGCACGCCATGGGCGCGCAGCTGGATGGGCAGCATGACCACGCCGACGACCAGGCTGCGGAAGAACATCATTTCCACCGCCGGGTAGCCGGTGGCCAGCGCCTTCACCAGCGCGGCGGAGACCGTATAGAGGCCCGAGGCCGCCATGACGCACAGAATTGCCCGCCGACGGGTGGCCCGATCCATGGCGCGGACGCTATCGCGTGACGGGCAGCCCCGGTAGGGCGGTGCGGCAGGGCTGGGTTGCCCGGCCATGGGAAGATCGGTCCGGCATGATATAGCGCGGGGCATGACCGATCCCGCGAGTCGCTACCCGACCGTGCTGCAGGTGCTGCCCGCGCTGGAAACCGGCGGGGTGGAGCGCGGCACATTGGAAGTCGCCTCTGCCATCCATGCCGCCGGTGGGCGCGCCATGGTGGCCAGCGCCGGCGGGCGTTTGGTGCCGAACCTGCTGCGGCTGGGTGCGGACCATGTGACCCTGCCGCTCGCCTCCCGCGATCCCTGGCGGATCTGGCGCAACGCCGCGCTGCTGGAGGAGGTGATCCGCAGCGAAAAGGTGGACATCGTGCATGCCCGTTCCCGCGCGCCGGCCTGGGCGGCGTGGCTGGCGGCGAAGCGCACGCGGGTGCCGTTCGTGACCACCTATCACGGCACCTACAGCGAGGGGTTTCCCGGCAAGCGCTGGTACAATTCCGTGATGGCGCGCGGCACGCTGGTGATCGCCATCAGCGGTTTCATCGCCGAGCTGATCCAGCAACGCCATGGCGTGCCGCCGGCGCGCATCCGCATGATCCCGCGCGGGGTGGATGTTTCGCAGTTCGAGCCGGCGAAGGTGAACGGGGACCGGGTGCCGCGGCTGGCGCGGGCCTGGCGGGTGGAGGATGGCCAGCCGATCATCCTGCTGCCGGGCCGGCTGACGCGCTGGAAGGGCCAGGGCGTGCTGATCCAGGCGCTCGCCCGGCTGCGCAACACCGAAGCCGTGGTGGTGCTGGCCGGCTCCGACCAGGGGCGCCATGCCTATGCCGAGGAACTCGCGGCCCTGGCCCGGCGGCTGCGGGTGGAGCACCGGGTGCGCATCGTGGGCAACGTGGACGACATGCCGGCGGCGCTGAAGCTTTCCGATATCGTGGTGAACGCCTCCACCCAGCCGGAAGCCTTTGGGCGCGTGGTGATCGAGGGCCAGGCGATGGCGCGGCCGGTGATCGCCACCGACCATGGCGGGGCGGTGGAAACCGTGGCGCACGGCGTGACGGGATGGCGGGTGCGGCCGAACGACCCCGATGAGCTGGCGGGCATGCTGGACCAGGTGCTGGCCCAGCCCCTGGCGACGCGGCTGGATATGGGGGAACAGGCGCGGGCAATGGTGCATGCGCGGTTCACCACCGCGGCGATGCAGGCGGCGACGCTGGATGTGTATCGGGAAGTGCTGGGGTGAAAGCCCGTCTGATACCTCTACTCTGGCGGTCATCCGACGGCGATTTTCTGTGCTCCGGTGCTCACGGCCACCAGGCCGCTCCGCGCCGGTGCTCGCAAATCACCGCCGGCCGGGGCCAGGCAGGCCCCTCTGACTCGCCAGAGCGAGGTCTCAAACGGGCTTTTGGGAAGGAAGCGCCTTCTTTTTCTGAAGAAAAAGAAGCAAAAAGACCTTTCCGACTTTGCGCTCGTGGCAGACAATCCAGACACGTTGGCGTCTGATGCGTGTTCTTGTGATTCGTCTGGGGGCGCTGGGGGACGTGGTGATGTCCTTCGGGCCGTTTGCTGCCATCCGGGCGCATCATCCCGGGGCGGAGATTACCCTGCTGACCACAAAGCCATTTGCCGCGCTGGCAAACGCTGCGCCGTGGTTTGATCGGGTGGCGATCGACGAACGGCCGGCGGCCTGGAACATCGCGGGGCTGCTTCGGCTGCGGCGCGCGCTGGCGGGGTTCGATAGGGTGTATGACCTGCAGACCTCTGGGCGCTCCGGTTGGTATTTCCATCTGGCGGGGCGGCCGGACTGGTCTGGCAATGTGCGGGGTTGCCGGTTTCCGCAGCGCGGGCCGGAGCGGGAGCGCATGCACACGATCGAGCGGCAGCGGGACCAGTTGGGCATCGCGGGGATTGCGGACTTCCCCGCCCCGGACTTGTCGTTCCTGACGCAGCGCCCCACGCCCGCCCTGCCCGCCCGTTTCGCGCTGCTGGTGCCCGGTGCCTCCGCCCATCGGCCCGGCAAGCGCTGGCCGGCTTCGCGGTATGGCGAGCTGGCGCGGGTGTTGGCGGGGCACGGGCTCACCCCGGTGGTGATCGGGGGGAAGGACGAGGTGCCGTTGGCCGCCGAGATCCTGGCTGCCTGCCCCGATGCGATCGACATGACCGCGAAGACCGCGCTGCTGGACATCTTCGCCATCGCTGCCCGGGCCGCGCTGGTGGTGGGCAACGATACCGGGCCGACGCATATCGCCGCCGCGGCCGGCTGCCCCGCGGTGGTGCTGTTCTCCCGCGACAGTGACCCCACGATGACCGCGCCGCGCGGGCCGGATGGCAGCTGGCCCACCGTGATCCGCGTTCCCGTGTTGGCGGACCTGACCGTGGAGAGGGTTGCAGCGGCGCTGCCCTAGGGCCATAGAAGATGGCCATTTTTCGCCCCTGAGGAGACCCAGATGCCCGCCATCACGCTGCCCGACGGCTCCGTGCGCTCGTTCGATGCGCCGGTTGCGGGCACTACCGTGGCGGCCGCCATCGGGCCCGGCCTCGCGCGTGCCGCGCTTGCCATGAAGATCGACGGCAAGCTGGTTGATCTCTCCACGGTGATCGAGGCCGATGCGAACCTGGTGTTCGTGACGCGCAAGGATGACGTGGCGCTGGAGATGATCCGCCACGATTGCGCCCATGTGCTGGCCGAGGCGGTGCAGGAGCTGTTTCCCGGCACGCAGGTGACGATCGGGCCTTCGATCGAGAACGGCTTCTATTACGATTTCGCGCGCAACGAGCCCTTCACCACGGAGGATTTCGCGGCGATCGAGGCCAAGATGCGCGAGATCGTGGGGCGCAACGCCCCCTTCGTGCGCAGCGTGATCGACCGCGACGAGGGCATCGCCTTCTTCGAGGCCAAGGGCGAGAAGTACAAGGCCGAGCTGATCCGCGACCTGCCGAACACCGAGGTGATCACGCTCTACAGCCAGGGCGACTGGATCGATCTGTGCCGCGGCCCGCATATGCGCGGGACCGGGGACGTGGGCACGGCGTTCAAGCTGATGAAGGTGGCCGGTGCCTATTGGCGTGGCGATCACCGCAACCCGATGCTCAGCCGCATCTATGGCACCGCCTGGCGCGACCAGAAGGAGCTGGATGCCCACCTGCACATGCTGGAGGAGGCCGAGAAGCGCGACCACCGCCGCATCGGCAAGGACATGAACCTGTTCCATCTGCAGGAAGAGGCGACGGGCAGCGTGTTCTGGCACCCCAAGGGCTGGAAGCTGTATCGCACCAGCGAGACCTATGTGCGCCGGCGGCTGGAGGCCAATGGCTACGTGGAGATCAAGACGCCGCAGCTGGTGGATCGGGCGCTGTGGGAGGCTTCCGGCCACTGGGAGAAGTACCGCGAGAACATGTTCCTCGTTCGCGTGGACGAGGAGGAGAAGACGCTCGCGCTGAAGCCGATGAACTGCCCGGGCGCGGTGATGGTGTTCAACCAGGGCATGCGCAGCTATCGCGAGCTGCCGCTGCGGCTGGCGGAGTTTGGGCAGGATCATCGCTATGAGCCCTCTGGCGCGCTGCACGGGATCATGCGCGTGCGGGCGTTCCAGCAGGATGACGGGCACATCTTCTGCACCGAGGACCAGATCGGGGCAGAGACGGTGCGGTTTGTCGACCTGCTCTCCTCCATCTATCGGGATTTCGGCTTCGACAGCTTCCGGGTGAAGTTTTCCACCCGGCCGGATGTGCGGGCGGGATCGGACGAGGTGTGGGACCGGGCCGAGGGGGCGCTGGAAAAGGCCTGCGCCGAGGCGGGCGTGGAATACGTGATCAACCCCGGCGAGGGCGCGTTCTATGGCCCGAAGCTGGAATTCGTGCTGCGCGATGCGATCGGGCGCGATTGGCAGTGCGGCACGCTGCAGGTGGATTTCGTGCTGCCGGAGCGGCTGGATGCGGAATATGTGGGCGAGGACGGCGCGCGGCATCGGCCGGTGATGCTGCACCGCGCCATCCTGGGCAGCTTCGAGCGCTTCCTGGGCATCCTGATCGAGCAGTTCGCCGGGCGCTTCCCGCTGTGGCTCTCGCCGGTGCAGGTGGCGGTGGCGACCATCGTCTCCGACGCCGACGGCTATGCGGCGGAAGTGGCGGCGCTGCTGCGGGCGAAGGGGCTGGAGGTGAAGCTGGACACCAGCAACCAGAAGATCAACGCCAAGATCCGCGAGCACAGCGTGCAGCACGTGCCGGTGATTGCCGTGGTCGGCCGCAAGGAAGCGGAGCAGCGCACCGTGGCCCTGCGCCGCCTCGGTGGGGAGGCGCAGGAGGTGCTGCCGCTGGACGAGGCGGTGGCCCGCCTGGCGGCCGAGGCGATGGCGCCGGACCTGGTGCGCGGTGCCGCATAACAGGCCCTGGCCTTGAAAACAGGTGCTGGCGGCAACAACATGCTATGTTGCTGCCGTCGGCACCTCGATCGCCGCCCCGATAAGACGTCAACTGCCACAGGAGAGAACCATAGCCAGAGGCCCCATGCCCGCCGCGCCCAGCCGCGACGGCCCCCGCGTGAACGAGGACATTCGCGTTCCCCAGGTGCGACTGATCGACCAGGACGGCGAAATGCTCGGCGTGATGAGTGCGCGCGACGCGATCCAGCGCGCCTATTCCGTTGGGCTCGACCTGCTTGAGATCAGCCCGAATGCCGATCCGCCAGTGTGCAAGATCCTCGACTTCGGCAAGTTCAAGTACGAACAGCAGAAGAAGAAGAACGAGGCGAAGAAGCGGCAGAAGGTGATCGAGATCAAGGAGGTCAAGGTCCGGCCGAATATCGACGAGAACGACTACCAGGTGAAGCTGCGCGCCATGAAGTCGTTCATCGAGGAAGGCGACAAGGTGAAGGTCACCCTGCGCTTCCGTGGCCGCGAAATGGCGCACCAGGATATCGGCGTGAGGGTGCTTGAACGCATCCGCGGCGACCTCGACGGCACCACGAAGGTGGAGCAGATGCCGAAGATGGAAAACCGCCAGATGGTGATGGTGCTGACGCCGCGCTGAGGCGTCGCCCAGCCAGCCTGTTCCGAGAGCCCCGCGGCGAACGCGGGGCTCTTTGCGTTTGGGGGTGCGGTCAATCCGCTGCGATATGGTCGGAGAGGTACGGAAGATCTGCGCAGTCCTCCGGCGCGAAGGCGAAGTTACGGCGCACGCCCCGCCTTCAGCCGATCCGCATGGCGCCGGCGGAGTGCGGCTGCCACGTCCTCGGCCGGAACAACGCGGTCCGGCGTCCGCTGCAGTTCGTCGTAGGCCTCGGCCACCTCCACGCGCAGCCAGCGCTCCACGGCGGCGTCGCGCTCCTGCAGTGCTCGCAACCCGGCCCGCACCACCTCGCTGGCCGATGCGAAGGCGCCCGATGCCACCAGCGCATCGATGTAGCTGGCCTGCTCCGCGGGCAGGCTGACCGTCCGCTTCTCGACCGCGGCCATGGAATGCTCCTGATTCATCTGGCCGGTATGATACCTTCATACCGGCCAGTGCACCATTCACATCCCGCGGATGCGCGAGCTGTTGGAGCCCGGGATCTCGAACAGATGCGGCCCCAACTCGTCCAGCGTGTTCACGCCGATATTGGCCATCGCCGTCAGGGTCTCGTTGCGCATGATGGTGAGCGCCTTGCTGGCGCCCGCCTCGCCGGCCACGGCCACGCCCCAGAGGGTGTTGCGGCCGCAGAGCACGGCCTTGGCGCCCAGGGACAGGGCCTTCACGATATCGGTGCCGCGGCGGATGCCGCTGTCGAACAGCACGGTGGTCTTGTGGCCGACCTCGGCGACGATGCTGGGCAGCACGTCGATCGTGGCGACGGCGATATCGAGGTTACGGCCGCCGTGGTTGGAAACCACGATGCCGTCGGCGCCGCGTTCCACGGCGATGCGGGCATCCTCCGGGTGCATGATGCCCTTGACGATCAGCGGGCCGGGCCAGCGGTCGCGCAGGCGGTTCACGTCGTCCCACGAGAGGTCTTCGGTGTGCTTCACGCGGTCGCCGAGCGGGCTTTGCGTGATCGGGGTGCGGAATTCCTCCGGGTAGTTCTCGAAGCGGGGGAAGCCGCCGTTCTTCACCATGTAGCGGCCAATGGTGCCGAACAGCCAATGCGGCGCCAGCGTCATGTCGATCATGGAGCGCAGCGTGGGCTTGTAGGGGAAGGAGAAGCCGTTGGCCTTGTTGTAGGTGCGGTTGGGGGAGACCGGCGTGTCCATGGTGAGGAACAGCGCCTCGAACCCGTTGTTCTTGGCGCGGTCCACCAGCTGCATGGAAAGCTCGCGGTCCTTCCACAAATAGAGCTGCATGAAGTTGCGGCCGTTCGGCACCTCGCGGGCGATCTTTTCCACCGAGGTCTGGGCACCGGTGGCCAGGGTGTAGGGAATGCCGGCCTTGGCCGCGGCCTTGGCCAGCGCCAGCTCGCCCTCATAGGCCACGAGGCCCGCGGTGCCGGTGGGGGCGATGATGTAGGGCATGGTGATCGGCTTGCCGAACAGCTCCGTGGCGATGTTCCGCTTGCTGACGTGTTCGGGGAAGCGCGGCACCACCTTCAGGCGGTCCAGCGCGGCGCGGTTCTCGTCCAGCAGCTTGTCGTCCTCGCTGCCCCGGTCGACGTATTCGAAGATGCCGCGCGGCAGCAGCCGGCGGGCGGCATCGCGAAGCTGGTAGATATCGTCGCAGTTATCGAGAATGCTCACGGCGTTTCCTGCTATCGCATTTGGTTGCCGCAATGCTGCACCCGATTGCCGCACCACGGCAACAGGGAGGCCGGCCCGCCCTCCACCACCCTTGCGGCGGGCCGCGACTTTCGTTGAGACTGCCCGGCAGGGAACGGCCCCAACGAACCAAGGTGGAGACAGATCATGCGATTCGGCCTCATCTATGAGTTGCAGCTGCCCCGCCCGTGGGATGCCAATTCCGAGCACCAGCTGGTGCAGCAGGCGCTGGCCGAGGTGGAGGTGGCCGACCGGCTGGGCCTGGATTACGTCTGGGCCAACGAGCATCACTTCCTGGAGGAGTATTCGCACAACTCCGCGCCGGAGGTGTTCCTGGCCGCCGCGGCTGCGCGCACCAAGCAGATCCATATCGGCCATGCCGTGGTGCTCTCCCCGCCCGGCTACAACGCGCCCGCGCGGGTGGCCGAGCGCATGTCGATGCTCGATCTCGTCTCCTCCGGCCGGGCGGAATGGGGCACGGGCTCCTCCGCGTCGCGGGCGGAGCTGGAGGGGTTCGGGGTTGATCCCGCGCAGAAGAAGCTGATGTGGGCGGAGGCGACCGAGCAGACCGCCAACATGATGGCGATGGCGCCCTATCCCGGGTTCAAGGGCGATTATTTCTCCATGCCCGCGCGCAACGTGATCCCGAAGCCGCTGCAGAAGCCGCATCCGCCGATCTGGCTGGCCTGCTCCAACCGCGAGACGATCCATGTGGCCGCGCGCAACGGCGTGGGCGCGCTGGCCTTCGCCTTCGTTGACCCCGCGGATGCGGCGAAGTGGGCGGGCGAGTACTATGACATCATCAAATCTGATGAATGCGTGCCGATCGGCCATTCGGTGAACGCCAACATCGCCATGGCCACGGGGTTTTCCGTGCATCACGACGAGGCCGAGGCCATCAAGCGCGGTGGCGAGGGCTTCCAGTTCTTCGGCTTCGCGCTTGGCCATCATTATGTGTACGGCGAGCACGTTCCGGGCGTGACCAATGTGTGGGAGCGGTTCGAGCGTGGGCGGGACAAGATGCCGCCGGCGGTGGGCAACGGCATCGGCACGCCGGCCCAGCTGATCGAGCGGCTGAAGCAGTACCAGGATTCCGGTGTGGACCAGGTGATCTTCGTGCAGCAGGCCGGGCGCAACACCCATGCCGACATCGTCGCCTCGCTGGAGCTGTTCGCCGCCGAGGTGATGCCGGCGCTGAAGGCCGACCAGGCCGAGCGCGATGCCCGCAAGCAGGCCGAGCTGGCGCCGTATATCGAGGCGGCGCTGAAGCGGAAGAAGTGGATGGAGCCGCTGGCACCCGGCGCGATTCCGTCGATCCCCGCCTATGGCCGCTCCGTGGTGGCCAGTGACGCCACGCCCAAGGCGCTGGCCGCCCGGCGCGGCGGCGGGATCAACATCCCGAGCGAGGACCCCTCGGAACGGACGAACGCCGCCGAGTAAGCCAGGCAGGCGGCGGCCGGGGCGGCTGCCGTCTCCCCTCCCTTGCCGCGTTGGCGGTTGACAGCAAGATGCCGGCCTGCGCATAGCACCGGCATCCACACCGCCGCTCCGCGAAGGTTCGCGCAGCGGCGCGTATTTCGTTGAGAGGAGCTTCTGCCTTGTTCGAGGCGCTGACCGGCAAACTGACGGGGGTTTTCGACCGGCTGCGCACGCGCGGCCGCCTGTCGGAAACCGACGTGCTGGAAGCGCTGCGCGAGGTGCGCCTGGCCCTGCTGGATGCCGACGTGGCGCTGCCGGTGGTGCGGGACTTCATCACCAAGGTGCGCGAGCGCGCCGTCGGCCAGGAGGTGATCGACAGCGTTTCGCCCGGCCAGCAGGTCGTGAAGATCGTCAACGACGTGCTGATCGAGGCGCTGGGCGGCGCCGGGGTGGTGCCGCTGAACCTGAATGCCGCCGCGCCCGTGCCGGTGCTGATGGTGGGCCTGCAGGGCTCCGGCAAGACCACCACCTCTGGCAAGCTGGCGCTGCGGCTGCTGAAGCGCGAGCGCAAGAAGGTGCTGCTGGCCAGCCTGGATACCCAGCGCCCGGCCGCGCAGCTGCAGCTGGAGACGCTGGCCAAGCAGGCCGGCGTGGGCAGCCTGCCGATCATCCCCGGCCAGACCCCGCTGGAGATCGCCGCCCGCGCCATGGAGACAGGGCGCCGCGAAGTCTACGACGTGGTGATCCTGGATACCGCCGGCCGCCTGTCGATCGACGAGGCGCTGATGGCCGAGGTGAAGGCCATTCGCGACGCCACCAACCCGGCCGATACGCTGCTGGTGGTGGATGCCATGACCGGGCAGGACGCGGTGAACACCGCCAAGGCGTTCAACGACGCGCTGGGCGTGACCGGCATCGTGCTGACGCGCATGGATGGCGATGCCCGCGGCGGTGCGGCGCTGTCGATGCGCAGCATCACCGGCGCGCCGATCAAGTTCTCCGGCTCTGGCGAGAAGCTGGATGCGCTGGAGGAATTCCACCCCGAGCGCGTGGCCGGCCGCATCCTGGGCCAGGGCGACGTGGTTGGCCTGGTCGAGCGCGCGGCGGAGATCGTCGACGAGGAAGAGGCCGAAAAACTCGCCAAGAAGATGGCGAAGGGCACGTTCGACCTGGATGATTTCGCCGCCCAGTTGAAGCAGCTGAACAAGATGGGCAGCATCCAGTCGATCATCGGCATGCTGCCCGGCGCCGGCAAGATCCAGGCGGCACTGGAGGCCAGCGGCAAGAGCAACCTCGACCAGAAGATGCTGAAGCGCCAGCAGGCGATCATCTCCTCGATGACATCCGGGGAGCGCAAGAACCCCGACATGATCAAGGCCAGCCGCAAGAAGCGCATTGCGACCGGTTCCGGCGTCACGGTGCAGGACGTCAACAAGCTGCTGAAGCAGTTCGACGACATGACCACCATGATGAAGCGCATGAACAAGCTTGGGCAGAAAGGCCTGATGCGGCAGGGGCTCGGTGCCCTGCTGCCGCAAGGCAAGCGCCCGTTCTGAGAACTCAACCGACCAACGAACACCTGACTGGAGACGATTGATGGCCCTTAAGATTCGCCTCGCCCGCGCCGGCGCCAAGAAGCGGCCGTACTACCACATCGTGGTGGCCGACAGCCGTTCGCCGCGCGATGGCCGCTTCATTGAGAAGCTGGGCAGCTACAACCCGATGCTGCCGGCCGAGCATGAGGACCGCGTGCGCCTGATGGGCGAGCGCATCCTGCATTGGGTTCGCCAGGGCGCCCTGCCGACCGAGCGCGTGGCGAAGTTCCTCGGCCATGCCGGGATCGCTGAGATGCCCGTGTACCGCGAGCAGCCCGTGCAGTCCGCGCCGAAGAAGAAGGCGCAGGAGCGCGCGAAGGCCGCCGCCGCCGCGGCCGGCTGAGCCAACGCTGAGCGGAGCCAAGCTTGGCTGAGCAACGCATCCTGATGGGCGTGATCGGGCGGCCGCATGGCGTGCGGGGGCTGGTGCATGTGCACAGCTACACCGCCGATCCCGCGGACCTGCCCGAATACGGCCCATTCCGCGATGATCGCGGCCGAACGTTCACGCTCGCCTGGGCGAGCGAGGGCGTGGCCCGCGTGATGGAGATCGTGGACGGGCGCGAGGTGAAGCTGGCCGACCGCAATGCCGCCCATGCGCTGGTCAATGTCCGCCTCTATGTGGACCGCGACCGCCTGCCGCCCACCGAGGATGAGGATGAGTTCTACCTCACCGACCTCATCGGGCTGCGGGCCGTGACACCCGAGGGCCGCGAACTCGGCAAGATCGACATGGTGCACGACTATGGCGCCGGGACCAGCCTGGAGATCGGCCGGCTGATCCTGCCCTTCACCCGCGCCTGCGTGCCGGTGGTGGATCTCGCCGGCGGCACCGTGACGGTGGTGCCGCCCGTGGAGATCGAGGTGCCGGAAGATGGCGCACGGGACGAGGAGGCCGCCGAATGAGTTGGCGTGCCAGCGTCCTCACCCTGTTTCCCGGCATGTTCCCGGGCCCGCTCGGCCAATCCCTGGCCGGCCGCGGCCTGGAACGGGGCGCCTGGTCGCTGGAGGCACGCGACATTCGCGATGTCGCCACTGATCGCCATCGCAAGGTGGACGACACGCCCTTCGGCGGCGGTGCGGGCATGGTGATGCGGCCGGATATCGTCGATGCGGCGCTCGCGCTGGTCGCCGATGGACGGCCGATGATCTACCTCACCCCGCGCGGCCGCCCGCTCGCCCAGTCCCGCGTGCGGGATCTGGCGGCCGGCCCTGGCGTGGTGCTGCTCTGCGGCCGGTTCGAAGGGGTGGATGAGCGCGTCATCCAGGCCCGCGGGCTGGAGGAGGTTACGATCGGCGACTACGTGCTCTCCGGCGGCGAGCCGGCGGCGCTGGTGCTGCTGGATGCCTGCGTGCGGCTGCTGCCCGGCGTGATGGGCGCGGCCGAGAGCGGCACGGAGGAAAGCTTCTCGCCCGGCGCGCTGGCCGGGTTGCTGGAATACCCGCACTACACCCGCCCCGCCGAATGGCAGGGCCGCCCGGTGCCCGAGGTTCTGCTCTCGGGCCATCACGCGGCCGTGGCCCAATGGCGCCATGCGGAGGCGGAGCGGATCACACGCGAACGCAGGCCCGACCTGTGGGCCACCTATCAATCGGCACGGCCGGGCGTTGCTTCACGCCCTGCTGCGCCCTAGAGACGTCGCGCGGCAGCGCGCGCCACAAAGATCGACGAAAGGATCACTCCATGAACATCATCCAGCAGTACGAGGCCGAGGAAATCGCCCGCCTCACCGCCGCCCGCGCAGTGCCCGAGTTCATCCCCGGCGACACCCTGCGCGTGGCCGTGAAGGTGGTGGAAGGCGAGCGAACCCGCGTGCAGAACTTCGAAGGCGTCTGCATCGCCCGTTCCAACAAGGGCCTCAGCAGCAACTTCACCGTGCGCAAGATCAGCTACGGCGAAGGCGTGGAGCGCGTGTTCCCGCTCTATGCGCCGACCATCGCGGAAATCGCCGTGGTTCGCCGTGGCGATGTGCGCCGCGCGAAGCTGTATTATCTGCGTGGCCGCAGCGGCAAGTCCGCCCGCATCGCCGAGCGCCCCCGCGACGTGGTGGTGCCCGTGTCCGGCGAGCCGGCTGCCGCCGAGTAACGCCACGCGGCGGCGGAAGGGGGAAACACAATGGCCGAGACCAAGCCGCGCACGCTGTTCGACAAGGTGTGGGATGCCCACGTTGTTGAGCAGCTTCCGGACGGAACCTGCGTGCTCTACATCGACCGGCACCTGGTGCACGAGGTGACCAGCCCGCAGGCTTTCGAAGGCCTGCGCCTGGCCGGCCGCAAGGTGCGCCGGCCGGATGCCACCATCGCGGTGGCCGACCACAACATCCCCACCATGGGTCGTGCGAACGGCATCCAGGAGGAGGACAGCCGCATCCAGGTGGAAACCCTGGAGCGCAACGTGGTTGAGTTCGGCGTTCCCTACTTCCCCATCCTTTCGCCGCAGCAGGGCATCGTTCACATCATCGGGCCGGAGCAGGGCATTTCCCTGCCCGGCATGACGATCGTGTGCGGCGACAGCCACACCTCCACCCATGGCGCCATGGGTTCGCTCGCCTTCGGCATCGGCACCTCGGAGGTGGAGCACGTGCTCGCCACCCAGACGCTGCTGCAGAAGCCGGCGAAGAACATGCTCGTGAAGGTGGAAGGCACGCTCGGCGCCGGCTGCACGGCAAAGGACATCGTGCTGGCCATCATCGGCAAGATCGGCACCGCCGGTGGCACCGGCCATGTGATCGAGTTCGCCGGCTCCGCCATCCGCGCGCTGGACATGGCCGGGCGTATGACCGTGTGCAACATGTCGATCGAAGCGGGTGCGCGCGCCGGCATGATCGCGCCGGACCAGACCACCTTCGACTACGTGCGCGGCAAGCCCTATGCCCCCAAGGGCGAGGCGCTGGATCGTGCCATCGCCTGGTGGAGCACCCTGCCCGCCGACCCCGGCGCGCATTACGACACCGTCGTGGAACTCGATGCCGCCGCGATCGCGCCGATGGTTACCTGGGGCACCAACCCGGAAGCCGTCGTGCCCGTGACCGCCACGGTGCCGAACCCGGCCGATGAGCAGGACGAAGCCAAGCGCGCCCAGCTGGCCCGCATGGTGGAATACATGGGCCTAACCCCGGGCCAGAAGATCACCGACCTCAAGATCGACGTGGTGTTCATCGGCTCCTGCACCAACGGGCGCATCGAGGATGTGCGCGCCGCCGCCGCCGTGGCGAAGGGCCGCAAGGTAGCGCCGGGCGTGCGCGCCATGATCGTGCCCGGCAGCGGCATCGTGAAGCAGCAGGCCGAGGCCGAGGGGCTGGACCGCATCCTGATCGATGCCGGCTTTGAATGGCGCGAGCCCGGCTGCTCCATGTGCCTGGGCATGAACCCGGACAAGCTTACGCCCGGCCAGCGCTGCGCCAGCACCAGCAACCGCAATTTCGAAGGCCGCCAGGGCCCCGGCGGGCGCACGCATCTGGTCTCGCCCGCCATGGCCGCCGCCGCCGCGGTTTCCGGCCACCTGGCCGATGTGAGGGAGCTCGCCTGATGGACGCGTTCACCAAGCTGACCGGCGTGGCCGCCCCGCTGCCGATGGCCAATGTCGATACCGACAAGATCATCCCGGCCCGCTTCCTGAAGACCATCAAGCGCACCGGGCTGGGCGTGCATCTGTTCGATACGCTGCGCTACGACGCGGAAGGGCAGGAACGCCCGGAATTCGTGCTCAACCAGGGCCCCTACCGCAAGGCGGAGATCCTGATCGCGCATGAGAATTTCGGCTGTGGTTCCTCGCGCGAGCACGCCCCCTGGGCGCTGCTGGATTTCGGCATCCGTTGCGTGATCGCGCCGGATTTCGCCGACATCTTCCACAACAACGTCTTCAAGAACGGCATCCTGCCCATCCGCCTGTCGCGCGAGATCTGCGACCAGCTGATGGAAGACGCCAAGCAGGGCGACAACGCCCGCATCACCATCGACCTCGCCGAACAGGTGGTTGTTCGCCCGAACGGCGAGAAGATCCCGTTCGAGATCGACCCCTTCCGCAAGCACCTGCTGCTCAACGGCCTGGACGATATCGGCCAGACGCTGCAGCACGCGCCCTCGATCGACTCCTACGAGTCCAAGCAGCAGGCCGAGAAGTCCTGGATGCCGGGGATCTCGGTCTAGCATCTCCCGCGCGGACGGATCGCAAAGCGAAGTGGTCACAGAGAGCACAGAGGGCCACAGAGAGCACAGAGGCAGCCGATGATATACGCACTGGTGCGCAGCTGATCGAACTCTCTGTGTCCCTCTGTGGTCCTCCGTGTCCTCTGTGACCACTTCGTTTTCCTTTCTCTTCGCCATTCTCAACGCCCGCTGCTCACCTCACCGCGAAAGACACTCCGCATGGCCTCGAACAAGAAGCTTCTCGTCCTCCCCGGCGACGGCATCGGCCCCGAGGTGATGCGCGAGGTCGGCCACGTGATCGACTGGATGGCCCGCCGCCGCCGCGCCGTGTTCGACATCGCCGAGGACATCGTCGGCGGCGCCTGCATCGACGCCCACGGCATCGCCATCCGGCCGGAGACGGTGCAGCGCGCGCGGGAGGCCGATGCCGTGCTGTTCGGCTCCGTCGGTGGCCCGAAGTGGGACACGCTGGGCTTCGACAAGCGGCCGGAGCTTTCCATTCTCACGCTACGCAAGGAACTCGGCCTGTTCGCCAATCTGCGCCCCGCCATCGTGCTGGATCCGCTGGTGGATGCCTCCACCCTGAAGGCCGACGTGATCAAGGGCCTGGACATCATGATCGTGCGCGAGAGCACGGGCGGCATCTATTTCGGTGAGCCGCGCGGCGTGGAAACCCTGCCGGACGGCACCAAGCGCGGCATCAACACCGAGGTCTACACCACGCCGGAGATCGAGCGCGTGGCCCGCGTGGCCTTCGAGCTGGCCCGCAAGCGCCAGAATCGCCTCTGCTCGGTTGAGAAGGCCAACGTGATGGAGTCGGGCCTGCTGTGGCGCCAGACCGTCACCGCCCTGGGCGCGGCCGAATACCCCGATGTCGAGCTGTCGCACATGTATGCCGACAACTGCGCCATGCAGATGGTGCGCAACCCGCGCCAGTTCGACGTGATCGTGACGGGCAACCTGTTCGGCGACATCCTGTCCGACCTTGCCTCCATGCTCACCGGCTCGCTTGGCATGCTCCCCAGCGCCACGCTGGGCGCCGTGCAGGGCGATGGCCGCCGCCACGCGCTGTATGAGCCGATCCACGGCAGCGCGCCGGATATCGCCGGCAAGGGCATCGCCAACCCGATGGCGCAGATGCTCAGCTTCGCGATGCTGCTGCGCTATTCCTTCGGCATGGACGAGGATGCGCTGATCATCGAGCGCGCCTGCACCAATGTTCTGGCCTCTGGCCTGCGCACGGCGGACGTGATGGCGCCGGGCTGCGCCAAGGTCTCCACCTCCGTGATGGGTGAGGCCGTTGTTCGCGAGTTGGACAAGCTCGGATCATAACGCCCTGCCCTGCATTTAGCGCCTTGCCGAGGCGCGCAGGCACGGCTATATCGCGCGCCTCTGCTGCTGCACCCGTAGCTCAATTGGATAGAGCACCAGACTACGAATCTGGGGGTTGGAGGTTCGAGTCCTTCCGGGTGCGCCATTTCTCTCGCAGCATATGAAAAGCGGCCCCTTGTGGGCCGCTTTTTCGTTTCTCCGTCGCCGCCAACACATAGGCAGCTCACATGGCCCTGATCCTGAACCTCGTATGGGTGGTCTTTGGCGGGCTTATCATGGCCCTGCTGTGGTGCCTGGCCGGCGTGCTTGCCGCCATCACCATCATCGGCCTGCCCTGGGCGCGCGCCTGCTTCGCCATTGCCGGCTTCTCGCTCTGGCCCTTCGGGCGTGAGGCGATCTCGCGGGCCACCCTCACCGGCCGGGAGGATATCGGCACCGGCGCGCTCGGCCTGGTTGGCAACGTCGTCTGGTTCGTGGTGTTCGGCATCTGGCTCGCCATCGGCCACCTCACCGCCGCCGTGGCCTGTGCCGTGACCATCATCGGCATCCCGTTCGCCTGGCAGCATGTGAAGCTCGCGGGCATGAGCCTCGCCCCCATCGGCATCACCGTGGTGGACAAGCACGTCGCCGCCGAAGCCCGCCGCCGCTGGGCCGAGGGGGAAGTGGACCGGCTGCGCCGCTAATCGGCGCCGGCGATCCGCACCACCACGCTGCCGCGCTTGCGCCCGCTATCCACATACGCGTGCGCCGCGACGATCTCGGCCATGGCGTAGCACCGGTCGATCACCGGCCGCAGCACGCCCTGCGCCGCCCACGCCGCCACCTGTGCCAGATCGCCCGGCTTGGTCGTGGCCGGCCCGGCAAATACGCGCATCCCCCAGAACGGCGCCCAGGCCATGGCCAGCATGTCTGGCACTTCCGCCGCCACCGCCAGCATCCGCCCCCGCGGGCGCAGCACGTGGCGGTACTGCGCAAAGCCAATGGCGCCCACCATATCGGCCACGACATCGAAGCGCTCGCCGCCCCGCAGGATGTCGGTGGCGGTGTAGTCCACCACGCGCTCCGCCCCCAGGCCTGCCACCAGGTCGAGATTCGCGGTGCTTGTCACGCCGGTCACCTCGGCGCCGAACACCCGCCCGAGCTGCACCAGCGCGCTCCCCACCGCGCCGGAGGCACCCACCACCAGCATGCGCTCCCCCGGCTGCACATGGGCCGCGCGCAGGAAATGCAGCGCGCTCATCGCACCGAAGGGCAGGCTGGCGGCTTCCTCGAACGACAATCCCGCAGGGATCGCCACCAGTTCGTCCTTCTCGGCCATGGCGCGAAATTCCGCATGGCAACCGAAATCGGCGCCGGGAAACCCAAGCACCCGATCCCCCACCGCGAACCGCGACACCCGTGCGCCGATCGCCACGACCACCCCGGCCAGTTCGGTGCCCAGCACCCGCTTCCGCGGCCCGCGCAGCCCCAGCGCCAGCCGCGCCGCCGTGGCCATGCCGCGTGGCACCCGTAGCGCGCGAACCCGGCTATCCGCCGCGCTGATTGTGCTGGCCATGATGCGCACCAGAACCTCGTTCGGGCCCGGCACCGGCGTGGGCACCTCGCGCACGCTCACCCTCTCGGGCCCGCCGTAGCGGTCGCAGACACACGCCTTCATCTGAAAATCCCATGGCGCCGTGGCGCTACGCCTTCACCACATCCGCGAACGCCGCGCCGGTCAGCCGCGCGAGGTCAGCGGGGGTCAGCCGGAACACCGCGTTCGGCGTTCCCCCTGCAGCCCAGATCGTCTCGAATGCTTCCAGGTCCCGGTCCAGCAGCACCGCCGGCGCCGTGGCATGCCCCACCGGCGGCACGCCCCCGATGGCGAAGCCCGTCGCCTCGCGCACGAACTCCGCATCCGCGCGGCCGATCTTCTCGCCCAGCAGCGCGGCCACCTTCTTCTCATCCACCCGATTGGTGCCGCACGCCACCACCAGCACAGGCCGCCCGCTCGCGGCGCGGAACAGGATGGATTTGGCGATCTGCGCCACCGTGCAGCCAATCGCCTCGGCCGCTTCCGCCGCCGTTCGGGTGCTGGCGGAAAACTCCAGCACCCGAAACCCCTCCCCCAGCACGGCCTGCACGCGCAGCGCGCTGGGGGAGGTCGCCTCCTGCATCAGCGCGATTCGGTCCAGCTCTCGGCGAACGCCAGCGAGCAGGTGCTGAACGGCCGCCCCTCGCGCTCGCGCGGCCAGGCCCGGCCCTTCGCCGCCACGCCGTTGATCGTCAGCTGCGCGCCGGCGCAGGGCACGAACAGCGTGCATAGGCCCAGATAGCGCGCCGGGTCCGACTTCGGGTCGGTGTGCATGATCATCGGGTCGCCAGGGTTGTACCAGGTCAGCGAGATCTCCTCGTTGAACGTGGTCAGGCTCTCCGTCCAGGCATCGCGCATGTCGCCGCTACGGCTGAAGCTGGCATCGAACACCGGCAGGCTGGTATCGGCCAGCTCCGCATTCAGCATCCCCTGCACGCTCGTTTGCAGCCAGCGCGCCATGCTGATGTTGTCGGTATAGATCTTCCACGCCCCGCCGGTCAGCTCGCTCTTCAGATAGAGCACGTGGCCGGGCCCACCCGGCGAGAAGATGACGCGCCAGAAGCTGGCATTGGTGGTGATATCCCCACCATCGGTTTCGCTCAGGCGGATGAAGGGGTTTTCCCCGTTGATGATCACGCGGTTCGGATCGACAGCCATGGCTCTTCTCCCAAGATGCCCCCCATGTTGCCACCTTCGCCCACGGCACTGCTAGACTTCGCGCAACAACCGGCGAGGAAACATCCATGACAGCCCTGGCCCCCGAGACCCTGGACCTGCTGCGCCAGGTCAGCACCGCCACCCTCACCTCCCAGCTCCTCAAGGTCGCCGGGCTGCGCACCCGCTCCCCGCTCGACATCCGCCCGCTCAACCCGGCGAAATCCAAGTTCGTCGGCCCCGCCGTCACCCTGCGCTACGGCCCGCTGCGCGAGGACCTGGAGAAATCCATGGCCAACATGGCGGCCGCCGAAAACCCCACCCGCCGCGCCATCGAGGAATCCGCCCCCGGCTCCGTCATCATGATCGACACCGGCGGCAACATCACCGGCGGCGCGGTGGGCGATATCCTGGCCGCCCGCATGATCTACCGCGGCATCGCCGGGCTGGTCACCGATGGCGCCATGCGCGACGCCGGGCCGCTGATGGCCATGGACCTGCCTGTCCACGCCCGCGTCTTCACGCCCCCGCCCCACACCGCCAGCACGCTCGCCATCGGCTACAACGAAACCATCTCCTGCGGCGGCACGCTGGTGTTCCCCGGCGATATCGTGGTCGGCGACGAAGACGGCGTGGTGGTCATCCCCCGCCACCTCGCCGACAAGGTCGCCGTCTCGGGGCTGGAGCAGGAACAGGTGGAAGCCTACATCAAGCGCCGCGTGGACCTCGGGGAGCCGATCGCAGGGTTCTATCCGGCCAGTGAGCGGACGATGGCGGATTATCGGGCGTGGGTTGCCGCAGGAAAGCCAGAAATCAAGGTAGCGGTTCTTTTTTGAAAAAAAGAACCAAAAAACTTTTGCGACCTTGCGCCCAGTCCGGACAACCAAATGCCTGAACAAATGAAGTTTTTTTGCTTCTTTTTGTTCACAAAAAGAAGAATCCTTCCTTCCTGATGTCAGACCTCGAACAAACCATCGCCCAAACGCTCGATTCGCTGATGGGCGCCCTGGCCCCCCTCGGCTTCGTCGCCCGCCACATCCACCCCGGCGAGATCGACGCGGTGCTGGACGCCGTCGGCAAGCCCGATGGCGGCCTCACCCTCGCCATCGAGCAGTTCCGAAAGGCCGAGTGGCCCCAGCAGCTCACTGCCTTCCGCACCCAGGTGGAGAAGGCGACCGATGCCACGCTGGAGGCCTGGGGCGCCCTGCGCCTGGCCGCCGTCGGCAACGACATCCGCCGCGCCTACCGCGCCCTGCGCAGCGAGGCCCGCGCGCAGGAGGCGCTGTTCCCCCTCGCCCGCATCATCCCGCAGGTCAGCCTGTTCTTCCTCGATCCCGAGGCACGGGAGAACGCAGCGCTGAAGGCCGACCTCGCCCAGGGCATGGGCAAGCCCAACCGCGGCGTGCTGCATGCGGAGAACACGGAAGACCAGCGCGGCGGCTTCAGCCTGTTCGTGCCGGAAGACACGCGCGAGGACGTGCCCCGCCCGCTGGTGATCGCGTTGCACGGCGGCAGCGGCCACGGCCGCAGCTTCCTCTGGCACTGGGTGCGCACCGCCCGCAGCCGCGGCCTGATCGTCGCCACCCCCACCTCCATCGGCTCCACCTGGGCCCTGGCCGGGGAGGACGTGGATACGCCCAACCTGCACCGCATCATCGATTTCGTGTCGCAACGCTGGCCGGTGGATACCTCCCGCCTGCTGCTGACGGGCATGAGCGACGGCGGCACCTTCACCCTGCTCAGCGGCGTCCAGTCAGACAGCCGTTTCACCCACCTCGCCCCCTTCGCCGCCAGCTTCCACCCGATCCTGATCGAGATGAGCGAGCGCTCGCGCCTGGCCAACCTCCCCATCCACCTCTGCCACGGCGAGCTCGACTGGATGTTCCCGGTCGACGTGGCCCGCACCGCGCGGGATGCCTTCCAGGCCGCCGGTGCCGCCGTGACCTACCTGGAGCTGGACGACCTCTCCCACACCTACCCGCGCGACGCGCAGCCCGCGTTGGTGGATTGGTTCCTCGCCCCCCGCTAGTTCGCGCGGTCAGAAAGAAAAGAAAAGCGGACACGGAGACCACGGAGGGCCACAGAGAGCACAGAGAAAAGAGAAAGAGGTCTGTTCGCCCACCCTGTATTCCTGGCACGCCCCTTCCTTCTCGGTGGTCTCTGTGGCCCTCCGTGTCCTCTGTGTCCACTTTGCTTCTTTACCTCGTTTCTATCCTACCTCCCCTCCCCCGGAGCCCCCAGATGCAAGACGTCTTCGACATCATCCACACCACCCGCGCCATGCGCCGCCTGAAGCCCGATCCGGTGCCGGATGACCTGGTGCGCAAGATCCTGGAAGCCGGCGTCGCCGCCGCCAATGGCGGCAACTACCAGCGCTGGCGCTTCCTGGTCATCAAGGACACGGCGGTGAAGAAGGCCGTGCAGGTTTGGTACAAGAAGGCCTTCGATGAGGTGGTTGGCCCCCGCTACGCCAACTCGCCGCCGCCGCCGGGCGTCTCGGCCGAGAAATACGCCCGCCAGCACCACGCGGTGGAACACCTGACGGAGCATTTCCACGAAGCCCCGGTCTGGATCGTCGCGTGCCTCGATGAGGGCAAGAACACCCCCACCCGCACCTCCGGCGCCTCCATCTACCCCGCGGTGCAGAACATGCTGCTCGCCGCCCGCGCGCTGGGCCTCGGCAGCACGCTCACCACCCGCCACCTGCTCTACGCGAAGGAGGCGGAAGCCGCCCTTGGCCTGCCCGAAGGCGTGCACAGCTACGCCATCCTGCCGATCGGCTGGCCCATGGGAAAGTTCGGCCCGGTCGGCCGCACAAAGCTGGAAGACGTGGTGTTCAACGAACGCTGGGGCCAGCCCTACGCCTAGCAGCCCGCGTGGCATCGCTGCTTGACGCCGCGATGCCCCACCGCCCTACTGCACGTGACGTCAGCGGCCCGCGCCGCAGCTGCAACATCCTGCCGGGGCCAACCCGCGCAGCCCCAGGAGGAAAGGACCAAGCCATGTCCGACACCACACGCCGCGGCCCCAACCGGCGCGACCTGCTGAAGGCCAGCGTGCTGGCCGGCACCGCCATCGCCCTGCCCTGGCAGCAGGCCGATGCCCAGCCCGCCGCCCCGCCGCGCGACCGCACCATGATCCTGGTCTGGGGCGGCCGCGAAGGCCGCTGGGTCGATTTCGAGCTGTGGAACCCGTACTCCATCGGCTCCAACCACCAGAACGGCCCGAACATGATGTACGAGCCGCTGGCCTACTACTCCGCCTTCGCCGACAAGATGCACATGTGGCTGGCCGAGAGCTACGAGTTCACGCCAGACAACCGCAAGCTCACCATCAAGACCCGCAGCGGCATCAAGTGGTCTGATGGCGTGGCCTTCAGCGCCGAAGACGTCGCCTTCACCCTGAACAGCCTGCGCGACCTCGGCCCCAAGGTCCGCTGGGGCATCGACGTGCAGCAGGCCGTTGAGAAGGCCACCGCCACCGATGCCAACACCGTGGTGGTGGACTTCAAGATCCCCTCGCCGCGCTTCTTCATGTTCATGACGTACAAGTACGACATCGGCGTGTACATCGTGCCGAAGCACGTGTTTGAAGGGCAGGACTGGACCACCTTCAAGCATTTCGATGTCGCCAAGGGCCTGCCCGTCACCACCGGCCCCTGGCAGGTCAGCGCCGCCAACCCGCAGCAGAAGGTGTTCGACCGCCGCGCCACCTGGTGGGCCGCGGAAAAGGGCCTCGCCCCGATGCCCCAGGTCCTGCGCAACATCTGGCTGCCCACCGCTGGCGAGCAGCAAACTGCCCAGCTCCTCATCACCAACCAGGTCGATGCCGGCACCGGCATGCAGCCGGCCACCTTCGCCACCGTCTTCCGCCAGAACCCCAAGATCACCACCCATTCCGGCCAGAAGCCGCCCTTCGGCTACCGCGACTGGTGGCCGCTCTCGCTCTACGTCAACAACGAGGTCGCGCCCTTCAACGATAAGGACGTGCGCTGGGCCATCAGCCACTACATCGACCGCCAGCAGGTGATCGATGTCGGCTACCTCGGCGCCTCGGAGCTCTCGCCGCTGCCGATGCCGGATTACGCGCCGCTGCAGCCCTACAAGGACCATGTGAAGGACCTGCTGCAGAAGCACGACACCCTGGCCTTCGACCGCCGCAAGGGTGATGCCATCCTCACCTCCAAGGGCTTCAAGAAGGGCTCGGACGGCATGTGGGCCGACGCCGCCGGCAAGAAGATCACGCTGGATATCATCGGCTTCGGCGGCTCCGGCCCCGCCATCGGCCCCGTGCTGGTGGAACTCCTCAAGCGCGCCGGCATCGATGCCAGCATGTCCCTGCCGCCCGATTTCGACGACCGCTTCCAGAAGGGCCAGTACACCGGCGCCATCTACGGCCACGGCGGCAGCGTCAGCGAGCCCTACAACACGCTGAAGCTGTACCAGTCCGCCTCCGTCGCTGTGCCCGGCGGGCACCAGGTGAACTTCCCGCGCTGGAAGAACGCCACCTACGACAAGATCGTGGACGAGATGTTCAGCGTGCCCCCCACCGACCAGGCCAAGCTGAAGGACCTCTTCCGCAAGGCCATGGAAATCTGGCTGCCGGAACTGCCGGATATCCAGCTCGTCCAGGCCCATCACCGCATCCCGATGAACACCACCTACTGGAAGAACTGGCCCACGGAGGAGAACTCCAAGGCCCCGTTCCACGTCAACGGCGCCCACTGGCACCTCACCTTCCCGATGGTGCTCTGGTCGCTCCAGCCCGCCTGACCTGACAACACGGACACGCCGCAGTGCAAATGCTCGCCATCCTCAAGCGCTGCGGCGTCTTCGTCGTCATCGTCTGGCTCGCCGCCAGCCTCAACTTCTTCCTGCCCAAGCTCTCCGGGCAGGACCCCGTGCGCACCAAGCTCCTCCAGCAGGCCCAGCTCGGCGGCTATGTCCAGCAGGGCATCGACGAGATGGTGAAGATCTACGAGGTCCGCTTCGGCCTCGATCGCCCGCTCTGGCAGCAATACCTGTCCTATCTTGGCGACGTCGTGCGCGGCGACTTCAACTTCTCCATCGCCAACTACCCGCGCACCGTCTGGGACATGATTTCCGAATCCATCCCCTGGACGGTCGGGCTGCTGGGCATGACCACGCTGCTCTCCTTCGTCATCGGCACCATCCTTGGCGCCCTGCTCGCCTGGCCGCGTGCCCCGCGCTGGATGGCCTGGCTGATGCCGCCGCTCTGGGCGCTGCACGCCATCCCGTTCTTCCTGCTTGGCCTGATCCTGATGTACCTGCTGGCCTTCCAGGTGCAGTGGCTGCCGATCTTCGGCGGCTACTCCATGGGCGCGGTGCCCAGCCTGTCGATCGCCTTCGCGCTGGATATCATCCGCCACGCCACCCTGCCCGCGCTCTCCATCATCCTGGTCGCCACCGGCGGCTGGGCGTTGGGCATGCGCGGCATGATGGTGACAACGATGGGCGAGGACTACGTGGTCTTCGCCGAGGGCAAGGGCCTGAAAAGCCTCACCATCTTCTCGCGCTACTGCCTGCGCAACGCCATCCTGCCGCAGATTACCGCCCTGGCCCTGGCCCTCGGCCAGATCCTCTCCGGCGCCGTGCTGGTGGAGGTGATCTTCGGCTACCCGGGGATCGGCACCCTGCTGTTCCAGGCGATCCGCGAGAACGACCACTTCCTCATCCAGGGCATCGTCTTCACCGTCATCGTCTCGCTCGGCCTGGCCACCCTGATCCTGGATCTCGTCTACCCCCTGCTCGACCCGCGCATCACCTACCGGCGGACCTGAGAGATGAACGGCCTCCTGCGCTACCTGCGCCGCAACCTCTCCCTCGTCGTCGGCAGTGGCCTGCTGCTCTTCCTCGTCGCCTTCGTCGTCATCGGCCACTTCGTGGTGGACGTGGAAGACGCCCGCGCCCTCTCGGTCCGCCCGCTCCAGCCGCCCTCCTGGCGCTATCCCTTCGGGACGGACCGCCAGGGCCGCGACCTGCTGGCCGTCATGGTCGCCGGCACCCCGCTCACGCTGCAGATCGGCTTCATCGCCGGCATCCTGGGCGTGGCCATCGGTACCGTGCTGGCCTTCGTCGCCGCCTACTACCGCGGCTGGGCCGACACGATCATCCGCGGCATCGCCGATATCGGCCTCACCGTGCCCGGCCTGCTGGTGCTTATCATCATCGCCGTCGGCATCCGTGGCGGCCTCTCCGTCAACCAGATGGCCCTGGTCGTCGCCTCGCTCGCCTGGCTCAACCCCACCCGCACCATCCGCGCCCAGGTGCTCTCCTTACGCGAACGCGGCTATGTCGAGATCGCCCGCATGTCCGGCATGTCCGGCCCCGCGATCATCGTGCTGGAGCTGATGCCCAACCTGCTGCCCTACCTCGCCGCCACGCTGGTCAACGCGGTTTCCAGCGCGATCCTCGCCTCCATCGGCCTCGAAGTCCTAGGCCTCGGCCCGATCGATGCGCCGACCCTGGGCATGACGCTCTACTGGGTGAACTTCAACGCCGCCATGATCAACGGCTGGTGGTGGTGGTGGCTGGCCCCCACCGTCATCATCGTCCTGGTCTTCCTCGGCCTCTTCTTCGTCACCGTCGGCCTCGACGAATACGCCAACCCCCGGCTGAGGCGCTCCGCATGACCCCGGGCACCCTCAGGATTCACCACGGAGCCACGGAGGGCACGGAGCAGGCACGGAGAGTGCCGTTGCACCTTGCGCCTCCGTGCCTCCTCCGTGCCCTCCGCGCCTCCGTGGTGAACCTTCCCTCCGTTCCCGCCGCCCCCCCTCCGAAGGGAGGCCCCGCATGAACGCCATCCTGAAAGTCGAAGGCCTCAAGGTCGAATTCGAACACCCCCTCGGCGCCGTGAAGGCGGTGGACGACGTCTCCTTCGCCCTCCTCCCCGGCGAACGCCTGGGCCTGGCCGGCGAATCCGGCTCCGGCAAATCCACCATGGCGCTGTCCATCCTGCGCATGATCAAGCCCCCCGGCCGCATCACCGGCGGCCGTGTCAGCCTCGACGGCACCGAGCTCTCCGCGCTGGACCACGAAGGCATGCGCCACCTGCGCCTGGCCGGGATAGCCATGGTGCCGCAAGGCTCCATGAACTCGCTTAACCCCGTCATCCGCATCAAGGCCCAGTTCGCGGATGCCTTCCGCGACCACGGCCTGAAACTCACCAGCGCCGAACTCGAAACCCGTGTCGCCGAGCTCCTCCGCACCGTCGGCCTGCCCCCCCACGTCGCCAACCTCTACCCGCACGAACTCTCGGGCGGCATGAAGCAGCGCGCCTGCATCGCGATTGCCATCTGCCTGCGCCCCAAGGTCATCATCGCCGATGAACCCACCTCCGCGCTCGATGTCGTCGTCCAGCGCCAGGTGATGGAGACGTTGGCCCGCGTCCAGCGCGACCTCGGCTGCGCCATCATCCTCGTCGGCCACGACATGGGCCTCATGGCGCAGTTCGTGGACCGCCTCGGCGTCATGTACGCCGGCCGCCTCGTCGAACTCGCCCCCATCGCCGAAATCATCACCAGGCCGCGTCACCCCTACACCCAGGCGCTGATCTCCTCCCTCCCCTCGCTCGAAAAACGCGGCGCCATGCAGGGCATCCCCGGCCTCGCCCCCCTCCTGCGAGATCTCCCCCCAGGCTGCGCCTTCCACCCCCGCTGCCCCCGCGCGGAGGCCCGCTGCACGACCGAAAAGCCCGCCGTCCGCGAAGTTGCACCAAACCAACAAGCCGCGTGCCACTTCGCATGAGCCAGGAAGCAAGAGCATTCTTTTTCGAAGTGTCTCCCGAAACACTGGGAATTCTTTGTCAGTGGGCCTCGTTTTTCCTGATTATTTTTATGCTCTACAACTCAATTCAAATGTATAGGAGCATGGACCGCAGAAAAATCGATCGCGCCTCACTGCTGGGGTCATTTTCATTATTCCATCCAGGCCTTCTCCCATCAAAAGGGAAGCGGCACCTAAAATTTGCAGCGGGCTCTTTGTTTCTTGGCATAACATTTTTGATGTTTTCTAATTACTTCCTGGAGTTCGAAACTTCCCCATGACTCCCCTCCTGGAAGCCCGCCACGTCACCAAGCGCTACGGCACCAACACGGCGCTGTCCGACCTGTCGATGTCCATCGACACCAGCAAGCCCGCCATCACCGCCGTCGTCGGCGAATCCGGCTCCGGCAAGACCACGCTCGCCCGCATGATCCTCGGCCTCGTCCCGCCCAGCGAGGGCCAGGTGCTCTACCAGGGCCAGGACATGGCCCGCCTCTCCGGCCCCCAGCGCCGCCAGTTCCGCCGCGACGTCCAGGCCGTCTTTCAGGACCCTTACGAGGTCTACAACCCGTTCTACCGGGTGGACCACGTCCTCACCACGCCGGTGCGCAACTTCAACCTCGCCTCATCCCGCGCCGAAGGCCGCACGATGATCGAGAACGCCCTTCGCGCCGTCGGCCTGCGCCCGGAGGAAATCCTCGGCCGCTACCCCCACCAGCTTTCCGGCGGCCAGCGCCAGCGCATCATGGTCGCCCGCGCCGTGCTGATGAAACCCAAGCTCATCGTGGCAGACGAGCCGGTCTCGATGGTCGATGCCTCGCTCCGCGCCACCATCCTCACCTCGCTGCGCAAACTCACAGATGAGATGGGCATCTCCATCATCTACATCACCCACGACCTCGCCACAGCCTACCAGGTCAGCGACAACATCCTGGTCATGTACCGCGCCTGCGTCGCCGAAGCCGGCGCCGTGGAACGCGTGGTGAAACACCCCCAGCATCCGTACACCCAGCTCCTCATCTCCTCGATCCCGCAGGTGAGCACCACGCGAGACTGGCTGGATGACGAAGGCGACCAGAAAACCGCCGCCACCCCCTCCCCCCACGGCTGCCGCTTCGTCGAACGCTGCCCCGTCGCCATGCCCAAGTGCAGCACCACTCTCCCCCCCCTCTACCGCACCGAACCAGCGCGGGCTGCCGCCTGCTTCCAACACGAAGCCAGCCCCGAACTCCCCAACGGCGCGCTGAACGAAGTCCTCACCCCCACCGCGTAGGGTGGCATCGGGGAAGAAAGAAAAAAGAAAGCGGCCACAGAGACACAGAGACACAGAGGAGCAAGGCAAGGGAGAAGGAACAGAACGCCCCCATCACCATGGGGCTGCCATTATCGTCGGGATATTCCAGTTCATTCCCGTGATGTGCAAAGTTCCCCGCATTTCGCTACCTCCCTTGCCTTGCTCCTCTGTGCCTCTGTGTCTCTGTGGCCACTTTCTTTCTTGCGTTGCTTCTGGCGGCTCGCTCCCGCGAATGCACCGTCAGGCTCTTGCCATCCCCCACCTCCTCCCCCATCCTGAACACACTCGCCACCTCAGCCGCAGGAGGGCTGCACCCATGACCGCACGACAGCAGCACCGCACCCGCGGCCCCTGCCAGGCCCCGCAGCACCACGTTGCGGGGCGGGCCCACCGGCGCATCGAGTGTCCTGCCCGCGCAGCCCGTCCGGCTTCGGACGGGTGGAGCGGATAAGCAGGCCACTCCAAACAGACCACCCCCGATCCGCCCGGCCTGCCTCCCCATAGGCACGACCAAAGCCCTCCCCAGGGCACCCCGGACCACGGATCCCCCAGCATGACCCTCCTCACCCTGCGCGCCCTCACGGTCGCCACCCCGCGCCCCCTCTTCGCCGGCCTCGACCTCGCCATCCAGCCAGGCCAGCGCATCGGCCTCGTCGCCGCCAACGGCGCCGGCAAATCCACCCTGCTCCGCATCCTCGCCGGCACCCATGAGGCCACCTCCGGCGAGTTCACCCGCCGCCGCGGCCTCAAAACCGGCTACGTCGAGCAGGACGTCCCCGAAACCCTCCTGCCGCTCCCCATGCACGAGGCCATCCGCCGCGCCCTGCCCGCCGCCGACCGCGCCGCCAACGAATGGCGCGTCGATGTCCTGCTGCAAACCTTCGAAACCCCCGAAGACCTCTACGAAAAGCCGCTCGCCAACCTCTCCGGCGGCTGGCAGCGCATGGCCCTGATCGCCCGCGCCTGGATCGCCGAGCCCGACCTGCTGTTGCTGGACGAACCCTCCAACCACCTCGACCTCGCCCGCCTCGACCGCCTGGAATCCTGGCTCCAGCACGAAACCGGAGGCGCCGGCATCCTGGTCGCCAGCCACGACCGCGCCTTCCTCGATGCCTGCACCACCCACACCCTGTTCCTGCGCCCGGAACGCAGCGCGCTCTACGCCCACCCCTTCTCCGCCGCCCGCGAACTTCTGGAAGCCGACGACGCCCGCCAGGAAAAGGTCTTCGCGCGCGAGATGAAGGAGGCCGACCGCCTGCGCGCCAACGCCGGCCGCCTCAAGAACGTCGGCATCAACAGCGGCAGCGACCTGCTGCTGAAGAAGTCCAAGCAGCTCAACGCCCGCGCCGAAGCCATCGAGCAATCCGCCCGCCCGCTCACCAAAACCCGCCAGGCCGACCTCCGCCTGGCCAGCTCCACCACCCACGCCAAGGTGCTGCTGACGCTGGACGACCTCCAGGTTTCCACCCCCGATGGCCGCGCCCTGTTCCGCACCGGCAAGCTGCGCATCCACCAGGGCGAGCGCATCGTCCTCACCGGCCCCAACGGCGCCGGCAAATCCCGCCTCGTCCACCTGCTGCGCCGCGCCGTGGAAGGCGAGGAGATCCCCGGCCTCACCGTCGCGCCATCAGTCGTCCCCGGCTACATCGACCAGCAGATGTCCCAGCTCCCGGCTGCGGAAACCCCGCTCGGCTTCATCACCGCCCGCTTCCGCCTCGGCGACCAGCGCAGCACCAGCCTGCTCGCCGGCGCCGGCTTCGACGTGCCCAGCCAGGCCCGCCCCATCGCCCGCCTCTCGCCAGGCCAGAAAGCCCGCTTGGGCCTCCTCGCCCTGCGCCTGGCCGAACCCAACTTCTACCTGATGGACGAACCCACCAACCACGTGGACATCGCCGGCCAGGAACGCCTGGAGGAGGAAATTCTCGCGACCTCTGCAAAGGGCGGGGCCGCCACCTGCGTCCTCGTCTCCCACGACCGCGCCTTCACTGCCGCCATCGCCACCCGCATCCTGCGCATCGAGAAAAACCGCCTCATCGACCCCTGAGAAACTGCCGCCCGCCTCGGCAAGGCGGCGTGAAACCGCTCCGCCGCCCTGGAAGAAAACATCGCGGTGCCGCGGATCGCCGGGCGCCTGGGGTCAAGCGCCCGGGCGCGATGTGCTGCCATCGCTGCCTTGTCCCGCAGGGCGCGCCGAGCCCCTGAGTTCCGGAACGGGAGGATCGGCAGGGGGCGGCGGCCGGTGCATGACGCCGGTCAAACGACCCGATCGGCATCGCGCATCACCACATAGATCGCCGGGATCACCAGCAGCGTCAGCAAGGTGGAGGAGGCGAGGCCGAACAGCAGCGAGATGGCCAGGCCCTGGAAGATCGGGTCGGTCAGGATCGTGCCGGCCCCGATCATCGCGGCCAGCGCGGTCAGCAGGATCGGCTTGAAGCGGATCGCGCCGGCCTCCAGCACCACCTCGCGCAGCGTTGCCCCGGGGCGCGCGCCATGGCGGATGAAATCCACCAGCAGGATCGAATTGCGCACGATGATCCCGGCCAGCGCGATGAAGCCGATCATGGAGGTGGCGGTGAACGCCGCGCCCAGCAGCCAATGCCCCAGCACGATGCCGATCAGGGTCAGCGGGATCGGCGTCAGGATCACCAGCGGCACGCGGAAGCTGCGGAACTGGCCCACCACCAGCATGTAGATCGCCAGGATCGCCACACCGAACGCGGCCCCCATGTCGCGGAAGGTCACGAAGGTGATCTCCCACTCGCCATCCCACAGCAGCGTCGGCTTCGCATCGTCCGCCGGCTGCCCGCGCCAGCTGATCACGGGCTTCGGCAGGCCGGCCCAGTCGTGCCCGTCGATCGCGCGGTTGATGTCCAGGATGGCATAGATCGGTGCCTCGAACTGCCCGGCCAGTTCCGCCGTCACCAGGTCGGCGAAATGTCCGTCGCGGCGAAACAGGGCGGGCGAGCCCATCTCCATCGTGGCGCGCACCACCTGGCCCAGCTCCACCACCGCCCGGCTGCCCGGCTGCGTGTTCGCCGGCACCGGGGTGGAGGCCAGCCGCCCGTTCCAGGCCAGGTCCGGCTTCGGCAGGCCGATCACGATATCCATCGGGCTGCGCTCCTCCCCGCGATGCGAGGTGCCCACGCGCTGCTGGCTGAACAGGGTGCGGATCGTGTCGTACACGTCGCTCTGCTCCACGCCGAAATGCTCCAGCTGCTCCTGGTCGATGGACAGGCGCAGACGCGGGCGCGGATGACCGTAGCTGTCGCCCACGTCCACCACATAGGGCACGGTGCGGAAGACCTTCTTCACCTCCTCCGCCACGGCGCGGCGCGTGGCGATGTCGGGCCCGTAGATCTCGGCCAGCAGCGTGGCCAGCACCGGCGGGCCGGGCGGCACCTCCACCACCTGCAGGGTGGCGCCGGCCGGCAGGGCGAGCGCGGCCAGCAGGCGGCGCAGCTCCAGCGCTACCGCGTGGCTGCTGCGCGTGCGCGCCTGCTTGGGCGCGAGGTTCACCTGCAGGTCGCCCAGCTCGGGCGCGCGGCGCAGGTAGCTGTGCCGCACCAGCCCGTTGAAGTTGAACGGCGCGGCGGTGCCGGCATGGATCTGCACCGAAATCGTCTCCGGCAGCGCGGCGGCGATCGCGGCGGCGGCGAAGAGGTGCCGTTCGCTCTCCTCCAGCGTGGCGCCCTCCGGCAGGTTCAGCACCACCTGCAACTCGCTCTTGTTGTCGAACGGCAGCAGCTTCACCGTCACGTCGCGCGTGTAGAAGGCGATGCACACCGCCAGCGTGGCCACTCCCACGGCCAGCAGGAAAGCCCAGGCCCGCGCCCGCGTGCGCAGCAACGGCGTGGCGACGCGGCGATAGAGCGCACCCAGCCTTCCCTCGCCCTGCGCATGGCCCGGCGCCCCACCCCGCCCCTGCTCCCTGGGGGCCAGCTTCAGCATCAGCCACGGCGCCACCGCCATCGCCACGAAGAAGGAAAACAGCATCGCCGCCGAGGCATTGGCCGGGATCGGCGCCATGTAGGGTCCCATCAGCCCGGAAACGAACAACATCGGCAGCAGCGCCGCCACCACCGTCAGCGTGGCGATAACCGTCGGGTTGCCCACCTCCCCCACCGCATCCACCGCCGCCTGCAGGCGCGGGCGGCCATCGGCCATGCCCCAGTGCCGGGCGATGTTCTCCACCACCACGATGGCGTCATCCACCAGGATGCCGATGGAGAAGATCAGCGCGAACAGGCTGACGCGGTTGATGGTGTATCCCATCAGCTGCGCCGCCAGCATGGTCAGCAGGATCGTGGTCGGGATCACCACCAGCGTCACCACCGCCTCGCGCCAGCCGATGGCGAGCGCGATCAGCACAACGATCGAAGCGGTTGCCAGGCCCAGGTGGAACAACAGCTCGTTGGCCTTCTCGTTGGCCGTGGCGCCGTAGTCGCGCGTGACCTCCACGCGGATATCCGGCGGCAGCAGCCGCCCTTTCAGCCGCTCCACACGATCCAGGATCGCACCCGATACCACCACGGCATTGGCGCCGGCGCGCTTGGCCAGCGCGAGGCTGGCCGCAGGTGCGTGCTGCAACGTGCCGTCGGCGGCGCGGCTGACATTCCACACCCGCACGTCCTCGGCCGCGGCGCCCACCCGCACCTCGGCCACATCGCGGACATACACCGGCCGCCCGTCGCGCGTGGCGATCAGCAGCAGGCCGATATCCGGCACGCCCGCCAATGTTTGCCCCGCCGCCACCACCCGGCTTGCCCCGCCGTCGCGCACCTGGCCGGCCACGAAGGACCGGTTGGCGTCGCGCACCTTGGCCGTCAGCTGCTGCAGGGTCACGCCGTAGCGCGCCAGCCGCTCCGGGTCCGGCTCCACCCGGATCTGGTCCGGGCTGGTGCCCACCACGTAGCTGGTGCCGATGTCCTCCACCTTGGCCAGTTCCACCTGCAGCTTGCCGGCCAGCTCGAACAGCCGCCGGTCGGTCCACTGCTCGGCCGCCTCTGGCGCGGGGGAGAGCGTCAGCACCACCACCGCCACATCGTTAATGCCGCGGCCCACCACCAGCGGCTCGGCGATCCCCGGCGGAATGCGCTGCAGGTTGGCGCGGATGCGGTCGTGCACCCGCAGCACCGCGTCATCCTCCGATGTGCCGACCTTGAAGCGCGCGGTCACCATCACGCGGTCATCCTGCGTCTGGCTGTACACGTGCTCCACCGCCGGGATCGCCTTGATGATCATCTCCAGCGGCTTGGTCACCAGTTCCACCGCATCCGGTGCGCGCAGCCCGTCGGCGGCCACCAGAATATCCACCATCGGCACGCTGATCTGCGGCTCCTCCTCGCGCGGGATCACCAGCAGCGCGATCATCCCGGCCACCAGCGCCGCGATCAGGAACAGCGGCGTCAGCGGCGAGCGGATCGTCGCCGCGGTCAGCCGGCCGGAAAGGCCCGGGTCGATGCTCATGGCGCGGCCAGCACGTCGCCGGCGGCGAGGCCGGACAGGATCTCCACCCCGTCCGGCATCTCCGGCGAGGGTGTTGGCCGGCCGCGCTGCACCGGCGTCTCCACCGCGCGCCCGTCGCGCCGCACCAGCGCATAGTCCAGCCCGAAGCGCGTGCGCAGCAGCCCGGCCGGCACCACCATTCCCGGCCGTGCCCCGGTGCCGATCCACACCGTTACCCGCTCGCCCACGAAGAACGCATCCAGCCCCGCCATGGTCGCATCGGCCACCACGCGCCCATCCTCGATGCGCGGATACACCCGCGTTACCGTGCCGAAGCCGGGGCCGGCAACCCGTCCCTCGGTATCCAGCCGCACCCGGTCCCCCACCCGCAGGAAGGCCGCGTGGCGCTCCGGCACGCGCAGCCGCAGCACTGCCTCCTGCCCGGCGATCTGCGCCAGCACATCGCCGGGCAGCACCACGGAGCCATCGGTCAGCGGCACCGCCAGCACCCGCCCGTGCACCGGCGCCAGCACCGCCCCCTCGGCAATCTGCTGGTCCACCACGCCACGCTCGGCCAGCCGTGCCTGGATGGTGGCCACCGCCACCTCCACCGCCGTGCGCGCCTGGTCCATTGTCACCCTGGGGCCGGAGCCCTGACGGAACAGTGTCTCTGCCCGCGCCTGGTCCGCTCGCGCCTGCTCCAGGGCCGAGCGCAGCCCGGCCAGCTGCGCGTCCAGCGCGCCCAACTGCAGCAGCGGCTTCTGGTCAGCCACCACCGCCAGCACCTGGCCGGCCTCCACCCGATCGCCCGCGCGCACCGCCAGCCGCCCGACCGTGCCGCCGATGCGCGCCCGCGCCGTCACCACGTCCAGGCTCTCCACGGTGGCGAACACCGCCTTCTGGTCGGCCAGCGGCGCCACCCGCACGGTGAAGGCCTCCTGCGCCGAGGCGGCGGGCAGCCACAGCGCCAGGGCCAGCACGGCCCAGGCGGCATGCAAGGACAGGGTCTTCACGGGCTGTTCCTCCCAGGGGGAAAGGGCACGGCAGGCGGTGCCGCGCAGTAGATCAAGGCCAGCGTCTCCAGCACCCGCCGCGCCGGCTCGCTCGCGATCGCGTACCAGATCGTCTGCGCCTCGCGCCGCGCCCGTACCAAACCCTCACGCCGCAGCAGCGACAGATGCTGGGAGATGGTGGAATCGCGCGCGCCCAGCAGCGTTGCCAGTTCGCCCACGGAGCGGTCCCGGTCCACCAGCAGGCACAGGATCATCAGCCGGTTCGGATGGCCCAGCGCCTTCAGCAGGTCGCTGGCCGATCCGGCGGCTTCGTTCATCCGGGCAGCATCAATATTCATACTTGCGTAAATACGCAATTTTTGATATTAAGTCAAGCAACGACCAGCAGCCAGCGGCACCACGCGGGCAGCAAGGAGCAGCAGCATGGCGGAGATCGTCGTCCTTGGCGCCGGATTGGAGGGCACCCTGATGGCCTACGAGCTGGCCCCCAGCGCCGCCCGCAAGCCCGGCTGACCGTGATAGGCCAGGACCCGGCATACCACTTCGTGCCGTCCACCCCCTGGGCCGCGGTTGGCCATGGCCCTGGCTGCCGGCCGTCCGCGGCGAGAGCGGGCCGTTCCACGAATGCTTGTTGCCGAACAGCCCAGCATCGAGAATTTGAAGGAGCCGACATGACCGCCACCAACCACATTGTCTGCCCGCACTGCGCCGCCACCAATCGCGTCGCCGCCGACCGCCGGGCAGAGGCCCTCTGCGGCGCCTGCAAGGCCCGCCTGTTCGACGGCGCCCCCCACGAGGTGGACGAGGCCGGCTTTGACCGCCACGCCCAGTCCGGCGACGTGCCTGTGCTGGTGGATATCTGGGCCCCCTGGTGTGGCCCCTGCCGCAGCATGGCGCCCCAGTTCGCCCGCGCCGCCGCGGCGCTGGAGCCGGAGGTGCGGCTGCTGAAGCTCAACGCCGACCAGGCTCCCGCCGTCTCCGCCCGCCTTGGCGTGCGCGGCATCCCCGCCCTGTTCCTGCTGCACCACGGCCGCGTCCTGGCCCAGACCGCCGGCGCCATGCCGGCCGAGCAGATCGTCCGCTGGACCCGCCAGCACCTTCCCGCCTGACAGGAGAAACCGCCATGACCCTCGACCGCGCCGTCCTCGCCTTCGCCGGCTTCGTCATCCTCGCCAGCCTGGCCCTGGGCTGGTTCGTCAGCCCCTGGTTCCTGCTGGTCGCAGCCTTCGCCGGCGCCAACATGATCCAGGCCGCCATCACCGGCTTCTGCCCCGCCGCTGTTGTCTTCAAGCTCCTCGGCGTCCCCGCCGGCTGCGCCTTCAAGTAACCCTGCGGATAGATCACGGATCATGCACAAGAACTGGCCCGAACTCGCCGCCTCCCTCTCCACGCCGCTGCGCGAATTGCGCGGCGGCGCACAGGAGGTGATGAAGGGCTTCTCCGCCATCGCCCGTGCCGCGCTGGAACCCAAGGCACTCGATACGAAAACCAAGGAGCTGATCGCGCTCGCCATCGGCGTTGCCACGCGCTGCGACGCCTGCATCGCCTTCCATGCCGAGGCCGCCCTGCGCAACGGCGCAACCCGCGAGGAGGTGATGGAGACGCTCGGCATGGCGATCTACATGGGCGCCGGCCCCTCTGTCATGTACGCCGCCCAGGCGGTTGAGGCCTTCGACCAGTTCAGCGCGAAGGCCCAGCCGGCGGGCTGATCCCGGCAGGCTCCGCCGCCTCGATCCGACCGTCCCGCAGGGAGGCGATGCGGTCGAACCCGTTGGAGATCTTCTCGTCGGCGGCTGCGCTCGGATTGCAGGTTGGGCTGTGCTTCGGCCAGGGCGGCGCACCCGGGCCGAACACCGTCACCGGCACGTGCCGGGGCATTGCGGCCACCGGAACCACCGGCGGGCGCTGGGCGGCAAGCCACCACGCGCCGGCCGGCACCGCAGCAAACGCTGCGAGAGGCGGAAGCAAACGCAGGCGCGCCAGATCAGGTGGCGCTACGGCCCGCCGCGCAGGTGTTGAGGCCAAGCAGCGGGTAAAGCGGGCAGAAGCCAACCAGCGCGGTGCCGAGCGGCACAACACCGATCCAGCCCCACCATCCGATCATCCCGGCCAGCGTGAGCCCGATCAGGGCAAGCCCCAAGATGATCCGCAGAACCCGATCGATGCCACCGACATTCCTGACCATGGAGAAGCTCCTTGCGTGGGACGGGATGGAAAGCCACGCCAGACCATGGGGCGGCGGCACGCCGGACTGCCATGATGTAGGTCAAGCGGGCAGCCCCGGTTGGAGCTGAATGTCGGATTCTTCCAGCCAAATCGGATCAAAATATTTTTGATCCATCATCCATAATTTTAATGCGAATTCGTATTTTACGATCAATATTGTATTTTATTTTGCTTCTAATTACTTCCGCCCCGACCGGAACAGATACAATCCCGCCCCCACAATCACCCCCATCCCCAGCACGGCAACGAGGTCCGGCAGGTGCCCCCACACCACGAACCCCACGGCGGCGGCCAACGGCAGGGAGGCATAGCGGAACCCGCCCACGAAGCTCACCTCCCCGTGCCGCATCGCCACGATCGCCAGGTGGTATCCCCCGGCCAGGAACACGGAGGCCCCGAATAGCAGCGCCCACTGCTCGCCCGTCATCGGCACCCAGCCATGCAGCGCGGTCAGCGAAACGCCGGTCGTGGTCACCGCCACCGCGGTTGCCAGCGTGATGATCAGGGAGGGCACGCGCGCAGGTACGATGCGGGTATAGATATCGCGCATCGCGCTGATCAGCGTGCCCAGCAGTGTCAGCAGCGCCCAGGCGCTGAACCCCTCGCTCCCCGGCCGCACCACCAGCAGCACGGCGGCAAAGCCCACCGCCACCGCCACCCACCGCATCGCCGGCACCCGCTCGCGCAGGAACAGCACCGAAAGGCACAGGATCATCAGCGGCGCCGTCTGCCCGATCGCCACTGCCAGCGAAAGCGGCATGTGGAACAGCGCGATCAGGTAGGTGAAGGTGCTGCCCACGTCCAACACCGCACGCCCCATCGTGCGCCGGTCCAGCGCATGGTGGGATTGGTGCCACAGCCCCGCCGCCGTCACCGCCAGCACCACCCAGGTGGTGGCGAACACCCCGCGCACGCCGATCGTCTGCGCCGCCGGCACTCCGTCGCTGGCCAGCTTGATCATGGCGTCGTTGATGATGAACAGCGCGATCGCGCCGAGCATCGCCAGCGCGCCGCGCAGATTGCCGCGCCTGCGGTCTTCGGGGGTTTCCTCCATCCGCGCTGGATAGCCCGCGCCCCCGCCGCGTGATAGGTCCGCAACCAAGAACCGGGGGAGACAGCCGCGCATGGCCGAGAAGCTGCAACGGCAGGCGCTGGTCATCGTCGCCACGCTCGCCACCGCCTATGTCGCCAGCCACTTCTTCCGCGCCGCCAACGTCACCATCGGGCTGGACCTGATGCGAGACTTCGCCATCGGCCCGGAAGCCCTCGGCGCCCTCACCGGCGCCTTCTTCTTCGGCTTCTCCGCCATGCAGATCCCGGTGGGCTTCCTGTTCGACCGCTACGGCCCGCGCAAAACGGTCACCGGCATGCTGGTGCTCGCCACCATCGGCGGCACGGTGTTCGCCCTGGCGCCGGATTGGCCCACCTTGCTCGCCGGCCGCGTGCTGATGGGGGCGGGCTTCGGGGTGATGCTGATCGGCAGCATGGTGGTCATCACCCGCTGGTTCCCGCCCAACCTGTTCTCCCAGGTCACCTCGATGGTGCTGGCCATCGGCCTGCTCGGCAACCTCATGGCCACCTCCCCGCTCGCCTGGGGCGTGCTTCAGGTCGGCTGGCGCCCGCTCTTCGGCGCCGTGGTCGCCTTCACCGCGCTGGCCGCCATCGCCGTATGGTTCATCGTGCGCGATGCACCGCCGGGCCATCCCTTCCTCTCGCGCACCCCGGAATCCCCGCGCGAGATGCTGCGCGGCCTGGGCGAGGTGCTGCGCAACCCCACGCTCAAGTTCATCCTGGCGCTGAATTTCTGCAACTACGCCTGCACCTTCACCATCCAGGGCCTCTGGGGCGGCCCCTTCCTGCGGGAGGTGCACGGCTTCACCGCGGTCCAGGCCGGCCACGTCCTGCTGGCCGCCGTCATCGCCTACCAGATCGGCATGCTGGTCTTCGGCCCGCTGGACCGCATCCTCGATACCCGCAAATGGATCGCCATCGCCGGAACGCTCGCGGTCGCCAGCATCCTCGCCCTGCTCGCCGCCCTCTCCCACCCGCCCGCCTGGCTCGCCGTGGCCGCGATCATCGCCATCGGCAGCCTCAGCGCCTGCAGCACCGTCATCATGGCCCATGGCCGCGGCATCTTCCCCGACCGCCTGATCGGCCGCGGCATGGCCACGATGAACACCTCCGTCATGCTCGGCGTCGCC